>DAOUEJ010000165.1:0-85071 GCA_034430615.1 Anaerolineales bacterium | reverse complement strand
AAATATGCTCAGCGAGGATTGTAACCTTCTGCTTGATCGAACCAGCCGCGGATTCTTCTACTCGGAATCCACCACACAGAAATCATCCTCCATTTTCTGTAAGGTGCATTATCCGGGCCAAATCGTCGGAATAAATATCTATTAGTTCACCGGATGACTTCCATTCAACTATTTGATCGGTTTCCCTCGGACAGAATCCCACTTGGATCATGTTGAAGCAGGAAATCCAGATCCTCGAGACTGATCATAAAATGAGTAATTTCTGGTCCACCCATTCGGTCAAGCAATTCGGTTGGATTATTACTAGAACTAATCAATGCGGCCCAACGGAAGTGATCAGGATCCGGGATGCACTTCGGGGAACAATAATAGCTGCGCCCATCACCCAAGAGTAGCACTCTGGCTGTGTCTGGAAGCTCATTTTGAATAAAATGCGCCGCGCCGAAATCCCCGACGTTTCGGTTGAGAAACTCGTCCGCGCTTTCGAGGCCAATAATGACATCCCAGGGTCGAAGCTGGCGAGCGAGTTGAACCTGGTAAAAGAGTGTGATAAGCATCAACCCCACTGCCAAGGAAGGAAGAAATAATTTCAAACTAGGCCATGAGACCAACCGAGTTTCACTGTTAGCAATCACATATGCACATAGGATGGCGATTGCAGGATCGATTGGAAGTAAGAAACGGATTTGCTGTGATCCAATCACCCACAAGCCGACACGGAACACAATCGCTGCCACCAGGATATTGGTTTCCTGCCTTCTACGAGTGAAGGGGTACAGCCATGCCAGGATGAATAGCGGGCTGAGAATATCGTTTCTATTCATGACCGCGCCAAACAAGGCATGACGGGTGTAAATCGTAACGGGCATCGAAACAAGTGATGCGAGGGAAAGTCCTGTGCCAAAACTTTTCAGGTAATCATTGTAAAGCGTGAGCCGTTCTGTGGACCAACCTGGGCCTCCGAAATAGAGTGGGTATACCGGGTTCTTAAACCAGACCCAGTTCTTCAAATACCAGAAACCCGCAATCCCGATCAGGATTAGACCTACGCGAAGCGCATCACTTGCGATTGCGGCAGGTGGTTTTCGTCGAGCATCCCAAGCATAGAGGATCGCGATCACAATCAGGCCCATAAGCGCCAGATATTTTGTCCCCAGCGCCAGCCCGAGAAATACCGCAGACATGGTTAACCAGCCGCCATCCCGGGTACGGAAATATTCTACAGCGGCTGCTAGCGCAAGCCACTCCAGCAGGCTCCAGGCCATATCGATGTACGCGAAACCAGACCAAATCGGAAGTGTTGGCATGCCCAGTAAAATGGCGAACGCTATCCATGCAGAGCGTGACCCAAGCCATCTACGGGAAAATGACCAGGTTGACAGCACGTAGAGAGAACCGAATAGCAGGTGAAGAAGCTTAGGGGTAAGAACATCTCCAAAGGCTAGTCCGAGGGTGAAGAGCATCTCGATACTGAATGGACCGTTTACATACCAGATCTCCTGATTCGGAAAAATCCCCCCCTGTTTCAGGAAGGTTCGCGGGCCGGTCAGGTGATACATTAAACCGTCATAATCCCAGGCTGGTACGAGTGTGTTTAGGAGTGCAACCAAGCCTATGGAAAGTGCAATCATCACGGCAATACGAATAATCCACCGCGATCTCATCCATCTCGCAGGCAGTATTCTCAAGAAAGATCTGAATATCGCTGCTTGTGTGGAGATTCGGTCACCGAGGAGGTATGCCGATACGAGGATCATGCCTGAGATCGACCCAACGCTCAGCAAGCGCAGCATCCCGAGCCAGCTTAATACGAGCGCGAAGAACCCTAAGCCAAGGGAGAATGACACTGTGCTGACCAACGCGAATCGATCCAAATGATGTGGCCACCATCTATAAAGGATTGAATTCCCCAAAGCGTAAGCAGCGAGTGCGATTCCGAGAGCGAACGCACAGCTCCACAAAGTATCGAACAGTGCGCCCATACCAAATTGTGTGAAAGCCCGTATTGGAAAGCGAATCCGCAAGCCGATCAGGATGGCGAAGTATAGCGTCCATCCTAATCGGTGAATCAACCGCGATCGAGATAGAGTGGGCTTCATGAGGGTGGATTGTATAGCATAGTTCTGCTCCATGAAAAACAAACAGCCCGGCAAAAATACCGGGCTGCTCACCAACTATATTGATTCGCTTATGAAGTTGGCACGTCGCTAATTGAGACTTCGGGAGCAGGACGCTTACTCTGCTAGATGGCCCAGATCAAGATCGCGACCAGTACAAGGACGAAAGCCCAGCCACCGATCCCGAGGTCCGTGTACTGCACAACGCCAGGCGCGATGATCACAGAAACCAGGTTTACGATCTTGATCATCGGGTTGAGCGCCGGGCCGGCAGTATCCTTCATCGGGTCGCCGACTGTATTGCCGACGATGCTCGCTTTGTAGCGTTCTGAGCCCTTGCCGCGATTCGCCGCCGGATCCGATGGTTCGTCCTCGATTGTTTTCTTGGCGTTATCCCAGGCGCCGCCGGCGTTGTTCATATAGACCGCAAGCAGCTGTCCAGAGAGGATGGCACCAGGCAGGAAGCCGCCTAACGCATCTAACCGCAGGACCAGCCCGACGAGGATGGGGGTGATCACGCCGAGCAATGCGAGCGAGATCAGCTCTTTCTGGGCGGCCGTGGTCGAGATGGCCACCGCCTGACGGTAATCCGGTTCAACCTTTCCTTCGAGCACACCGAGCTTGAACTGCCGGCGCACTTCCTCGACGATCAGCGCCGCCGCACGTGAGACGGCATTGATCGTGAAGGATGAAAATAACCACGGCAACGCTCCACCGATCAGCATGCCTACGGATACCTGCGGCACATCGATCCGGATGCAGATCGTTTGGATTTGCTCGGCCAAAGGCATACCGAGCGAGACCTGCGCCCGGGTCACATCTACGATGAAGGACCCGAACAACGCCACAGCAGCAATTACGGCAGAACCGATGGTGACCCCCTTGGTGATCGCCTTGGTTGTATTTCCAACTGCGTCAAGGTCGGCCATGATTCGTCGTGCCTGCACAGTTTCTTCGTCCTTGTTATCGCCCCACGACATTTCGCCTATCCCGGCAGCGTTGTCCGCGATTGGACCATAGGAGTCCATCGCCACATTATTCCCAGTAAGCGTGAGCATCCCGATCCCGGTCATGGCGACACCATAAAGGATAAAGGTAACTTGGTGAACTGATTCAATTCCGGGGATATTCCGGAAGATCAAAACGGAGGCAAAGATCGTAACCGCGATGACAAGGATCGACTAGACGCTCGTTTCGTAGCCAACCGCAATCCCACTTAGGATGGTCGTTGCCGGGCTGGTATTCGTCGCTTTACGGATCTCTTTCACTGGCTTACCGTGCCTGCCGGTAAAGTACTCTGTCAGGCGGGCAATGGTAAAGCACGCCTATGGTTGTCGCAAGGAACGGTCGCCACCACCCACCGGGGATGTCGTTGCCCAAATAAAAGAAAGCCATCAACCCGAATAGGACGACCGAGATCGCGGCGGAAGAGAGGTAGCCGCGGGAAATAGCCTTCATCGCATTGCCGCTCTTGCCGGGTCCTCCTCTCACAACATAGGTTCCAATGATGGAGGAGAGCACACCGATACCGCACACGAGCAGCGGATAGATGATCCAATCCAAATCACCGGTTAGATGCCAGAGAGCCAGGCCAAGAATCAAGCCGGATACGATCGTGACCTCATAGGATTCGAAGATGTCTGCCGCCATGCCGGCACAATCTCCGACATTATCACCGACCAGATCAGCGACGACGGCTGGATTACGCGGGTCGTCCTCGGGCATCCCTGCTTCGACCTTGCCTACAAGGTCAGCACCGACATCAGCGGCTTTGGTGAAGATCCCACCTCCGACCCGCATGAAGAGGGCCAGCAACGTACCGCCGAACCCAAACCCGAGAAGCGCATCAGGGGTAGCGATGCCGAGGATGATAAATATGATCGTTCCGCCGAACAGCCCTAGTCCGTCTGTCAGCATGCCGGTGATCCGCGCCCGCCCGATAGGCGATGCGCAGTGAATCACCGAAGGAGCGGCGGGCAGCAGCCGCCACCCGGACATTCGTCTGGAGAGCCATCCGCATGCCGAACTGTCCCATTGGCAGGCTGAAAATAGCACCCATCACAAAGGAGATCGCCCGGTCAAAGCCAATGATGAGCCGGACGGAATTATCGGACATCCCCGCGAACCGCTCCAGCGCTTACGGGGAAGGCTCGACGATATAAACAGAGAAGAAAAGTACGAGTGTGAGTACTGCGATCAGGGGTAGGATGGATCGAAGTTGACGGCGGAGGTAGGAATCCGCTCCACCCCGAATCGCACGCCATACCTTCAGCATTTGCTCGCTGCCCCTCTCCTCTTTCATGATCTGGGCGTGTAAAAAAAACGCGTAGAGCAACCCCAGGACCGCGATTCCTAATATGGTCCAAATTGCGGTCTGCTCAAATGACGTCAACCCTTGCATTGAGAGTATTAAATCCCTGACGCTAGTGCAAGAATACGTGCTTTAAAACCCGGGCATAGATTGTCACATGCAATCATAATCTCAAGCTGGAGCCCCATGCTCCTACCAACAACCTATCGCCAGCGTGGGGAGAAACATTTGTCCCACCGTTCTTTACTTATATGTACGCCGGGCATGAGCGATAAATAGGAGGTGGAAATTCTCTGCGGACGTTGATCCGACGAACCGCTAGCCGGCCCCACTCCGCTGTGTTGCGGGGATTGTGAAGCAACTGCGCTCGTGCGAACGGGTGTGGGGAGGATGCCGGAGAGCAAAAATTGGACTTGATGGACACACTTGCGCCTGCTCGCAGTGCAGGTGAAAAATGCGTAAGGAGGCGTGAAGTGTCGGGTGAGCTGGCAAGTGACAGTGAAGCCCCACAAGGATCAAAGCGGTCCTACGTAAACGCAGCGAGGATCAGGGTAAAGTTAGCGTACCTTATCCGGGGAGATCTGCGGCGTGTCTCGAAATGAGGTTGAGGAGATCGAGAGGTTTTCTGGCCGCATCGCAGAAGTCAGCACATCATCCCGATGTCCTTCGGGAGAGGCCGAAGTAGTCGATGGAGTAACGACCATCCAGGGCGAGCAGGGAAACCTGCCTACAGGGGGAAGGGCCGAACGATCAAGAATTGGGTAGAAGGTAGAAGAGCAACAGCGAAGTCAGTTGAAAGCTGGCCAAGACCAGATACGGAAGTAAACACTAAAGGTGCTAGGTATGTATCAGGGACGAGAGGCCCCAGGTCTACCGGAATGAGAAATCACCCAATGCAAAGCTCTGCTTTGCTAACTTGACCGAACCGCCGGATGCGGACCCGCACACCTGCACCCACCGGAGGTGCGGTGTGTCCGATGGTGTGGGAGGGGGAGCCGTGAGGTTTCCCCCTCTCCCGATCAACAGTTTATTAACCAAGTAAGGGCACAGTGGCGACGTGCCCCTCTGCATAAGCCAACTCAAGGTAAATTGAAATTCAGGCGCACACCTAGGTGCGCTTTTACATTCCATTACCTTTGACTCAGGTGCCTGAGCAGTTACCAATAAACATAGTGGGCTTCCAAAAGGGAAGCCCACTAATAGAAAGCGGTGCAAGGGTGATTTTGTTTATGCCTCTGCGTGAGCCTTTTCGATTTCATGGTGCTTCATCGGGGTGGAGCTTTTGCGGATGGCCCAGATCGTCATCACGAGTAAGATGGCTGCAACGATCCATGAGCCAGTCGTCCCCTGGTATTTAACGATTAGAGGTGCCGCCAGGAGACTGACGAGATTGACGACCTTGATCATCGGATTAAGCGCAGGTCCGGCAGTATCTTTGAGTGGGTCACCGATCGTATCACCTTCGACGCCGGCTCTATGAGCGGGTGAGCCTTTGCCGCCGAGATTACCATCCTCGATGAACTTCTTGGCGTTATCCAGGGCGCCGCCGGATATGGCCATAAATACAGCCAGCAGCTGTCCGGATAGGATCACGCCGGCCAGGAAGGCGCCGAGCGCTTCAACATTGAAGAAGAGACCCACAAGCAGAGGAGTAGCCACGGAGAGTACGGCAAGACTAAGGAGTTCTTTCTGAGAGGCGGCTGTCGTAATACTGACCACCCTTGCGTAATCAGGGGTAACCTTTCCCTCAAGAACGCCAGGAATTCGGAACTGCCGTCTTACTTCCTCGACAACCAGGTTTGCCCCCCGCGCCACGGCTTTGATGCTGAAGGATGAGAAGAGGAAGGGAAGGGCGCCACCAACCAAGAAGCCAATGACGGTGTCAAGCGTCGATATTCGGATTGAATTAATGACCTCCACGCCGAGACGCTCCTGCATGATGCCAATATCGGTCACGTAAGAGAAGAACAAGCTGGTTGCCGCAATAACGGCTGAGGCGATGGCGATCTGTTTTGTGATTGCCTTGGTGGTATTGCCGACTGCGTCGAGCTCAGCCATGATTTTCCAGGCTTTCTCGCCAACGCTTGTCAGTTCGCCGATGCCGTTCGCATTGTCGGCAATCGGCCCAAAGGAATCCATAGCAACGTTGTTGCCGGTGTGCGAGAGCATGCCAATTCCGACCATGGCCACACCGTACAAGGCATAGATCGGTGCTTCTCCCAGGTAAAGTAAGTAACTTGCTGCCAGCGCTACACAAAGAATTAAAATACTCCATACGCTCGCTTCTAGACCCACTGCGAGGCCTGAAAGAACAGTCGTTGCAGTGCCTGTCTTCATCGACTCGACGATTTCCTTCACCGGCTTCTTCTTGTAAGAAGTGAAGTAAGAGGAAAGTGGGTTGAAAACTACCGCTAAGCCAACTCCGACGGCATTAAGCAGCGCCAGCTTCCACTCGCCAGCATAGATCAGAGCGAAGAGAAACGCCCACAACACGGTGTTAATGCTGGAAACCTCATAGGAGCGGAACATGGCTTCCTCGGCATCCTTCGCGCGAAGAAACTTTATCGGGAAATTTTCCCAGATAGGGACGGTGAGAGTTCCCATGATCGAGGAGATTACGCCAATCGCTCGCACGACGAGAGGGTAGATGATCCAGAAGGTGTCCCCGGTTAAGTGAAGCAATACGAGTCCGAGGATTAAAGTGGAGACGATTGTGACTTCGTAGGATTCGAAGATGTCAGCAGCCATTCCCGCGCAGTCACCCACGTTGTCGCCTACGAGATCTGCTATAACACCAGCATTGCGGGGGTCATCCTCAGGGAGACCCTCTTCGACCTTACCCACGAGATCT
Organism: Anaerolineales bacterium; assembly: GCA_034430615.1. Classification (GTDB taxonomy): domain Bacteria; phylum Chloroflexota; class Anaerolineae; order Anaerolineales; family E44-bin32; genus E44-bin32. The sequence goes on along the minus strand of DAOUEJ010000165.1, from coordinate 77,792 downwards.
GCGCCGACGTCAGCGGCTTTCGTATAGATCCCGCCGCCAATGCGCATGAAGAGGGCGACCAGAGTCCCACCGAAACCAAAGCCGAGAAGCGCGTCGGGCGCGGCGCGGCCGAAGATCATGAAAATTACTGTACCACCGAGCAAGCCTAAGCCGTCGGTGAGCATTCCTGTGAAAGTGCCGGCTCGGTAAGCAATTGTCAAAGTGCCATTGTAGTTTTCGCGTACAGCCTCAGCTGCGACACGGATATTACCCTCAATGGCCACGCGCATGCCTAACTGACCGACAATAGTGGAAAATGATGCACCGAGAATGAAAGCGATTGTACGTCCGATGGCAACGATGATCACTGCACCTTCACCGAACCGTTCAACAGCCTCTCGTGAAGGAGGAACGACATATACGCTCAGGAAGAGAACAATAGTCAGAGCGGCAACAGCCATCAGGATTGTACGGAGCTGCTTGCGCAGGTAGCCTTCTGCTCCCGTTTTTATGGCATGCCACACATCCTGCATTTTCTGCGTGCCTTTGTCTCTGGCAATTGTGTTTTTCCATAGCCAGAGAGCATAGATCAGGCTGATGAAAGCAACGACAATTACGCCCCATAACATCGTTTGTTCGATCGGTACAAGCTCGTTCATTTGGGCTCCTTTTTATTATTCAATCAGAATAATCGGTATGACTCTAGTGTAAAAATACGTGCTTCATAAACCCGGGCATTGATTTGTAAACTGTAAAGCCAATTTCCAACTAATCCATAAGTATTGAACCAGCATAAAAAAAAGAAAGGTTCTGCGCTTCAGGAGAACATCTCTGCCCGCTCGGAACATTATTTCGGGGCATATCCGGATCATTTCGGGATTTCAGGTAGCGCTGACTACGTCGCACATTGGTCATCGCGGCGGAACCGATCAATAACCTTCATACGGAACTTACCCCGTGCCAGTAAAAATAACCGGCTGGGGAAGGGTTTTTTACACTCCGCATGGTGGCTTCAACCGATGACCGCAAGTTGCGTCCTTCTTTTTTGTGCTCCCAGCTTTGCCTCCTAAGATGAAATAATCAGGGAAACCGGCTGATTATACTTTGCCGAAAAATCTCAGTCAAGCATGCTGGCGTCCTTGGCGGGGGAAGGATTTTGGCTTATGTTAGGAAAACTTGAAAACTGGACTCTAAATCCCTGCAAAGGCAGGGAAAGAGAATGCACCTTCTTGTTATTCCACCAAAAACGGATATTTATGAGCTGCTTTCCTTCATCAGGTACGAGATGGACTTCTACAACTTCTCGGAGGGGCATATTAGGCACATCAATAACATGCTTGAATAAGGAAATCCGGGGTATCAATTGGTCATCCTTTTCTCCCGCAAACAGAAAATATCTTGGGGTGAGGTATAGGGTTTAGGTATCGTGAATTTGCGAAAGAGACTATTGCCTTCTTTTCTGGCCCTTTCGAAACGGATGCTGGGGACTTCACCGGTTGTGGCGTGGACCGGGTTCCCATTGTACCGATTAACCTCATCTCGCAGCACGCTTCGGACTTCATCTATGGCTGAGATCTTCTCATAGACGCAGGTTCGAACGATGCGATCCTGCAGCCAGCGATAGGGACGCTCGACCTTGCCTTTGGCCTGGGGAGAGAGTGCATAGGTAACATCCACATTCAGAATGCGCATCATCTTGCCCCACTGGGTCTCGACATCGTCTGTTTCCAGCACATGCTTTCTCCAGCCTGTCCTGGGCGGACAGTCCAGGGAAGCTGTCCCTTCCCTGGACGAAACGAAACACGCGCAAGGAGTCCTCGTAGCCTGCCCTGGCGGGCTAGGCCAGGGTACCGCAAAGGCAAGCCACAGCTCTGGATCAAAGTCTGCGCAGCCTGAATATGAGCCCAGGTCGTCTCTCTGGTGAAAAAGTCAGCGAATAGTATCTTCCGACTGAAATCATCGATAGAAGTGATCAAAGTCCATTTCTAATTTTTGGAAGGAGAAATCTAGCAGGGGCAGAAGTTTCTGCCATTATCTCAGGTGTTCACTTTTAAAGTTTAGATGACATCGACCATTTTGCTTATTGACTCTGCTGGATCCTTTTTGTATAGTGATCTCCGAGGTCAGCACAATTTCAATCCCGCCGTGATTGAGCACGTGCCGCCCACGAAATACAGGCTGCCGTGCTCTTCCTTTTCCAACCCGGTTAATGATGTCAGGGCATGAGAATGGCGGGCGGGTAGACAAAATGGCCTGACCTGTAATTGCGTATCAAGTTTCTATCAACACCCCTTCATCAAAGCATTGGTGCCTGATCTTTGGGGAGTGTCCCCCGGCTGGGGACTTGCTTGATGTCGCTGCGCAATGGAAGTATTCTGATATTGGAAGGTGCAATTGAGCAAGCAAAGTATTGCAAAGAAGAACGGGAAAACTCCAACACAATCCGACTACAGGACCAAGCAGGCCATGCAGGCAGTTTCTGATCCGGGCTACGAAGTCGAATTGGAAAATCCGCTCATAGAGCAGCTCATCGAGCTGGGTAAGGAACGCGGCCATGTCACGCTCGATGAGATCCTGGCCGTCTTCCCTGATGCGGAGAATGATCTGGATCAGCTGGAAGATACTTTCAGCGCGTTGCTTTCTTCTGGAATCAGTGTCCTAGATCATGCATCCGAGGAGCCCGGGACCGGAGATACTGCGGACGAACTCGCCGCTGCGGAGGAGAGCGAACTCGAACGAAGCGTGTTGTCTACGATCGATGCAGACGACACGGTTGGTTTGTACCTTAAGGAAGTGGGGCGTGTTCCTTTACTCACCGCGCAGGAAGAGGTCTCGCTCGCCAAACGCATCGAAGTCGGGCGCGAGGCACGTGAGCAACTAGCAGAGAAATACATCTCGCCCAAGAAGCGAGCGGAGATGCAGCGGGTAATTGAGGATGGGTGGGCAGCCCGCGAGCATTTGATCACCGCGAATTCCCGCTTGGTTATTAGTGTCGCTAAAAAATACATGGGGCGCGGGGTTCCCTTTCTGGACCTGATCCAGGAGGGGAATATCGGTCTCATCCGGGCTGCAAAGAAGTTCGATTATCGCCGAGGTCACAAATTCTCAACCTATGCAACATGGTGGATTAGGCAGGCAGTTACTCGCGCGATCGCAGATCAGGGTCGAACGATACGTGTGCCGGTGCACATGGGAGATCAGATCAACAAGCTCCTGCGCATCTCCCACCAATTGACTCAAACCTATGGCCGGGAGCCTTCAACGGATGAGCTCGCCCTGGTTCTGGATGTCTCTCCAAAGAAGGTTGAGAACATGATCCAGGTTGCAAGACGGCCTCTCTCATTGGAAACCCCGACAGATGAGGATGAAGATTCGGTACTGGGTGACTTTATCCAGGATGAAGAATCACCGGCACCTGTCGATATCGTCACGCAGAATCTCCTGCGCGAAGATCTAAAGGATGTCCTGAATACGCTTCCGCCGCGTGAGGTACGGATCCTCCAGCTTCGCTATGGGCTGTTAGATGGGCAGAGCTATACCCTGGAAGAGGTGGGAAGGAAGATGGGTGTTACCCGGGAACGGGTACGGCAGATTGAAGCGCAAGCCCTAAGCCGTCTGCGGCATCCAACCCATCGTGATCGCTTGGCAGATTACCTGGGAGAATAACGAACCTATAGCAAATGGCATTTTGCTGCCCCGCATACGCGGGGCAGTTTATTTTGTTGGTGGTTGTAAACTCCGAAGCTTGAAGACCAGCATCGCTTCCGAACCGTAGATGTCTGTCGAATATGCACTCAGGAGCTGGTAGTCGTTGTTGAATCGCGGGTCGCGGAGCAATCCTTCACGGCCATAGATTTCCAGGATGACAAGGTATGCTGGCAGCTCGTCCAAAATCAGGTCAGGAGGAACAGCGTAGTTAATGACGTAATATTCTTCCGGGATGGGGTAATAATCCAGGGTAACAGGTGTGATCAAACCGACGGTATCCAGGATCGGAGCTTTAGTGTAATAGCCCAGAGCACCGATGTCACCAGCGGCGATAACATCGCCGGGGCGGAGAAGCGGCTGTAAGTCATGGGCAACATTTACGTATATCTCCTCAAGTTTGATGTAGGACATCCTTGGCGCAGGTCGGTTGGGTCCATGATCAGGGGCCAGCGTCCACGCGTTCAACGTCAGGAGCACGATCAAACCGGCAGCCGCCCACTTGATATAGGGTGCCATTCGATTACTGCTTAGCTGCTCGAGACCGAGAAAAATACCTAGAACGTAGAGCGGCAGGGGTGGGACAAGGTACCAGCGAAAAATGAGGGGATTCGCGATGCTGAATGCGAATAAATACACAGCCGGGTACGCGGCTAGCGGCCAGGTATTCGATCTGCGCCGGATCGTTTGCTGCCATCCAATGATGCACAGGGCGGGCAGTAGAAGCAATCCAATGCCAACGGCCAACGGTCCAAGGATCAGGTTGCCCATGAAGGGGGTTGCATAATGCTGGAGGAGACGCACGAAAGCCGCCTCGCGTGGGAGTGAATAGGCTCCAACTTTAGCCAGGATGGAATGTGGAATGGGAGTTCCGTAGGCGAGTATAGAGATAACCACCCATGGTGCCAGGGGCAGCAGGAAGGCGAATAATTCAATCGCTGTTGGCCGAGTAGGGGATCGCTTCCATAATTGGATCAAGCGTTCCAGCCCAACTGGAAGCAAGAAGAGAAGCGCATCTGGCCTCGTTAATAAGCTTAACCCACCAACGAGTGCAGCAGGAATTGGTCGATGGGTGGAATGTAAGTACAATGTTGCCAGCATGAGAAGGACGAAGATACTTGTCTCCATGCCCCCGATGGCAAAAGTGACCGACATGGCGCTGAGCGCCCAAAACAAAGCTGAAAGCAGGCCACTGTATGGGAATCCAAACAGTCGACCAAGGCGGATCAAGATCAAACAAGTGAACGCATCTGCAAGTGCGTTGATCACTAATGCAATTAGCGGGAATGGAGCGCGTGAGCCACCAAAGAAAAGTCCCCCAAATGCCAGGACTCCGGCGTAGAGCGGGGTTGTCGTTCCTAGAACCCACTCCCCCGGGTTATATACCATGCCCACGCCCTCGAGCAGATTTCGTGCGTATCGAAAGGTAATATACGCATCATCTACTGTCCGAGTGCCTGGGATCAGGCGTGTGATGACCGCGAGAAGTGGGATCAGGTATTCTGGACGGAGGATTCTTCGTACTCGCATGAGAGCATTATATTGATTGCATCGACAGCACGAAAGCGTTCAATCCAGGATCGCCTCGATATTTGGATCACTGTCCTGATCCTGATCCTGGGCATCGTACTCAGGCTTGGCCTGCTCGGGAAGGGTCTTTTTCCATTCAATGCGGATGAAGCCATTGTAGCCTTGATGGCCCGGCATATACTCCAGGGTGATTGGCCGCTGTTTTTCTATGGTCAAGCCTACATGGGGAGCCTGGACGCAAGTCTTGTTGCACTCGGGTTTGCCCTGTTCCGGCAAGAGGTGCTTGTTATCCGGTTGATCCAGGTCCTGATCTACACGTTGACAATCTTGACTTCGATCATCCTGGCCAGACGCATCCTGCGCTCACATCTGGCCGCGCTCGTAGCAGGCTTGATCCTCGCCGTACCAGCGGTCAATTTAATCTTATACACCACAGTCTCTCTGGGAGGATATGGAGAAGCACTGCTCATCGGTAATCTGATCATCTTGATCAGCCTGCAGATCCTGGATCTGCCGAGGCGATTTATAGTTTATCCTCTATGGGGATTTGTTGTGGGTCTCGGCTTTTGGACATTTGGGTTGACTTTGGTTTACAGCTTGCCAGTGGCTATCATCCTCTGGCGCCGGCTACGAAACGATCTGGATAAGGGAATGATCCTTCGGCGGGTTGGAATGACCGCTGTTGGACTGATCATAGGATTGGCTCCGGTGATTGGATGGAGCGCGAAGCACGGTTCTTCTGCTCTGGTCCGGGAGCTTGCTGGATCTGCAATCGCAGGCGTCTCCGGTGTGGGCTTCCTACCACAAGTGCTTCTTAATCTCCGGAATTTATTCCTCTTCGGCCCGACCGTGATTTTAGGTTTGCGTCCACCCTGGGATCCATCTCCATTATTCGTTCTTGGAATACCACTGGTGCTGGCCTTCTGGTTTGCTGTTTTCGTGGATTTCGTTCGACGGCGGCGCGATCAAAGGGCCCAAGGAAGCGGTTCGCACATGCTGGTCGGGATGAGTATAGTGCTTGTGATAGGGTATTTGCTCACCCCGTTTGGTGCGGATCCATCTGGAAGGTACTTTCTTCCTCTATCGATCCCCCTTGCTCTGGCCGGAGGTTCATTCGTAGCACAGGGATCCTGGCCACGCAGAACTGCCTACCGCTGGGTTTTACTCACTGGTTTGCTTATTTTCCATATAGGGGCAGTACTAGAAGCTGGCGAGCGGCCTGGGCCAGGATATACGACACAATTTGATGCCGTGACCCGTATCGATCACAGCTACGATCAGGCATTGATTGATTTCCTGACCCAGAATGGCGAGGCCTACGGTTATTCGACCTACTGGGTGTCCTTTCCGCTGGCCTTCTTGTCCCAAGAGCAGCTCATCTTCATCCCGCGATTGCCTTACCATCCAGATCTGCGTTATACAGCTCGCGATGATCGCTATCGTCCTTATGGACTCGAGGTGCAGTCCCATCCCCGGCATGCCTTCATCACTGCCGGACCACCAGCCTTGGACCTGATACTTGCTGAGGCCTTCACCGATTCAGGGCTCGAGTGGAGCGAAACGATCATCGGGGATTATCACGTCTATTACAAGCTCTCCCGTTCCATCTCGATAGATGAGCTGGGATTACCCTGGCTGGAATAATCGGGCTGGCATGTCTGATGCACTCCATGAAGACCAGGGAGGTGGTATGAATTTCAAGCGCTTCATGTTCCTGTTTACGATGTTGGCGGTTCTGACAATGGCGGTCAGGGTGTCTGTCGCCAGCGATACTTGGTGGCACTTGAGGGCAGGGTCATGGATCGTTGAGCAACACGCGATCCTGGACGCTGATCCTTTCTCCTTAACGAGACAAGGAGAGCCTTGGATCTATCCCGGCTGGCTGGCCGAGCTGGCTCTCTACTTTGCATACATCGCAGCCGGATTCGCAGGGCTGAACCTGCTTACTGCTGCCCTTATTCTCGCAGCATTTATTTTCCTATGGGATACAACCAAGGCGAGGCCACTATTAAAGAGTGTACTGATCCTTCTAGCTGCGATCACATCAGCCGTTTATTGGTCGGCTCGACCTCACATTTTCTCTTTTCTCCTGTCGAGCGTTTTCCTGTGGGTCCTGGAAAAAGAGCGCGCCAAACCCGGCTGGCTGCTCTGGATCCTTCCACCCCTGATGGGTTTGTGGGCTAACTTGCATGGCGGGTTCGCGATCGGCTTCATCCTGATCATGATCTACCTGCTCGGTATCTTCGTGAAGGCTGTAGGGGACTGGTTTATTACTCGTGCTCGACTGATGGAGATATGGAGAATCCATCGCATTCCAGCAATGCGATTGGTCGGCGTGGGTATAGTAGCAGCTGGATTCCTGGGTTTAAATCCTCACGGGTTTGCCATGTTAACTTATCCCTTAAGGACAGTCTCTATTGGGTCGCTGCAGAATTACATTCAAGAATGGCAGTCCCCTGATTTTCATCAACTACAGGTTCAACCGTTCCTATGGATGATTCTTCTGACCCTGCTAGCGTTTTCTTTAACCAATGTAGATATTCATCCAGTGGAGGTCATAAGCGCAGGAATCTTCATGGCCATGTCGTTGTTGGCAGTCCGGAATATTGCCACGTACGCGTTGGTGAGTGCACCCATTCTGGCACGCCATTTCGACTCAGTTTTTGATCGATTCCCCGGGGGTGAATGGGTGAAAGGGGAACTCCCGACGCGATTAACGCACTGGATAAACACCGGTTTGTTGATCCTGCTCTTGATCCCCGCAGGCTTGAAGATGCGGCTTCCACTCTTGGCTGAAACCAACAAACGAGCTATCGCTGAAGCGTATCCCCAGGCAGCTATTGAATATCTTAAAAACTCCACTCGGAAGGGAAATCTTTTCAACAGCTACAATTGGGGTGCGTATTTAATCTGGGAGCTTTACCCTGAGCGTTTGAGTTTTGTTGATGGCCGTACGGATCTCTTTGATGATGCAATCTTGGAGCAATACATCACAGTGTGGCGGGGCGAGGATCCATGGGGGAAAATCCTTTCGGATTGGAAGATCATGCTTGTCATGGTCGAGCCTGAAGCCCCACTTCACCTTCGCCTGGAGCTCGCCGGCTGGGATCTACTATATGAGGACAATCAAGCCGTGATCATGTCCCGGCCAGAGTGAAGACGATGATTTTTGGCATCAAGCAGCCTTCGTATGTGAATGTAGGGATCAGGTCATGAGGTATCCTCCAAACGTAGTGCGTATCTTCTTGGTGATTGCGTTATTGGGCCTTCTGGTTGGGTTGACAATCGCCAACTACCGTTTTGCCGAACAAGCACCTGGGGGTAATGACTTCCTTGCGCGCTGGACAGGTGCCCGCTATTGGCTAGTGGAGGGCGTCAACCCCTATGACGACCAGGTGAGCCTCGCGGCTCAGAACATGATCTACGGCCGGCCCGCCAACCCGGAGCTCGGGGAAGATGTCGCTCACTTCGTGTATCCACTCCCGGCGATGGTCTTCTTTGCCCCTTTTGGGTTGCTGCCTTTTACCACTGCCCGGGCAATCTGGATGACAATTCTTGAGATCTGTCTGCCGGTCCTGGCTTACATGGGCCTCCGGCTTGCAAGCTGGAAGCCAGGAACATCGACCGCTGCGTTCATCCTTCTCTTTGCGGTGTTCTGGTATCACGGCATTCGAAGCATCGTGGTTGGGCAGTTTGCTGTGATCGAAGCGGTGCTGATCATTGGCTCGCTGCTGGCGATCAAGATGCGGAATGATGCCTTGGCAGGGATCCTGCTGGCATTGTCGATCGCCAAGCCGCAGATGTCATTCTTGATCATACCATTCGTTCTTTTCTGGGGTGCGGGTTCTCGGCGTTGGGGTTTAGTCGGAGCGACTCTTGCATCGATTGCAGCACTGATGGTTGGCAGTCTGCTCATCATGCCGGATTGGCCCATGCGCTGGCTGCAACAGCTAGCGGCCTACCCGGATTACACAGCACTCGGTTCTCCTGTTTCGATCCTGGCCAATTCGCTTCCCGCAGGAGGTCGGATCCTGGAATGGGTCCTCAGTGGTGTGTTACTCTTCGACCTGCTATTTGAGTGGGTCGCCGCTCACCGCAGCACCGGCCCGTGGTTCCAATGGACAGCCGCGTTGACCCTTGTGGTAACGAATCTGATCGCCTTCCGCACTGCGACGACGAATTATATTGTTCTTCTCCCGGCACTCCTATTGATCTTTGCGTCACTTGAATCACGCTGGAAGCGGGGCGGTCTGCTCGCCGTGTGGGGGATGATGATCCTGCTACTCATTGGTTTATGGGGATTATTCCTCACGACGGTTGCTGGGAATATTGAGAGTGTTTGGATGTACTTTCCTCTCCCAATCATCTCGTTCCTGGGGCTGCTCTGGACTCGTTGGTGGGTTGTTCGCGGGATACAGCTTCCGGTTTCGGATCGCTTCGCATAGCCAAATAGGGTATATGCCTGTGATATTCTCACACAATCAAACTCATTCAATCATAGCGACCTCTCAAACTCGGAATACCTATGCGCGCGTTCCTGGATGAAGTGAAATCGTGGTGGGGGACCGCTCCCACTCCCAGAACTCCAATCTGGCTGCTCGCCGGCCTGGTTGTGCTCGCATTTCTTTTCAGGTTGCCGGATCTAGCCTCACGACCCCTATGGTATGACGAGGCGTTCTCTGTCCTCTTCTCTAAGACCGGGCTCCAGGGCATGATTAAAGGGACGTTGACACCTGGCGCAAGCGGAAGCGCTGATATTCACCCGCTGCTCTACTACCTGCTGCTGTGGATCTGGACCGGTTTATTTGGCTCGAGTGTGCTTGTGGTCCGCTTGTTATCGGTTTTCATTAGCTTGATGGTGTTGATCGTGCTGGTTGTAATGATGAATCGGATGATCTCGATTCGTGCTGCGACTATATCGGGCCTGCTCTTCGCGCTTTCACCATTCCAGATTCAATATGCGCAGGAGGCACGTATGTATGGCCTGCTCAGCCTCTGGTTATTGATGAGCGCTTATTTCATCTGGCAGGGCTGCAACTGCAATGCGCGTTGGCCATGGGTCGCCTTTGGTACGACAGCTGCGTTGGCGATGTACACACACGTTCTGGCAGCAGTCTTCCTGATGCCATTGGCTTTCTCTCTTTTCTGGTTTCGGCGGCCGGACCTCTGGCGTCGGCTTTTTACAGGGATTGGGGTAGCAGTGGTCCTCTATTTACCCTGGGGAATCCAACTCCCTGGTCAGCTCAACAAGGTCGCCGCTGCGTATTGGATAGAGCGTCCTTCGCTCGCAAGCCTGATCCAGACAATGCTGGTGTTCATCACAGGCCTTCCGCTGGATGGTGCCTTCCTCGTTCTCGGTTTATTTCTCTCCATCACTGTTGTGGTCTTTCTGGCCATGCTGATGTTGCGAATCCTGAGAAACCGCGTACAACCTGCACGTGAACTGGCCTGGTTTGCATTTCTGGCAATCACCCCGGTAGCTATACTCTTTGTGATTTCACAGCTGCAGCCAGTCTATATTGTGCGCGGGCTGCTCCCATCCGGGGTGATGTTTATATTGCTCTCAGGTGGTGCGCTCGCGAACTCGGCCGGCCTCCCCGGAATGAGAGTGGCACTTGCGGCTGCTCTGATCTCCGGATCCATGCTTGGCCAATTCGTGCATGTTCAGTACGAAGGTTTTCCATATGCTCCGTTCGAAGCTGTTGGCAAGTTCCTCGAGGACGAATTAATCGAAGGGGATGTAATCCTTCATTCAAATAAGATAAGTATGATCCCGCAGGCATACTATTCACCAAATCTTCCTCAAACCTATATCGCAGATCCGCCGGGAAGCGGATCCGATACCCTCGCCCGGCCTACGCAGGAGGTACTCGGGCTGCTGGCGGAGCCAAATGCACTTTCAGCCGTGCGTGACGCGAGGCGTGTTTTCTTCCTAATTTTCAAACAGGAGTTTCTGAACCAACAAGTTGGTCCAGCGTCAAATCCGACCCTGCTATGGCTCCAGACCTATTACGATCAAATCGGGAAGATGGAGTGGGGAGATTTACAGCTCTACCTATTCGTCTTTGACTCTTACCAGCTCACCCTTACGGGGGTTGGCGCGGTGGAATTACGATGAAGGTGTCTCGAATCGGGATCCTGGTCGTTCTCGGCGTTATGCTTGCCCTGCTGGGAGCGGTCTTTATTGAGAGCCCCGGATATATGGATGCAGACTACTACTTCGCAACAGGGCGTGAACTTGCCGCCGGCAGGGGTTTTTTTGAGCCGTTTATCTGGACATACATATCGGATCCTTCTGGGATTCCTGGCCCGTCCCATCTGTACTGGATGCCGTTAACCTCGATCGTCTCGGCGACTTCGATGGCAATCCAGGGATTGAGCTTCAGATCGGCGCAGCTTCCTTTCTTGATCCTGTTCGCATTGCTTCCGGCAGCCGTCGCACACATGTCCCTCAAACTGCATGGAGATCAGGATGATGCATTTCGATCAGGGCTGTTGGCGGCCTTCCCCGGATTCTTCTTCCCCTACTTCTTGACGACGGATATGTTTATCCTTTATGCCTGGATCGGGTTGGGAATATTCTGGCTAATCCGGGTGGAGCGCGGATCCAAGCTCTGGCAAGGATTAGGGATGGGGTTACTCGTTGGGCTTGCGCACCTGGCCCGCGCCGATGGATGGCTGCTCAGCGCGCCAGCACTTATCGGTATATTTTCACAGCGCAACAAACGGTTCCAGCAAATCCCCTTGCTATTGGTTGGTTATGCGATTGTCATGGGGCCTTGGTTTCTACGGAATCTGTCCGTTGTCGGGTTCCCTTTGCCGCCCGGCACAAGCCGTACACTCTGGTTAACTTCATACCCTGAACTTTTTCGCTATCCCCCGGACACGATCAGTATCAGATCCTGGATGGAGGCAGGGTGGGGGCAGGCTTTACGGGTCCGCGCGGATGCGTTGGCCGTAAATCTTGAGCGCATCCTAGCGGAGAATGGATTGATTTTTCTAGGACCCTTCATGCTGTGGGGAGGGTTGAAACTACGACGACAACCTGAAATTAAGGCCGCTTTCGCTTACGGCCTTCTCCTATTCCTCATTATGACCTTGGTCTTCCCGTTTGCGGGAACCCACGGAGGCGTGTTTCATTCAAGCTCGGCTTTAATGCCGATTTTATGGTGCCTCGCCCCAATCGGGCTCGACCAAGCGGTCGGATTGGCTGCCGCTCGCAGGGGCTGGGAACCGCGTAGGGCAAAATCATTATTCAAGAATTCCGCGGTGGTTCTCGCAGCTCTCCTGACACTTACTCTGGCAGCGGGACGCGTCATAGGCCGGGATCTGGGGAATCCTCGTTGGAACGATTCACAGGCTGATTATCAAGCAGTAGGAGAGCTTCTCCCAATCAACTCGCAGGGACATTCACTCACGATTGTTAATAACCCTCCAGGCTTCTTCGTGGCGACAGGATTACCCGCAGTCGTGCTTCCAGAGGGAGGGCTGGTGGCGTTGAAAGCTGTCGTCCAACGTTTTGGTGCTGGATGGGTCATACTGGATCGCAACACAACCATGGATCTGCGCTCACTGTATGACGGAACGTTTCAACCCGCCTGGCTGGTACGGTGGGCAGAGATCGAAGACTCGAGCTCTGAGCCAATCATCATCTATCGCGTAAATCAGGATGCCTTGCAGTGAACCCAGGTATCCCGGTAAGGCGACAGCAAGCTATGGGTATGATCGCTGGCGCCTTCCTGCTGGCAGCATCTGCGTACCTAGTTAGCAGCGCTGTAACGGCTGGGCCGGGATTTCCACTTGACGATGCATGGATCCATCAGACCTATGCTCGCAACCTTGGACTTCATGCTGAATGGACCTACGGACTCGATCAGCCGAGTGCAGGGTCCACCTCACCACTTTGGTCGAGCATACTTGCCCTGGCGTACTTTCTTGGTGTCGATCCGTTGGTCTGGACTATGCTCCTTGGGCTCCTGGGCCTGTCTGGTTTGGGGTTGGTGTGCATGCGCTGGTTCAGAGCTCGCAATCCGGCTCAAGGTCATCTGGACTTGTGGGTGCTGGCGGCTGTGCTGACCGAATGGCACCTGCTGTGGGCTGCGTTCTCCGGGATGGAGATCGTGCTCTTCAGCCTACTGGTTTGCCTGGTGTTGCGTCGGCTGGATGATGCTCAAAGCCGGCCACTTATCTGGGGTTTGATTATCGGTATTGGGGTTTGGGTGCGGCCGGAAGCGCTTACACTCATCGTTCCAGCCAGTTGGGTCATCTTGACTCGGGAGGGGAATCAGAACTGGAGACTCACGAGCCTGGTCCTGTTGGGTGTCGGGTTGGTGATCGGACTGGTTCCTTACCTCATTTTCAACCAGGTGCTTGATGGGACCTGGTGGCCAAGTACGTACTATGCCAAGCAGGCAGAGTATGCGACCAGCCTGGATACGCCACTCATCCTACGTTTCATAAACCAAGCCATCCAGCCAATAACCGGAGTCGGCCTTCTGTTGTTGCCAGGATTAGTCTGGATAGCTGCCTCATCGATCCAGCACCGTGATTGGGGAAAGTTAGCTCCATTGATCTGGATATGCGTTCATCTCGGTGCCTATGCAATTCGCTTGCCGGTGACGTACCAGCACGGGCGCTACAGCATGCCAGTTATCGCAGTATTGCTCATGCTTGGGATCGAGGGCACTATCGGCATCCTGCACTGGTTGGGAACCAGCAGGGGGCGGCTGGTCGTGGCGCGGGCGTGGATTATTAGCCTACCCATTGCGGCGGCAGCTTTTATTTTCCTAGGGGCGCGTGCGTATGGCATGGATGTTGCTGTGATTGAAAGTGAGATGGTTCGCAGCGCGAGGTGGATCTCGGCTAATACGCCGCAGGCAAGCCTGATCGCAGCACATGATATTGGCGCACTCGGTTACTATGGTGATCGAGATTTGCTAGATCTGGCAGGATTGGTTTCACCGGAGGTAATCCCCATCATGCGTGACGAGACCGCGCTCGCAAGTCTCATGAATGGTTACGGTGTGGATTACTTGATGACATTCCCGGGATGGTACCCGAGCCTTACAACAGGGAAAATGCTCGTCTTTCAAACCGAGGGGAAGTATAGCCCCTCAATAGGGGGTGAGAATATGAGTGTATACCGCTGGAGGTAGTCTAAGTTGCTCAGCGTGAGTCGAATATGCTATACTCGCCGGGTCCAGAAATAAGGCGGTCATCTATGGAAGAATATACGGTCATCATTGTCGATGATCACCCTCTCTTCCGGGAGGGTGTTCGCAGCGTGATTGATGCGGAAGAAGATCTCAACGTGCTTGCTGAGGGTACCAGCGGTGAAGACGGTGTTCAATTGATTCGTGAGCTTCGCCCCATGGTAGCCCTTGTAGACGTGAATCTCCCGGCAATGAACGGGATGCAGGTCACGCGCCAAATCGTTGGAGAGCGCATTGCGACATCGATCGTACTCTTGACTGCATATGACGATGTCGAGCAGGTTTTGCATGCTTTCAGTGCTGGAGCATCAGCCTACTGCTCAAAAGATGTTGAAGCAGGTAAGCTGGTGGACATCGTCCGCCAGGTTGCTCGAGGGTTCTTCGTTGTCGGGGACCAGGTCTTCGATAAGGAGGGCCTGGAAGCGTGGCTCTCGCAGGGAGTGGAGGCGGTACGTCGGCCGCACGTGGAAGGCGACAAGGAGGCCTTCACGCCACTCTCTCCTCGTGAGATGGAGATCCTGCAGTTTGTCACACGCGGCATGAGCAATAAAGAAATCGCCGCTAAGCTCGGCATCAGCCATCAAACCGTGAAGAACCATATGACCGCGATCTTGCATAAGCTTGACGTCGAGGATCGCACCCAGGCTGCGGTCTACGCTCTTCGCCATGGCTGGGTTCGTCTGCAGGACACGCGTAAGTAACCGGGATAGCCCATGTCAGACTCTGATGTCAGCGAAGTACTAAATCCCATAGAAGCCTTCATCCAAGGCTCAACTGAGGAATTGGAAGGCGTCCAGCTTAAACTCAAAGAGATCACAATGCTAGTCTCGCAGAGTCAGGGCGAGGTGGAGAAGCTGGCTTCTCGTAACGCAGACATCACGGCACGCCTCCACCAAATGCAGTCACATTTCGACACCGTCCCACGTGAAGACATCCTGAATAACTACGAGGCGGCGCTTGATGCACAGCAGAGGCTGTTCACCATGCGCGGGCAATTGGAGAAACTTCAGAGTGACGAGGAGCATCTTGAACGCCTCGCACGGGTTATCGCTGACGCTCTGCATCTCCTCGGCGGTCAGCCTAACATCGAAATCGAGGAAGAGAAATTGCCCTCCACGGCAGGCTTTCAGGCACAGATTATCGAGGCCCAGGAAGATGAGCGGCGGAAAATCTCCCGCCAGATCCACGATGGCCCTGCACAAGTGCTCTCCAATTTCATCCTGCAAACAGAGATCGCTCTGCGGCTCTCTGATACCAAGCCGGACAAAGCACGCGAGGAGCTCGAGAATTTAAAGGAGGCGGCAACATCTAGTTTTGGAAAGGTTCGTGACTTTATATTCGAACTCCGGCCGATGATGCTCGATGATCTCGGATTGCTACCGACTGTCAGACGCTACGCGGAAGCTTACAAGGAAAAAACCGGGCTGGAGATTTCGGTTGTCAACGTGGGTACGGAAAAACGTTTGGCATCATACCGGGAAGTGGTTCTTTTCCGCTCAGTTCAGATTTGCCTGGCGAATGTTCGAGAGCATGCACAAGCCACCCAGGTTAAGATCACGCTCGATCTGGGTGAGCACAACGTTCGTTGCGCGATTGAAGACAACGGTCGTGGCTTCGATCCAGAAATTCTTGAGCACGATCAGTATCAGAATCATGCGTTGCACCAGCTCAAGCACCAGATCGAGCAGCTTGATGGCTCGCTAGAAATTGACACCAAACCGGGAGATGGGACCCGGATCGCGATCTCGCTTCCCCCATCTTGAGTCCATTTGCTCTTCGTGATATGGACTCAAATTCTCGACCGCTTGCCTACCAACTGGGTTAAACCCGTACCAATGTCCCTCGGAAATTAGTCCTATTGAACCTTATTAGGACCTGTGACTATAATGACTACGAACTTGTAACAGAAAAAAGTCAAAATCATCACAGAAGGGAGGTGAATGCTATGCTGTTTGCACCGAAAGAGAAGGGTCAAGGCCTCGTCGAGTATGCACTGATTCTTGTTTTGGTCGCTGTGGTCGTGATCGTGATCCTCGCGCTACTCGGCCCGGCAATTGGCAACGTGTTCAGCAACATCGTCACAAACATCTAATATCTCGATTGGCCGGACTTGGGGGAGCAACGCTTCCCAAGGATTCATACAAGGAGCCCTATCGAGTATAGGGCTCCTTGTGTAAGGGAAATGTAAGCGACGATCCGGCACACCTGTGATAAAGTTGGCACAACTTGACTTTTAAAGTCAAGCAGGTAAGATACGCGCGTCCTACCAGGGTGCGCGAGCACCGTCGTACAAGTATAGGAAGAAGGAGGCCTCATGCGCCGTCCACGTATCATCATCTTGTTTGCGATTATCCTGCTGCTTGGGGTCGCTGCGGTTTATCTCCTCTCCCGGGGTGGCGGCGAACAAGCTCAACCTGATCAGACTCCGGTGGGTGCGGTTCCCAGCGATGTTGTATTCGTTGCCATCGCTGCTCAGGATATCGCCCGTGGCGCACGTATACCCGATGATGGTATCGTGATGTCTCGCATGCCGGCGAACATGGTTGTGGAAACCATGATCAGCGGCACCGATGAAGAGGGCATCCGGACGAGAGTTATAGGTACGGTCGCACGTCAGGATATTGGCCGTGGAGTCCCCGTCACGGAAGCGATGATCTCTGAGAGCGGCGGCGACTTGCTGGCAGGCGGGTCGGATGCCTCCCTGGCTATCCCACCCGGATATACGGCGATCTCCATCCCCCTGGATCGACTCTCAGGGGTTGCCTTCGCTCTGCGAGACGGGGATGTCGTGGATGTCTTGCTTTCGTTGTTGATGGTCGATGTTGATCCTGATTTTCAATCCCTCCTCCCCAATTATTCTACTGTGCTAAACGCACCAGGTGGCACGGAAGAGTTTCCGTCACCGAGCATTACAGGGGCTGTAGGGCAGATGGAGGGCGGTACAGGGGCGCAAATTCCTCTCGGGAAGGTGATCGAAGAGGAAGAGACGACAACCCTCTTTCATGTGATCCCAAGCGGCGAACAAAGACCACGCGCCGTTACACAGAGATTGGTTGACAGCGCCCAGGTGCTGCATATAGGCACGTTCGCCCTGGAAGGTGAGAACCTGGCGCCTGTTGTTCAAGGGGATCAAGCCCAGGCAGGACAGCAGCCTCAGGACGGTACTCAGGTAGTTGCGGCCACGATCACACCTCCCGATATCATTACCCTGATCGTGACTCCGCAAGATGCACTGGCATTGAACTGGGCGATCAAAGTAGGTGCAGATTTGACGCTCACCCTGCGTGCTCCGAACGATACTGAGCCGACCGAGACAATCAGCGTTACGCTGCAGTACCTGATCGAAAACTACGACGTCACTGTACCGTCGAGGTTGCCATACACCCTCGAGCCCGCACTCCAGAAACTGATCGACCCAGTTCTCCGGAACGACCGGGTCGTCGGTCCGCAGCAGTGATCGGAGAGGTTTAAGGTAAACCTTCGAGAGGCGTTTCTATGACAGAAAGCGCGGAAAATGTCATCCGCGTCTTGATTGTTGACGATTTCGCTGAGACCCGCGAGAACCTCCGCAAGCTGCTCCAGTTTGAGTCGGATGTTCTCGTTGTCGGGGCTGCGCGCACCGGCATCGAAGCGATCGATCTGGCCCGGGAGACCGAGCCAGACGTTGTCATCATGGACATCAATATGCCGGATATGGACGGTATTTCGGCGACCGAGGCCTTACTGCGGGATGTCCCCTTCGCACAGATCGTCATGCTTTCAGTCAATAACGACGCCGATTACGTTCGCCGAGCCATGCGGGCAGGTGCCCGGGATTTTCTTGCCAAGCCTCCCTCCGGCGATGAACTGATCTCAACCATCCGCACGCTTTCCGTGATGGCGCACGAGCTAAAAGAAAAGATAGCAGCCCCCGTACCCCAGCTTATGGGCCAGGGCCCCGGTCGGCCTTACACAGGACCTTTACATCTAGAAGGGAAAATCATTGCAGTCTACAGCCCGAAAGGTGGGGTGGGCAGTACCATGCTTGCCACCAACCTGGCTGTCGGCCTGGATACCGCCGATACCCCAACGGTCCTGGTGGACGCCGCACTCCAGTTTGGTGATGTCGCTGTTGTAATGAACTTGCAGGCCAAGAATACTTTTGTGGATCTCGCCACACGCGCCGAAGAACTGGACAAGGATTACGTCGCCGATGTGCTAATTCATCACGAAAGCGGCCTACGTGTCCTAGCGGCTCCTCCGCGTCCCGAGCTAGCGGACGAAATTACCGCCGATCAGGTCAGGAATGTTATCCAATTTCTGAAGAGTGAATTCGCCTACGTTGTCGTTGATACCAGTTCGACGATGGATGATGTGACCCTGGCTGTGCTGGATACAGCTGATCTATTGGTGACGGTCGCCACGCCTGAGATCCCATCCATCAAGGACACACGCTTGTTGTTTGACTTGCTGGGTGTGCTGGAATTCCCGAAGGAGCGTGTTTTCTTTGTATTGAATCGGATGGATCGAAAGACCGGTATCACGGCTGAAGCGGTCTCGGAGAATCTTAAGTTCAACGTGGACGGGGAAATACCCCTCGACGAAAAATCGATCCCAACCTCCATCAACCGGGGTTCTCCCATTCTTCTGAACGATCGCGGACAACCCGCAGCCCGTAGCATCCTTAAAATCATCGGGGAGTTACGGGAACGCCTCCTTGCCGAACCAGAGGTCGAGGAGGAGGTGGAAGAATCGGAGAAGCCGCGGCTTTTCAGCAGGTAGTGAGTTTGAGGTAGGGCCCGGCAGCGGGTAAGGAGAGTGGAGCGTGTCGTTACTTAAACGGATCGAGCAGGGCCAGGCTGATAACGTGCCTGTGCCGAGTGGTGGAAACAACAAAGGGGGGAATACACCTGCGGCGGCTAGCAGCTCGACCGGGTCGAGCGGATCACGGATGAGTGGTATTGCTGCCCGGCGTGTCGCCCCGCCCGATGTTCAACAGCGGAATACGTACACCGATCTAAAGACACGCGTTCAGAACAAATTACTGGCCGAGCTAGACCCCTCGATGGATGTCAGCCAGACGATCGAGGTCAGACAGACGATTGAGGATCTATTTGAAACCATCCTCCAGGAAGAGAACATTGTCCTTTCCCGGCCGGAACGAAGGCGGTTATTCGAACAGATCGTAGCGGAGATCCTTGGCCTCGGACCGCTCGAGCCACTTCTTGCGGATGGCTCGATAACGGAGATCATGGTCAACGGCGCCAAGCAGATCTATATTGAGCGCGGGGGTAAGCTTTACCGTGAGCCAGCAACTTTCGAGAGTGACGACCACCTGATGCGGATCATCGATCGGATCGTGGCCCCTCTCGGTCGGCGGATCGACGAGTCGAGCCCATACGTGGATGCCCGTCTTCCGGATGGGTCGCGTGTGAATGCTATTATTCCACCCATCTCGCTGGTCGGGCCGACATTGACCATTCGGAAGTTCGCGCGTGACCCAATTACCGTGGAACAACTGATCGAATGGGGTACGATCACGCCGGAAGCGGTTGAATTTCTCAAGGCTTGCGTTATCTCCGCCATCAACATGGTGATCTCCGGCGGCACGGGTTCTGGCAAGACGACCTTCCTCAATATCTTGTCGCAATATATCCCGAATGATGAGCGTATCGTGACAATCGAGAACGCGGCCGAGCTCCAGATGCGCCAGGAACATGTCATCACACTCGAGTCACGCCCACCGAACATCGAGGGTCGGGGAGAGGTCACAATTCAAAATCTCGTCGTAAACTCCCTGCGTATGCGTCCCGATCGGATCATTGTAGGAGAAATTCGTGCTGAGGAAGCATTAGACATGCTCCAGGCAATGAACACCGGTCATGAAGGTTCGATGACGACCGCCCACTCGAACAGTCCGCGTGATACCCTCTCCCGTATCGAGACGATGACCTTGATGGCTGGGATGGATTTGCCAGTCCGTGCCATCCGGGAACAGGTTGCCTCAGCGCTAGAACTGATTGTTCACCTGGAGCGCCTGCGCGACGGTACGCGCAAGGTTACCAACATCTCAGAAATTCAGGGGATGGAAGGTGACGTCATCACGATGACCGACATCTTCGTGTTTGAGCAAACAGGATTCGAAGATGGAAAGGTCATTGGCCGGCTACGCCCAACCGGGTTGCGGCCAAAATTCATTGATAAAATTGAAGCAAGCGGCATCAACCTACCTGCAACAATCTTTGGGGTAGGAGATCGGGGACGCGGGTACTAAGCCATGGATGCGAATACCGTACTGATTGTTGGTGGAGGCCTGGGATTGCTCCTGCTGGTCGTCGGCTTCGGCATGACGGTCTTTGGTGAGCGCTCAGTCGTTGAAGAACGCCTTGGCCGTTATACCGAGGGCGGTCAGGTGATCTCCACCAGCTCATCGACCAAGGAAACACTCGAAGAAGGCGGCTCCTTCATCACGGATTTCTTCAGCCGTATGGGTGAAGGCACCGATATGTTCGATAATATCTCGAAAAACCTGGCGCGTGCCGACATCAAGCTGCGACCCGCAGAATATATCGCTACCATGGTCCTTTCAAGCCTGCTGGTCGCTCTGGTTGGGTTCGTGATCAGCAAGTTTACGCTTTTCTTCGCCATCATCATGGGTATTGTTGGCGCATACCTACCGTCGATGTACGTGAAAATGGCACAGCGTACCCGTTTAAAGAAATTCGATAATCAGTTGGGGGACATGCTCAACTTGATGGTCAACGGCTTGAGGGCAGGCTTCTCCACGCTGCAGGCCATGGAGGCCGTAAGCCGGGAGCTCCCATCCCCGATCTGTGAAGAATTCCGGCGTGTTGTGCAGGAGATGCAGCTTGGGATCACGATGGATGATGCACTTGAGCACCTGCTTAGACGCATCAACAGTGAAGACCTCGACCTGGTCATCACAGCCATCAATGTGCAGCGGGAGGTCGGTGGTAACCTCGCTGAGATCCTGGATGTAATCTCCTATACAATCCGTGAACGTGTGCGCATCAAGGGCGAGATCTCTGCGCTGACTGCCCAGGGTCGTGCGACAGCCTGGGTGATCGCTGCGCTGCCCATAGTGCTCGTCTTGCTTCTTTTCCTGCTTAACCGCGAGTATATCATGCAGTTCTTCAACCCGGAGACCCGCAGCTGCGGGATCCCGATCCTCGCCCTGGCTGGGATCATGGTTGTCACTGGATTTATCGCCACCCAGAAGATCGTAGCGATCGACATCTAAACGAGTGCAACTATCAGTATTGAGAAAACGGGAAGGGTAGTCCAATGCCTATAGCCATCGTTGGGATTATCGTGCTCATCCTGGTTCTGGCGGTCATGCTGGTGATCGCTGGAATTCGAACACCGCGCTCTTCCAATCCTATCTCGGACCGCCTGGCAGAATACAGCACGCGTGAAGAGGCGATGACCCTCGAAGAGATCGAGCTCTCGCTACGTTTTTACGAGCGTATCATCCTACCAATCATCAATAAGGTCGGTGAGCTAGCTTCACGGTTTACACCGCAGGCGACCCTGCAGAGTGCACGCAAACGGATCGAGATGGCCGGCAACCCGATGCAGATGGATCCAGCCTTCTTTCTTTCACTGCGCTTTGTCCTGGCTGCTGTATTCGGTGGGGGTGTCTTTCTCGTTTACCTGGTATCCGGCCGGTCCTGGTTAACAGGCCTTGGGCTTTCTGCGTTATTTCTGGGAATTGGCTTCATGTTCCCGGATCTCTGGCTGACCGGGAGGGTTAAATCGCGTCAGAAAGCCGTCTTCAGGGCGCTCCCGGATGCCCTCGACTTGTTAACCATTTGCGTTGAAGCAGGTCTCGGCTTTGATGCTGCCATGGCTCAGGTCAACCTTAAATGGGAGGACGAACTGGCGTTAGAGTTTGGCCGGGTACTGCAGGAAATCCGGCTGGGCAAAATTCGCCGTGAAGCACTGCGGGATATGGGTGACCGGGTCGGGGTTTCAGAACTGTCGAGTTTCATTGCAGCTGTGATCCAGTCCGAGCAGCTCGGTGTCAGCATGGCAAAAGTGCTGCGCATTCAATCCGATCAGATGCGTGTCCGCCGCCGTCAGATGGCTGAAGAAGAAGCACATCGAGCCCCGATCAAGATGATTTTCCCGATTGGCTTGCTGATCTTCCCATCGATCCTGATGGTCCTTCTTGGCCCGGCTGCGCTGCTCCTCTTCCGATCTCCAATGGGCGCGCTTTTCCGCTAGAGTTCGAAGGATAATTGAATCTCCTCACCGGGGAAGGGGGCGACCCGGTTTATTGGATCCACATCGACCAGTGACAGGAGTATTCCGGCGCCTGCTGCAGGCGGGCGTGGATTTCCTTTTCCCCTCGCGCTGTCCGGGTTGTATGAGAACAGGCTCTGTGTGGTGTGATCGGTGTCAGGCGAGTGTGCAGCCTGCGGCTGGAATAGGATGTGCGCGCTGTGGGTTTAACCACCTCCCGGGCAAGTGTCTGGCCGAGGGCAAACATCCTGTTCGAGTCAGGTCGTATGCGAGATACCTCCCCCCGCTCACGAAAGCAATCCTGGAACTTAAATACCGGCCGAACCGGGCACTTGCAAAAATCATGTCTGGATGGTTGCTGGAGCTCTATCTGGAATCCGGCTGGAAGATTGATACGATCATCCCTGTGCCGCTAGCGTTCGTCCGAAAGCAGCAAAGAGGGTATAATTAAATGGAATTGATAGCCAGCCCCTTCGCGGAGGCACTTGATTTGCCGCTCGATCGGAACGCACTGACCCGTGTTCGCGATACAGGCTCTCAAGTCGGCCTAGACCATGTTGCCCGTCGGTCTAATCTAGAAGGGGCTTTTCGCGCCGATCCCCTGCGGTGTATGAATAAGAATTTCCTTCTCCTCGATGACTTGCTGACGTCAGGCGCGACGATCCTTGCCTGCTCCCGAGCGCTTTACGCCGCCGGTGCAGGTGCAGTCTTTGGCCTGACTGTCGCCCGGGCCGATCGCAAGATCCATCACGGTGGGTTGGCGTAACCCAAAGGAGTTGCAGATGCCAGTTGAAGTGATCATCAATGCTAAGAACATGGAGTTAACAGACCGGCTGCAGGACTATGTTCAGAAGAAGGTTGGTAAACTTGATCGATACCTTGACATCATCGATGATGCAAAAGTTGACCTGACCTATGCACAAACGGCACGCAGCGCCAAGGATCGTCATGTAGCCCAGATTACGCTCCGCGGGAAGGGTGTCGTGCTGCGTGCAGAAGATCGGACCGAGGATATCTTCGCCTCCGTGGATGCCGTACTCGATAAACTTTACCGTCAGATCGAGCGATATAAGGGCCGTCGCTGGCGGGGGCGGGGAGATGGCCGCACAGCGGCAGACGCTGCTGGGGTCCAACCACAAACTGAAGTCGAGGACGTGACCCCAGAATTAGATATCGTTCGGCGCAAGCGCCATCAACTGGTCCCGATGGATGAACATGAAGCAATCGAGCAAATGGAGCTGATTGGGCACCAGGATTTCTTTGTCTTCCTCAATGCAGCTACCAATCAAGTGAACGTACTCTATCGCCGCCGGGATGCAACACTCGGTCTCATTGAGACCGAACTCGCTTGACATACAATCCTGACCTGACCTTGGCTGAGGAATAACGGTTCCATGAGCTCAATCCCTGCGCTGCTCATGCTGCCACCATGCGGGGCGTCACGGGTCGAGCACTGGCTCGCATCCGCTCGACTTGCTGCTGCGTCGGATTTGCTTCAGAGGTTGCTCGACCATCCTGCATTCGATCCGGTCTACGTGCTGGCTGCGGATGGTGAGCAACGCGCATTCTTGGTTGGGATGGGCGGGAAGGCCATTACCGAATCCACGGTCCCCTTTCACTTTGGCCGGGCACTGGGACAGATTGTCGAGCAGCAAGGCCTGCAGCAACTAGCCTATTTCGGCGGGGCGAGTGCGCCACTCCTCCTGCCTGATCATCTTGATCAGGCCATCGACAAACTGCGCATAGACAGTAATGCCCAAGCGGTCGTCAACAATTTACATTCAACAGATTGGATCATACTGAGCAACACACACGCTCTCCCGCAGCTAGCAGAGCGCTTGCCTGCGGACAACCCGCTGGGTTGGGTGCTGTCGATGGAGGCCGGTTTCCTGGTGGAGACAATGCCGGCCGCAGCGGCAACCAGGCTGGATATCGATACACCGATCGATGTTGCTCTTCTCCATGACCACCCGGCTCTCGGCGCGCATCTTCGACCCCTTGTTGATGATCTGGACCCAAAGCTGATCCAGCGTGTTGAACAGATGAGGACCCTGATCAAGACCCCGGCCAGCTCGCTGGCGATCATAGGCCGCTGTTCGTCCCAAGTGTGGCGAGCACTTGAAGAGAACACGCAGATCTGGATCCGCATGTTCGTGGAGGAGCGGGGGATGGTCGCCAGTCGGCGGTTGGCTGACGGAAAAGTAAAGAGCTTGATTGGGCGTATGGTTGATGAACTCGGACCAGCCGAGTTCCTTCAGCGCATCAAAGCAATGTCGGATGGATTACTCTGGGATAACCGGGTCTGGATGGGGATGGAGCGTGCATGGCCAAGCCAGGTTGATCGGTTTGCAGCGGATCTAGGGCTGGTGGACCATATAAGCGACCGCCGCCTAAGGGAGCTGACCCAAGCTGTCCTGGAGGCCGATTTTCCACTCCTGGTCGGGGGGTATGGGGTTGTGGCTGGCGGGGTCTATGCGCTTATAGAATCTACTTTCAACTGACCACGCCCGTCTTACCAGCCATCAAGGTACTGGTGCCAATCCTGGTTGGCCTCTAGGTACACGCTGTACAGATACATGGCTGTCGCGCGCGGTTCTTCTGGGTGGCGTCGGAGCTGCATATTGACCTCATCCGGTGTGCGTCCGCCCTTCTTCAAATTGCACCTCTGGCAAGCTGTTACGAGGTTCGACCAGGCGTACTCGCCACCACGGTGGCGTGGGATAACGTGATCGAGGGTGAGGTGTTTGGTTTGTGCCCCACAGTACTGGCAGGTGTAGCCATCCCGGTGGAAGATTTCCCGTTTTGTCAGACGGACGCGCGGATAGGGGCGTTTGACCATATAGCCTAGCCTGATTACCGAAGGCCTTGGAAAACGTTCGCGGACGGTGTGGATGTACCCACGTCCATTTTGCAGCATTTCTGCTTTTCCGGAGAGGTAAAGTAATACCGCCCGTCGCGTGGAGCAAACGTTTAGCGGTTCGTAGTTAGCGTTCAGGACGAGTACGGGTAGATTCATCATTTCCCAAATTTGTACGGTCGAAGATTATAACATCCGCATTTATTTACGAAAGCCCCTTTTATTAAATTGACCCTGGTCAGGCGACCAGGGCCGGCACACCAGCAGACAAATATCAGACGAAGCGCTGCCTGATCTCAGAACTGATAGAGTCCAGGATCGCAACCGTGATCGAGATAAACCATACGGCGATACCTGCTGCTCGGTAGTCGAGCAGGTGGATCCATTGGATCAACAAGAAACCGATGCCGCCGCCGCCGACGAGGCCGATGACGGTCGACATGCGGACGTTGATATCCCAGCGGTAAATCGTAAACGAGACGAACGGCGGGATGATCTGCGGTACGACAGCATACATCACCGTCTGCAGCCAGTTGGCGCCTGTCGCATGGATTGCCTCTATCGGTCCTGGATCGATCGACTCGATCGCTTCCGAATACAGCTTACCCAGTGCGGCAATGCTGTGAACGGTCAAGGCTACAATGCCGGCGAAAGGCCCCAAGCCAACGACAATGATGGCGATCACCGCCCAGATGAGCGGTTCGATCGAGCGGATCACATTGAGAACCGTTCGCGTCAGGTAGTAGATGAAGAGCGTGATTCGGGAAGCTGACATCAGGTTGCGGGCGGCCAGGAAGCTGACCGGGATCGACAGGATGATCCCGAAAAACGTCGCCATCATGCCCAGAAAGATGGTTTCTATCATCTTCTCGATTGCCAGCAGGAGTACTTCACTTGGCTCGGCCGGGCCGACGCCTGCAAGTTGGCGTGCCTGCAGCTGCCATGTGGAGTAAGCGCTCGCTTCAGCAGGGGGGATCAGCCGGTATGGGATGATGATATCTGTTTGAAATGCACCATCAGCATTCGTGGTCACCTTAACATACTCGCCGGCTTGACGCTGGCGGAATTCATTACGCAGCTCGTCCATCCACCAGATCTCGGTCTCTGTATCCGGCGCGTACCCGCTCCCAGATATTGTGAGCGTTGAGCCTGGTGCGCCTTCCGGCGTAGACAAGTCGCCACAGGTTGGCTCGGCCAGCAGGCTGGGTTCCCTCTTTGCCGGCTCGATTGGTGCGGGCGGTGTTCCCACGCAGGGGATGCGGATTTCGGCACGACCGATGAGGAGTATTTCCTCGCGATGGATTGCTCTTTCCCAGGGCCATAGGATGCGCTGCATAAATGGTGCTGCATCACGAGCCTGGGTTGTAAGCGTTACCAGGTTGATATCGCCAATCTGCCAGCCAAGTGCAAAGTAGACTACCAGGACCAACGCCCACATTCCAGCACTGTTGCCGCCCCGCAGACGGCGGGCGATTAAGTAGGCATCAAGGATGATCCATAGGTAAATCAACACAGCGCCGATGGTGATCGCAAGCAGGATAGGTCGGAGTTGGAAAGCCTTCCCGATCATCGACGCGAAGTCGACTTCGCGCCGCCCCACAAGTCGGATTCGCCAGATGAGCAAACCCACTATAGTCGCCAGGCTTACCAGCAAGAGCAGGCCACGCCGCCAGGCGCCAAGCAGGGCTTGCCCTATCCCCGGAATGAAAACAGAGGCCAACGGGGCCAGAATCTTTAGGACAGGGTGTGTTGGTGGTGCCGGAGGCTTCGGAGCTGTGCTGCGTGTCATGATCCGCCTCCGGTCTCGACGGAGAGGTTTCCGACCAGGCCACCTGCGCGCTCGGCCTCTTCGCCATAGATTTCCTTGAACTGGCTATCGGTCATGCTACGAATATCTTCTTGTGTGCCGCTGTAAACCAATTTTCCCTCGCGCAGCCCGATCACACGGGTTGCGTAACGTTGGACCAGGTCTAAGTAATGCAGGCTGCAGAGGATCGTGATGTTATCCTCCTGGTTTAGCCGTTCCAGGTGGGAGAGGATCGAGTGAGCGAGGACCGGATCCAGACTCGCAACAGGCTCATCGGCCAGGATCATCTTCGGCTGCTGCATGAGCGCCCGGGCAACGCCAACACGCTGCTGTTGCCCGCCGCTTAACTCATCTGCTCGTTTCTGTGCCTGGGAGGTGATCCCCAGCCGTTCCATTGCTTTATAGGCAAGCTCGATATCCTCAGGCGAGAACCTTCCAACCAGGCTGCGCCAACTGGGGGAATATCCCAGTCGTCCGGCAAGAACATTGGTAATCACCTTGGATCGTTTTACCAAGTTGAACTGCTGGAAAACCATGCCAATTCTGCGGCGGACCATCCGCAGGTCTTCTCCCTTAAGTGTAGCCAGATCTACACCTTCCCAGTGGATCTCACCCTCGGTTGGGTCGATCAATCGATTAATGCAGCGGAGCAGAGTTGATTTGCCTGAACCACTCAAACCGATGATGACCAGGAATTCTCCATCTGGCACCTGGAAGGAAACATCCTTCAAGGCGACCGTACCGTCTGCGTAGACTTTTGTCAGGTGGCGAACATCGAGCATTGCTTATGCTCCTACGAAAAGCGGGGGGACTGGTAAAGTCCCCCCGCCACTTAACCCTATCGGGCGGTTATGTCCTTCCAGGCTAGAGATCAGAAGCGGAAACACCCGCTGCATCAAGCAACTGGCGGAAGGGATCATAGAACGTATCATCGTGCTGCTCGAGCCCGCCCCACTGGTAGGCCGTGTTGAGGGCTTCGGCACCTGCATCAGTGGCTGCGATAGCCAGCAGGCCAGCATTGATCTGATCACGCAGTTCACGAGGGAAGCTGGTGACGTACTGAACGCCGTCGTTGGGGATGGCGATCGAGAGATCAAAAATGCCTACCTTATCCATAACATCCGCATAGTCACCTTCGATGGCTGTCCGGGCATCCACGAAAGTAGCGCCGAAATCACACTCACCGAGGTAGACCTGCGTGGCGGCGGCTGGGTGCGAGCCGGCGAAGATCACGTCTATGTCGGTGTCAGGTTCGATGCCATTGGCGCGCAGCATGACGCTGGGGATGATGTAACCGCTGGTGCTGGTTGCATCCACTGCACAGAAGGTCTTGCCTGCAAGCGTTGAGTAGTCACCTGGAACGATGTCGGTGTCCATGTTGTAGATGAGCTGACCGCTGTAGCTGGTGCTACCACGTCGAACGGCAACGAGCTCTGACTCAACACATCCACGGTCCGATGCGGTGATGTAGGCAAAAGTTGCGAGTGAGCTCATCTCGGCCTGCGGGGGATCGGAACAAACGGCTTCGATCGCCGCCGTATAGTCGGTGGCAACGAAGGTTTCGAACACCAATCCTGTCTCAGCGTTGAGCAGATCGGCGACCGATTCGGCGCCGGCAGTGACCTGTTCGAGTTCGCCCGAGGGGACGAAGATCCAGCGGATCGGATTTTCATCAGTGCCAAGATCGGGTGTGCTCGCGCAGGCGGCAAGAAATACTGCACCTACGACGAACAGGCTTAAAATTGCGTACGTAAACATGCGGTTCTTACGCATCGTTCTTCCTTCCTCCTCGATAGAATAGTGAACTTTGATAGCAATCATCGGGTAAATCCTGGTTTGTTATAGCCCGGTTCACCTTCCTCTCTCCTGGATTAGGTTTCAATGAATTGTATACCCGTCTGATCTTAGCGCGAAACATTTCACGATGCAAGACTGGTAAATGCCTTGTGAATAGCAGGGTCGGGGTTTACAATCCTAATTCTATGTCAGATACCCCGTATCAAGCTGCCATCGACTACCTGTACAGCTTTATCGACTACTCTGTTGAGCGCAGCTACCGTTATTCAGCCGAAGTATTCAAACTGCAGCGGGTTCACGACTTGCTGCACGAGATGGGTGATCCCCACCTGGCATTCAGAGCATTCCATATTGCCGGCACGAAGGGCAAAGGGTCAGTCTCTGCCATGCTGGCTTCGATTCTCCAGGCGGCTGGATACCGGGTAGGGCTTTACACATCCCCCCATCTGACCCGTTTCAACGAACGGATCCAAATTGGTAGACTTCCCATTGAGGATCAGCAGCTGGTTGAACTGGTCGAGTCGATCAAACCCGCTGTCGCTCGTGTAGAAAGCTTGACGGTGTTCGAGATCGTCACCGCCATGGCCTTCAAGCATTTCGCAAATCAGGGAGTGCAATACGCGGTTGTGGAGGTGGGACTGGGCGGACGTCTTGATGCCACCAATGTCCTGCAGCCACTGGTGAGCGCGATTACTTCCATCTCCTATGATCATATGCATCTCTTAGGGGAGAGCCTCACCGATATTGCCCGCGAGAAGGCCGGGATCATCAAGCAAGGCATCCCAATCGTTCTCGCTCCCCAGCCGCATGAAGCCCAGATGACGGTCGAGAAGATCGCAGCTGAACGCCATGCTCCTCTGATCCTCGTCGGGCGTGACTGGTTGTTTTCTGCGGGTGCGCGCGATCTCGAAGGCCAGGCGCTTTACATCTGGTCACGCGAAGAGCAGCCGTTAATGGATTCGTTCGTCGAGTCGGCTGGTGATGAGGAGTGGGCGCCACCGAAGTACTGGATCCCGTTGCTTGGGTTCCATCAGATTGTGAATGCTTCCGTCGCCTATGCTGTCATTGTCCAAGCTGTGCGGGATGGTCTTGAACTGCCGAATGGATCAATACGCAATGGCTTTGCCTCCGTGAACTGGCCGGGTCGCCTACAGATACTCTCAAGATCCCCACTGCTGGTGATTGACTGTGCGCATAACAGGGAATCTGCACTCAAACTGCGCATCGCGCTTGATGATTATTTCCCAGGGCAACCGGTTACCATGATCTTTGGAGCCTCAGCTGACAAGGATATCGAAGGGATGCTGATTGAACTTCTGCCCCGGGTTTCCAAGCTTATTGTGACCCGTGCCCAGCATCCGCGCGCAGAGGACACGGCCCGGCTAGCAGAGTTCGGCCACAGTCATGGTGTGGCAGTTGAGAGCTATGAGGATATCGCCAGCGCATTAACGGCTGCGCTCGACCACAGCAATGATCACCGAGTAACCCTAGTCACAGGGAGTATCTTTGTCGCTGGTCAGGCCATGGAAGCTTGGGCAAAAATTCAGGCAGCGCAGTTGGGCGCAGAGGGGGCTGATCCAAGATGACGTTGTATGGCCGCTGGCCGCAGATGCCACCCGAGCTTGGTGGAGTCATTAGCCGCCGTACGGAAGAACTCTTCGATGTAGCGGACGCCCAACTGGACAGCGATGGGCTGATGACCCTGCCCGTACTTCCTCTGCGCGATGTCGTGCTCTACCCTAATTTGCTGACGCCTCTCTTCGTGGTGAATGAAAATTCGCTGCTGGGCGTCGAACAGGCGATCCGTACGCACCGAACGATGGTTGCGCTTGCGATACAGAACCCTGATACCGAAGATCCGGGTGTGAACGATTTCTTCCAGGTGGGGACCGAGGTCGCTGTCGGACGGTTGATGCACCTGCCGGAAGGCTCAATATCGATTATGACTCAGGGCCGCCGCAGGTTGGACGTAGTTAATGTGTACTCCCAGGAGGGATTGCTCTTTGCACGTGTACGCCCGATTCCTGAAGCTACCGATTCGAGCAAGGAGACGGTGGCTTTGATGCGTGTGGTCCAGACACTTTTCGAGAAGTGCGTCGAGCTGAACCGATCCCTGCCCGAAGAGGTCTATATCTACGCGGTCAACCTTGAAGATCCGGGCTGGCTGGCGGACCTGGTCGCTTCAGCGATTAACTTAAGTCTGGTGGAACAGCAGGAGATCCTCGAAATGGGGGATCCGATCCAGCGTCTGCAGCGCATAAGCATGCTGCTTGGACGGGAGCTGGATATGCTCGAACTGGAAGACCAGATTCATTCTCAGGTACAGAATGAGGTTGATCGTTCCCAACGAGAAATGTATTTGCGCGAGCAAATGAAGGCAATCCAAACCGAACTTGGCGAAGGGGATCTGTGGACGCAGGAGCTCGAAGAAGTTCGTGAAAGACTTATCCACCTCTCCCTCCCTGAAGAGGTGGAAGTGCGTGGTTTGAAAGAACTCCAGCGCCTGCAGCAGATGCCACCGATGTCACCTGAGGTAGGCATCATCCGCACCTACCTTGATTGGATCATGGAACTTCCCTGGACCGAAGCGACTGTCGATGATCTTAATATCAAGCACGTTGGGGAAGTGTTAGAGGAACAGCACTACGCTCTCTCCAAAGCCAAGGATCGCATCCTTGAATACATCGCGGTTCGCAGCCTGAATCCAGAGAAACACAAGCAGCCAATCCTGTGTTTTGTTGGACCACCCGGAACCGGAAAGACATCTCTGGGTCGCTCAATTGCCGATGCATTAGGCCGAAAATTCCTCCGGATTTCGCTGGGTGGTATTCGCGATGAGGCTGAGATACGCGGCCACCGCCGGACATATATCGGAGCACTTCCCGGCCGGATCCTGCATGCGATGCGCAGATCGGGGACAGTTAACCCACTCTTCATGCTCGATGAGATCGACAAGCTTGGGTTGGATTACCGCGGAGATCCTTCCTCGGCTTTGCTGGAAGTGCTTGATCCCGAACAAAATTTTGCGTTCTCCGATCACTACCTCGAACTGCCGTACGACCTATCGCAGGTCATGTTCATCACCACCGCCAATACGCTCGATCCGATTCCGCCAGCTTTATTGGACCGGTTAGAGGTGATCGAATTCCCAGGATATGTCGAGGACGAGAAGCTGCTCATTGCTCATAAGTTCCTCATCCCGCGCCAGCTCGACCAGACTGGCCTCACTCCTGAAACCCTGACCTTCACCGACGGTGCACTGCAGGGGATCATTCGTGAGTACACATGGGAAGCCGGTGTCCGCAATCTTGAACGCGAGATCGGGACTATCTGCCGGCGGGTGGTGCGAAGGAAGGCGGAGGGGAAGCGGGAATACCGGCGCATAACCCCATCACTCCTGGCTAAAATCCTTGGCCCTCCCCAGATCCAACCTCCAGATCTGCATACCGAGGATCAGGTCGGTGCTGCTATTGGTCTGGCCTGGACAGAGAATGGTGGCGACATCATCGTCGTGGAAGCGCTCCTGGTTGAAGGTAAGGGAGGATTGCAGATCACTGGCCAGCTCGGCGAGATCATGCAGGAGTCAGCTCAGGCCGCATACTCTTATGTAAAATCACTCGCAGGACCGCTTGACATTGACCCAGAAATCTTTGAAAAATCGGATATTCACATTCACGTTCCGGAAGGGTCAATTCCTAAGGATGGCCCCAGCGCCGGGATTACGATGGCCGTGGCTCTGGCATCGGCATTGACGCGAAGACCCGTCCGCAGGAACGTCGGTATGACGGGCGAAATCACACTGCGTGGGCGTGTGCTTCCTGTCGGAGGGGTGCGGGAGAAGGTCCATGCTGCATTCCGAATGAAGCTCGACACGGTCATACTGCCTTCTAAGAACAAGAAGGATTTGAGTGAACTTGCAAAGCAGGCACGCGCCGCGCTTGATCTCGTGTGGGTCGACCATATGCAAGAAGTATTCGATCTGACCCTGCTCCCCCCAGCGGAGAAACAAAAACCAACCAGGAAGAAATCTTCAACGAGCGAGTCTGGAGGGAAGAAGAAAGCAAAGCGAAACTCGCCACCATCAACTTCTGTTGGAGGGGCAGGATGACAATCATTCGGAGTCATCCTGTATTACTTAGTCTTGAATTAGATCAACGACCTTTCCTGAAATATTCATTGTGCCTGTTGCTGGCCATCATAATTCTTGGCCTATCCACCGGCTGCACCCGCAGCAGCATTCCGGTGGGCGAAATCGAATTGTCTCCCACACCGGGTGAAGAGGAAGCGGCATCGATCCCAACCTTTGTGCCTTTCCAGGCTGAAGGGACGTTTGCCGTCGTACTCGTGCCGCAGGACGAGCAGTTGATCATCCGCAACCCTGCTGGTTCTGCAGGAAGCGAGGTAGGGGCTCTCGAATATGACGCTGGCAGCGTGCGTCTCACAGGAAACACGACTGGCTTGGGGAGTTCATTGTGGGTCGAGGTCGAGATTGGACAGAGCCAAACCGGTTGGGTGAATTCGATGAACCTGACCGAGGAAGTACCGCGTGAAGTGTTCTGCGCTGACGCGCGGGGTGTGGAACTCATAAGTGCTGCCGCTGATGCGATTCAACGTGAGGATGGTACCCTCCTGGCGCAGCTTGTCAATCCACGCCGCGGTTTGCTCGTTCGTCTCGAGTGGTGGAACGAAGCAGTCACATTCCCGCCAGAAATGATTGCTAGAGTATTCGCAGATCGGACCGAATATTCATGGGGTGAACAAAGGGGGGGCAGGTTCCAGGTCTCAGGAACTGTTGGTGAGGTAGTCCTGCCGCTCCTGGATGATGTCTTAAATCAAAGCCCGAAGATGAGCTGCGGTGAGCTCCAAATCGGGGTGAGCTCAATCGAACCCGAATGGCCTACGGAGTACTCCAATCTGAATTACTATCTATTTTTCAAGGCCGCCCCGGAGGGGGGAAATCGTTACAATTGGCGGTCCTGGGCGTTCGGGGTGGAATATATTCGGGATACTCCGTACATCACAACCCTCGTCCACTATCACGGTGACGTTTGACTTATAACCTCCCTTAACGGATTCCTCTGATCAATCCCTCTTCCTGATCCTGAAGTTGAAACCTCTCCAGCACGAGGAGTAGCTCCTCTTTCCAGCCGGGGTTCCCCTTTGCGCTCAGCCATAATCCGCGCTTGCTGCGTCGGAGGTCTCCCCGCAAGACCGGGAGATCTTCGATTTCACGTTCAAGTGGGAGCTCCAACAGGATCTGGCCGTTCTCTGTCAGGATGCGGTCGATGCCGGCTGTAGTAGCACTGATCTTCACCCGCAGTTGGTATAGCAATCCTAAAACTTCGTCTGGCAATGGGCCGAACCGATCAGCGAGTTCCTCCTCGATTCCCTCCAGCGCGTTTAGACCTCTGATCTCGGCCAGGCGGCGGTAAAGATGGAGGCGTAAATCCCGATCTTCTACGTAAGTCTCGGGTATTGATCCTGCGATCGGGAGATCGATCGATGCCGGGGGTAATTCCAGACCTGCTTTCCATTGGGTTGGAGGGAGCATATCCTGGTCAAGTGAGAGTCTTAATCGTTGGACAGCAGAGGCGAGCATGCGCGTATACAGGTGGAAGCCGACAGATGATATATAACCATGCTGCCGGGTACCGAGGATCTCACCTGCGCCACGCATCTCTAAATCGCGCATTGCGATTGCATACCCGGCTCCAAGTTGGCTATGTTCAGCAATAACTTCCAGACGCTGAAGTGCCTCCTCGGTCACACGCCGCCCGGTCGGTCGGAAGAAGTAGGTGTATCCCTGTAAGGCCGCTCTTCCAACCCGGCCCCTGAGTTGATACAGCTGGGCCAGACCAAATCGGTCTGCGCGATCCACGATTAACGTATTCGCGTTTGGAATATCGAGACCCGATTCGATGATAGAAGTGCTAACCAGGACGTCGACTTCACCACCGGTGAATAAATCCATTACTTGGGAAAGTTCATGTTCGGGCATCTGGCCGTGTGCCATGGCGAACCTGGCTTCGGGCACGAGAGTCTCTAAGCGCTGGACCATTGTGGCTATAGTCTGCACACGATTGTGGACGAAAAAAACCTGACCACCCCGATCGAGCTCCCTCAAGATTGACGCCCGGACAAGCCGCGGTTCGTAAACGCCAACATGGGTAATGATGGGCAGGCGGTCTTCGGGAGGCGTACTGATTGTGGAGATGTCCCGAGCACCGGTTAAGGCCATATAGAGGGTGCGCGGGATAGGGGTCGCAGTCAGTGTGAGCACATCGACCTCGGTCCGCATCTGCTTTAGATATTCTTTGTGCGTTACACCGAAGCGTTGCTCCTCATCGATGATCAGGAGTCCCAGATCTTTAAACTGCACATCCGGCTGGAGCATGCGATGTGTGCCAATGATGATGTCGATCCCACCTGCACGGAGCTTGTCGGTGATTGCGGTCGCCTCGCCACGGGTGCGAAAACGTGAGAGCATCTCAACCTCGACCGGGAAAGCTGCAAGGCGGCGCCGGAACGTCTGGTAATGTTGTTGGGCGAGCACGGTGGTTGGGACGAGAATAGCAACCTGTTTCCCGTGCATCACAGCTTTGAATGCTGCCCGCAGCGCAACTTCTGTCTTACCGTAGCCAACATCGCCGCAGATCAGCCGGTCCATCGGCCTAAGGCTTTCCATATCCCACTTGATAGCCTCGAGCGCCTGGATCTGATCCTCAGTTTCCTGATGGCTGAATGAGGCTTCGAGTTCATGCTGCCATGGCGTGTCGCCGGGGAATGCGGTCCCTTTGACAGTCAGGCGGCGGGCATAAAGGTCGAGGAGATCGCGGGCAATTTGTTCAACGGCCTCACGTGCTTTACCTTTGCTGCGTTCCCAATCAGTCCCTCCCAGCCGGGACAGGGTTGGCGTGTTTCCATCTGCACCGACATAGCGTGTGATGCGATCAGCCTGATGGATAGGCACAAATAATTGATCACCCTCTGCGTACTCGATGAACAGATATTCTTTGCGGATCCCATCCAGCGTCCGTTCAACGAGTCCTTTAAAGAGACCGACGCCAAAATCGATGTGCACGATGAGATCATCCGTCGACAGATCAGCGTAAGCCTGTTCGGGTGCCGTCGTTCGCGGCAAGGAGCGCCGCCGCGGGCGGGGTCGCGACCAACCAAAGAGCTCGGCGTCAGTCAGGAAGTGGATAACACCTTGATTGGGGTGCGAAAGAGACCAGCCCTCGGAAAGAGGACCAGCCAGGAAAAGCACATCACCAGCTTGGAGCTGGAGGGGGACACTATCGACAAGTCGTGATTCTCCTGCTTTTTCCGCCCAGAGCTCTGCAAGGCGGGGTGCCTGCCGGCTGACTATGATATTGGTTTCAAGCGCGTCACGCTTTTCGACAATATGGCGGATGATCGCCGAGAGCTGTCCGCCAAAGCGCGGACCCGGTGTGAAGCTCTTTTCAAGCTCGAATAGGTTCTCACCGTGGCTGCTTTCAAGGCCAAAGTTGATCGAGGGATATTGCTCAAACTGCTCCCGCAGATCGGTAAGCGTCAGGTAAGGCAGCGGAAATTGATCGTTCAATTCCGCTGTGTGGGCTGATTCGCTGCGCATGCCGACAGCATGCTCCTCGATCTCTTCGATCACATTTTCAATCAGGAGTTGATCATCGAGGATCAAGAGGCCGTCCGCTGGCAGGAAGGCCAGTACACTGGAGGGTTCCGGGTTGAGCAGAGGCAGGAAGAGTTCGTCCATTCTCGCCTGGTCTTCAGGTGCTCCCTGGATCGAAGGCGGCAGCAAATGTACCCAGTCAGGCTGAAGGTAGCGGGGAGGCGCTTCCCGAGCAGGTGTAATACGCACCCAGGTGCGAGTCTGGGCTGTTCGCTGCGAGTTTGGATCGAATGTTCGCAGTGATTCGATCTCATCCCCGAAGAATTCAATCCGGGTTGGACGTGCATCTGCTGGCGGCCAAAGGTCGAGCAGGCCACCTCTTCGGCTGATCTGCCCCGGTTCAGTGACGATGTGTTCATGCGCATAGCCAACTCCAACCAGGAATTCTAGCAGCTGTGTAAAGCGAACCGTGGCTCCTGTACGTAGAAATCGGCTACTGGCATGGAATTGCTGGGGTGTTAGCGTACGTGTCATCAGTGCGCGTGCTGGGGTGAGAACAATTGGCGGTTCAAGGGGGATGATCTCATCAGGGATCCCCGGGCTTATAGCCAGGGTCAAAGCAGCCAGTGCTGCTACTCGCTGGCGGATGACCATCTCGCCCCATGGACTCCACTCGTAGAAGAGGGGTCCGGGTTCAGGGAAAGCCCATTCCTGGGAGCTGGGCCGCCAGAGTGGGAACTCCTCCTTCAATGTCAGAAATCGATCCTGCCTTGCGGTTATATAGAATACAGGCCGCTTGAGATCCTCATGCAGTGCGGTTATGAGCGCCGGCCTAATTGAACGGGGAAGATGTACGTTGAATCGATCACGGCTGCCGGAGCTTACATCGTGGAGCAGCTGCTGGTAATCGGGCAGCTCACGCAGGAGAGGAATAAGTGGAGAAAGGTCGAGGGTCATTCGCTTTGTGTAGGATTGCAGTGGTTCATGCAAGCTTCGATGCCCTTCTGCATCAACAGTTCGGCGCATTCGACAGCGCGCGTGAGCGTGATCTCGAGAATTTCACGTTCATTCTCGTGAAAGTTCTGGAGGACGTAATCAGCAGGCTCCATGCGTCCTGGAGGGCGATCGATGCCTAGACGGATGCGGGCAAATTCTTCACTGGCCATCTCGCGGATAATAGAGGTCATGCCGCGGTGGCCACCTGAGCCTCCTGATGGCCGGATCCGGATGGATCCCAGTGGAAGATCGATATCGTCGTAGACCACCACCAAGGCTTCCGGTCCTGCCTTATAAAAGCGGAGCAGGGAGGCGATGGACCGGCCGGAAGCGTTCATCAAAGTCTGCGGTTTTGCCAGGATGATCTTCCGGTCATCCTGGATCAAATCACAAACCAGTGCTTCATTTTGAAGGCGCGAAAATTGAACGCCCCATTTATTGGCCAACTTATCGACAAAATGAAAACCGATGTTGTGGCGGTTCTCTCTGTATTGCCGTCCAGGATTTCCAAGTCCGGCTATCACGGTAATGGAACGTAGCATAGGCTATGCTTGCTTCCTGTGTTTACGCTCTTCTTGTCTCAGCATACGGCGGGTACGCATTACACCCATCCGGATTCGGATTCGCTGCCGGGCGAAAAAGTAGAATGCACCGCTCAGGAGCCCCAGGAGTCCAAGCACGGCCCCGACAGAAAAAGCCCGCGCTACCATCTGGCTGCCATTGCCAGCTAGCACGGGGAGAGGCGTCGGACGTGGGGTAGAGGTCGGGAACTCATGCGTGGGCGTAGATTGGTCCACCACTGCGCCCGGTGTCGCTGTTTCGATTCGGGTGTAGTTTCGTACTCGGACGTTCTCGATGAGCACAACCAGAGTCTCGCGCCCTTCCAGGAAGACGCGCAACCGCATGCGATATATCCCGTCGGTGATCCCGGTCGTATCCCAGATGCCAAGCGGCCCGGATTGGATTTCTTGTTTAACATGTTCTGAGATGATGAACCAGGTATTGGAAGGATCATCCTGGTAGGAAAATGCTAGATCATACTCTGTGAAAAATGGATGTGAGGCAGAACCTACCAGTGTGGCAAGCCCTATGACCGCTTCCCCGGCTGCTGGGAAGCTGATGTCGGCGTAGCCGGGTGCCTGAGCGGCGGCTGTGTGTGCACTTATGATGATGCTGCCCATTGCGAGCAACACCCAAATCCTTTGGGATTTCTTCATCGGGATTTCATTCCATGAGCCGCCTGAAACATGCCAATCGGCGAGTCTAACATGTTGGAAACATTAGGTCAACGAATGGAAATTTATATGGGTGGGAACGGGCAATGGTGTGATGTGGTTGACGGTAGATGCCCTCCTCGGGTAAAATCCGGTCTGCGAATGTCGGGGAATTCCCTGGACGTTTCCGGGAATCCCGGCTTTTTTGCGTAAATCACAAGGTGAGGCATGGTGGCAGAGAAGAAAGAGAAACGCCAAGACGATCTTCAAGCAGACGTTATCCGGCTTGAAGGCGGCACCATCCAGGACGTTGAAGCGGAGGTTGTAGACATCCACCAGGGTGGTGCAAATCGCATCAACGCTGAGAGTGTAGACATCCAGCAAGGTGCTGCTTTTGTGGTGAATGGTGAATCAGTTGTCATGCAGCATAGCGCAGCCGGGTTGGCGCAAGGGAAGACCATCATTATCGAGGACGGCTCGGCAGCGGCTGTGTATGGTCAAGACGTCCGAGTGAGCACTTCCCGTGTCGGCTTGATGGCTAGCAAGAATGCCACTTTGCAGAACAGTCGCTCCGTCATCCTGCTTGCCGGGGAGGTCCATGGCAATGTTGAGACCGTCATGGATACGCGCCAGGCTGTTCTGGCGGGCTTAATATCTGGTATGGCGGTAGGGTTGGTATTGTTCGTTGGTGGTCTGCTCCGGCACAGGTAGAGATACGCACAGAGCAGGATCGTTGGAACACCTAATGGAGTGAAGGTAACCCACACAGGGTAAGAGGCACTCCGGAGGAAAAAAACATGGAAGTAATTGGGTTATCCGCTAGCCTACGCACGGTAACCGGGAAGAAAGTCGGCGCGCTCCGGCGCGAAGGTTTGATCCCGGCCGTCATGTATGGTTCGGGTACTGAGTCGGTATCTATCCAGCTGAGCGCACATGAGACGTCCCGGGCCTTGATGGCCGTCGGTGGTTCAACATTAATCGACCTTAAAATCGGCGATGATACGCATAAGGTGCTTCTCCGGGAAATACAGAGGCATGTCATCCGGCGCAACATCCTGCATATCGATTTCCTGAAGGTTGCCATGGACGAAGCGATCCGGGCTGTAGTTCCCATCGATCTGATCGGTGTTGCGCCGGCAGTGCGTGATCTCGGTGGAGTGCTTGTCACAGGTTTGGATGAAATCGAGGTCGAGGCGCTCCCAGCTGATCTTCCCGATCGTATTACGATCGACCTGGGTGCGTTGTTAACACTCGACGATTCTATAACAGTTAGAGATTTACACCTTAGTGAAGGCGTTACCCTGCTGACCGATCCAGATGAATCGATTGCCAATGTCGTTCACCAGATGGCGGAGGAAATCGTTGAAGTGGAAGAGGTCGAGATCCTCGGCGAACCAGGAGAGCCTGAATTAGTCGAACGTGGCGAACGAGAAGCAGACGAGGGCGAGGAAGAAGAGTAAACACGCTCGCCTTTCGTTTAGTAAAAATCACAGACACGGCCGCGCGGCCGTGTCTGTTTTATGATCCGCTTACCTGCAGGTGGTTGCCCTCGATGATCTCGAGCAGTTGCAAGGTGAGACGGGCTGTTGCCCCCCAGATGATTTCATCCTGGTATGGCTGGAAGTGGTAGACGTCGATCTCCGGACCTGGGATAAATGGTTTCCGTTTCTTGATTTCAAGGTTTGACCGCATCGCCAACCAGTTTAAGGGAACCCCGAAGGCCTTGGCGACTTCCGATGAATTCAGGTTGAGTGTATATGGCCAGGGCATTACACCGACGAAGGGGATGATCTGAAACTGGGTCACAGTCAAGAGCGGGTCGAGTTGTCCGAGGATCCGTACATCCGCTCCCTGCAGCCCGATCTCTTCCTCTGTTTCGCGCAGCGCCGTTGCGCGCGGATCTGCATCGGATGCCTCAACCATGCCTCCCGGGAAGGACACCTGCCCGCGATGTGCTTCGACATCATTTGTCCGGCGGGTGTAGAGTGCATGCCATTTACCAGCATCCAAATATAGCGGGATTAAAACCGCGGCCGGCCGTGCATCCCATCCCACCCGGATGGCTACCTTACGCCCGGCGAGCGCCGAAGAGAGTTCGTCAGGAAATGAGCCCATCATGAGGGACTTTTTTCGGCCTGAACGCGACTTCCACAGTACCCGCATCTTGCATCCTTGGTACCAACTTCCTCAAGGTCCTCCGGGATAATGCTGGCACCGCAGTAGGGGCATTTTGATGGAAGGCGGCCGCTGGGTACACGAGATGTTATCGGAGTTGATATCCCAGCCTGGTCCAGCAATAGCTGAATTTCCTGCCACCCCACATCAAGCTTCTGGGAGAGGAAGAATTCCCGTAAACATGGTCGTAAACGGGCAATTCTCTCAAGCTGGCCGGCATCCAACAGAGCTCTGATCCCGGCCTTGATTCTCTCAATACCAGCATCATGATCGCCACCATTGATCTTTGCCCGTCCGGCCTGGATCAGAAACTGTGGATATTGTGGTAGGCCACGTGCCTGGGACGCCTGCGCGAGACGTTCGAATGCTGCCGCAGATTCGAGAAATTGGCCTTGTTCCCCGAGCTCGTGCGCGTGCCTGAGTTCCCGTCGGATCCAGATTTCGGCACGACGAAACCTGCGTGGCCGGAGAGGATTAAACCGTGGAAAACGTCTACGACGGAAGTTCATCGCTCATACCCCATCTATACGGATTAATCAATATTCTCGTTGAACAATGCAAATTGCATATTAACGCAGGGTAAACCCGCGTCGTTTCATCGAGAGCCTGATACGGCAGCCATGAAGCGGAAGAATATCAGATACCCGGTATGTGCGACCATACGATCGAGTGGCCGCAGGCGACCTGGTGTGGTTTTATAGGAGCGCATAAATATCTCGACCACCTCTGGCATTTCGAAGCCAGCCTGTGGAGCAGCCTCAAGGAGGCGGTCAACCTGGTTTATCGTCGGCAAGATTGCACCCAGGACCGCGCCGCTGTTCAATCCGCGCCCGATTTGCGGGAGGAGTGTTTCTGGTGCCGGGACATCGACAAAAACTGCTTCAAACCCTTCCGCCTCGATCCCCTCTCCGACATCGCGCAGGACGAGTTTTACGCGCTGCTGTAGACCGACCCGGGTGAGGTTTTTACGGGCAAACTCTTGCATATCCTCGCGCCGGTCATAGGAAACGACCTGGCCGTCATCACCTACCATCCACGCGAGGGCGGTTGTTAGCGCACCACTGCCGGTCCCAATCTCGAGGATGCGTTTGCCCGGGCCAGCCGATAAGCGTAGCAGGATGTAGCCGATATCTTTAGGAAATATGATCTGCGACTGGCGTCGAATGTGGAGCAGCAGATCACGCAGAGTGGGTTGAAGGACAGTGAATTCCATCCCTAAATGTGTATTGATCCTGCTTCCCCAGGGCAGGCCAATCACATCGTTGTAGTAGACGATGCCTTTGTGTGTCTGGTAATCACGATCCGGTTCCAGCCGTAGGATGGCGCGTTTGCCGGTCTCCGCTTGGAAGAGGGCCAGGTCACCTGGCTGAATTACGCTCACTTTCCCTCCACTTGGAAAATCATTGTACCTTGCTTCAATACCATTGCTTTCTCCCGTACCTAGCTGAGATCTAAGTTAGTGCTTGACAGCCCGGAAGCGGACGACTCGGGCTCGCTCCTGTTCAACGATCTCAATCCACGCGTGCAGCCCCGATCCCGCGATCGGTTCAATCCAGCCAGGGTCAGGTTCGCCACTTTGGCCAGTAAGACGGTTGAGCCAATTTGCGAAGCGATCGTACAACGCGTGGCCGGTGATGCTTGCCACTCCAATCACGACGAGTTCACCTTTCTCCCGTAATACTCGCGAGATCTCCGACAATGTTCTCCCGTCAAAGATGAACTCGGACGGGAAGGTGGCTACGATCGTACGTATGGACCCCGCTGCAAACGGAAGTGCTTCTGCTCGACCACGAACCAGGCTGATGGTGAGGCCATGATGC
This sequence comes from Anaerolineales bacterium, assembly GCA_034430615.1. Lineage (GTDB taxonomy): Bacteria > Chloroflexota > Anaerolineae > Anaerolineales > E44-bin32 > E44-bin32. The sequence goes on along the minus strand of DAOUEJ010000165.1, from coordinate 34,844 downwards.
CTTACCCGTCGGGAGGCGATCGCTGACATCTGGGGTGAGGGATCAAGCCCGATTGCAGTGTTGTCTGAACGCGCCAGGTCTGTGAGTACATGGCCTGGGCCATGCCCCAATTCCAGGACTGGGCCATGTGGATAGTGTCTGACAGCCGCTGATTGCCATAATCGCCATTGTCCCATGGAGGTTATCCACGCCACCCAGTCATAACTCCAGGCAAAGGTCGTATAAAGATGCTTGAAGAAGAAGTGGAGAAATCCAGCTGCTAGGCGATGGGGCCGGGTTTCCATAGCTCGCTGTAGCTCGTGAGTGTCCATCCAGCAGCATAGATAGAATCTTTGAGGGTAGGATCGGTCAGTAGGCTCAATTCGTGCATACGTTGTTGAGCATATCCACTTGATCGAGCCAGGCTTTCATCTGCGTAGCCTGGATGGCACATCATCTCTGTCACACCCGCTCGGGCTGGACGTAAGAGGGAATGAAGCCGCGCCTGGGTTACACCCGCCCCAAAGAAACCGGCCAGGAAATGGTCGGGGCTCGAAACACCGCTTTCATGAAGCTGGATTTCTGCTGTCTCTCGTACAAACTCGATGCTGGAGGGAGGTAGGAATGCCTCAAGTTCTGCTGGCTCGAGATCTCCCGGGATCGGGGCGCGCACAGGGCAGTTGAATTCACCCGCCAGACGCAGGCAAGCCTCCCATATATCTGGGGACAGGAGAGCCACATGATGATGGCTGTCGAGGTGATCAGGCGGTCTTAGCACCGATACTAAACGATCGATCTGGGCTCGCCATTCTTCATAGACCTCCTGCGAGCTCACGGAGCGAATGCGCTGAAAGAGCATGTCACGATCCAGGAATCGACCATTGTCAGCGACTAGTGTAGGGATCCGCTCGACTGGGAGGATCGGAGTGCCGAGAGTGAGGTTGAGATGAAGGCCAATTGCAAGTTGTGGCGTTTCCCGGCGGGCGAGGATGAGATCAGATTCTGAGTTGGGGAGGTTGATGAGAACGGTGGTCGAGGTTACGATCTCACGCTGATAGGCCTCACGAATTCCCCGGCTAACCTCCCCTGTCCGGCCATAATCATCGGCATTCACAATCAGGTATGACTTCATGGACAGAATACGTTTAGTCGAGCTGGCAGTATCTCGTAGACAAGGTCTGTATTCTCTTCACCCCTGATCTCACCGTCCGCTTGCAGCGGTGTGCCTGGCGAAGCATGGATCTCGAGCCGGGTGGTGTGGTGCTGGTGGATGACCGGATCATTAACGTACGCTCCACTGATTGCCCTAGGAAGCAGGGTCAGCATCTTCAGGCGGGAGGGTGCATATCCGTAAACGAAGGTTAGCTTTCCGTCCGATGGATCTGCTGCGGGAGCCATATGGAAGAGACCACCTGTGATCGGGCAATTCCCGACCGAAACCAGCGAGATCGGGCCGTTGTACTGACCATCATCCCAGGCAAGTGACATCATCCACTTTGGACCGCTGGCGATTGCCCGCATAGCAGCAACGAGGTAACGGATTACCCCTCGCAGGCGGGTCATTCGGATATTGTAGAGCGTGACGACAGGCTCAAGTCCCACGGCTGAGTTATTCGCATAAACCCAATCGTTCACTTTGCCAAGATCGATCGTGCGCGTTTTCCCTGCTTTGAAGGCAAGCACAGCATCCGGGATGCTGCGAGCCAGGCCAAGGTTAACCACAAGGTCGTTGGCTGTTCCAAGCGGAATAACCGAGAGCGCTGGCAGCTCCGCTTCCGGATTGGCCCGATACAGACCATTAACGACTTCACCGATCGTGCCATCGCCGCCGGCAACGATCACGCGTTTTGCACCCCCGCGTGCTGCTTGTTCAGCAAGCAGCGTTGCGTGGCCAGGACCGTCGGTCTCCACAAGTTCAAAAAGTATGCTGGCGTTCCTTAAAGCGGTCTCAAGCTCTGATCGCTGCGCGCTGGCTCGCCAACGGTTTGAGTAAGGATTGAGGATTACCAGATTGGTCATAGGATTTCACCTGAGGCGGATAAGGAATATCGAGGCCAGTCCGAGAAAGAGAGCAAAACCCACGCTGTCCGTCACTGTGGTAACAAGCACCGATGAAGCGAGTGCGGGGTCAAATTTAAGGGCTTTCAAGATGAGCGGAACTAGCGTTCCTACGCTCGTGGCCACGAGCATATTTCCCACAAGGGCTAGCCCTAACACAAGGCCCATGAACGTGTTTCCAGTCCAGAGATACACACCAAATCCAGCGACGGCGCCGACCAGTATCCCCTGGAGCAGCCCAACGATTGATTCCTTGAGAAGCGTTCTCCACACATCCGAAAGCTCGATTTCCCCCAGTGCAATGGCACGTACAATGATTGCCAGTGTTTGCTGGGCAGTGTTGCCACCCAATCCGGCCACCACGGACTGGAAGGCAGCAAGGAGCGCGACCTGGGCAATTATGGATTCGAAGCGGGAGATGACCCAGGAGGCAAAGAGGGCTGTAAGACCGCTCAGATACAGCCAGGGTATCCGCCGCCGGACTGAGGTTGTGATCGGACTATCGAAGGATAGATCGGCGTCTGCTACGTTCGCCAGGCGGTAGATGTCCTCCGTAGCTTCGTCCTCGAGCACATCAACTAAGTCGTCGTAAGTGATCACGCCCCACAGGACTCGCTGCTGGTCGACAACGGGTATCGCGGTCAGATCGTAGCGGACCATCACACGGGCAACGTCTTCCTGATCCATATCCGCTGTGGCGAAAAGCACATCTGGATCCATGATCGCTTCGATCAGGTGGCTCGGATTGGCCACGACGAGATCACGCAGACCGAGGATTCCAATCAGTTTACGCTCGTTGTCTGTGACATACAGGTAATAGGGAGTATCCGATCCAGGAGTCGTGGTACGCAGGTGGTCGATGGCCTGACCGGCTGTCATCTCGGGCCTGAGGGTTACAGCCGGGGTGGTCATCAAGCCACCGGCGGTTTCATCCTCATACCCCAGGAGCGGGATGACGTCTGTCGGATCGTCCATCTCTGCAAGAGCTTGAGCGGCTTGTTCGGGTGCTAGATCCCCGAGTACATCCGCGGCCTCATCAGGCTCCATCGCATCGAGGATGTCAGCCAGGAACTGGGTCGACAGATTTTGGGCTACATCGGCTGCTTCGTCATCATCGAGTTCCTCTAATAGGTCTGCTGTATCTGCAATATCGAGTTGGGGGAGTAGGGCGGCCTGATCATGATCGTCCAGGTCAGCGAAGGCATCGGCTCGATCGACCGGGTGGAGCTTGACCAGCGCAGCGATGGCGCTTTCGATTTGATCCGTCTCGAGCGCAGCACGGATCTCGTTTAACGTGTTGTCAATCTGAGTGGGTTCCATGCTCGCACCATAGCTCCATATGGATACCTCATTTAATGCTCGGATAGGTCCAGGTCAGTGACCTCACACAGAGTCCAAGCTATGGAATAATTCGCCAACCTCCGTGGAACCCTGGCCTTGGGTAGCCGTTGGGGTCGGCGCCTGAACGATCACGTTGTGATTTGTTGACGGTAGCGAGCCGCACGTAAACCTAGTGCGAAAATTCTAGCACCAGCAGTAGTATGCGTCAAAGTGTAGGCTGATTGAGCTGTCGATCTAGGAGGATCGGGTGATGAAAGGGCTGAGAGTGGTCAGGGCGTCACGCCAAGCATGATCTCGACCTGGCTGATCTCGGCACCCCGTGCTACCTCGAAGGTCACCTGCTCGCCAGGTTCAAATCCAAAAAGCACGTTCTGGTATGGGTGATCGGCATCAAAAGTTACACCACTGGCCGAGAGCAGTATATCCCCTCGCAGAAGACCCGCCTGTGCAGCCGGTCCGTTGGAAATAACCTCGGTCAAGATGATACCGTGGTCTATCGGCAGGCCATAGCGTTGGGCGATGGAGGGAGTAATCCATACCCACCGTATTCCCAGGTACGGCCGTGCAAAACTACCGAAGCGGATCAATTGGTCAACCACTGCGCTGGCTGTGTTGCTCGGGATCGCGAAACCAAGCCCTTCGGTTGCTGCGCTGCCACCCCGCACAATCAGAGAATTTATCCCTACTACCTGACCTGCTAGGTTAAGAAGCGGACCACCAGAGTTGCCTTGATTGATCGCCGCATCAGTCTGGATCAAGCCTTCAAGGAAGTAGTTACTATCAACCTCGATTGAGCGATTGGTCGCGCTGACAACGCCTTGCGTTACAGAATTCTTAAAATCACCCAGAGGCGATCCGATGGCAATCACCGGCTCACCCGGGTCGAGCAGGTCGGAGTTGCCCCAGGTAGCAACAGCAGGTATCTCGTTTTTTACATGTAAGACAGCAAGGTCAGCATAGCTGTCCACACCAACGAGTTCTGCTGCGACCTGCGAGCCATCGGCCAGGATGATGGACAGGCTCTCGGCGCCTTCGACAACGTGGTTGTTTGTGACAATGTAACCGTCTTGAGTTACTATGACGCCTGAACCAGAGGCGCTCTGCTCGACCTGGCCTCCAAAGAAGGAGAACCGGGGAGGAAGCTTACTGATCACAGTAACGACAGCTGGCCCGACCTCCCTTACGACCCGGGTAACAGTTGTCTGTACATCAACATTGAGTGTGACGATGCCTGGATTCGCCGGTATGGATGAGGCCCTTGCGGAATCTAGGCGGATCAGAGCCACGGCTTCGGCACCCGCCAAGCCGCCCACGATCGCGCATAGCAGGGCTGTGAGCAAAAGCAGGCGCGTGGACCAGCCACGCTTACTAGATCCTTGCAGATCAGATCCACCGAGCGGATCGATCTGATTTGCTCGTGAAGAATCCCCCTGTTGTCTCCCGATCATCGCCTTCTGCGGCCACCACCAACCAGCATAATATAGTAGAGGACTTGGAGGATCGCAGCGGCAAGTGCAGCTACATAGGTCCAGGCGGCTGCGCGCAGGACTGCGTGGACCCCATCCCTCTCCGCATCGGTATGAACAAGGCCTGACTCAACCAACAAGCGCTGTGCGCGGGCCGATGCGTTCAATTCCACAGGCAGCGTGGCTAAAGCAAAGACCGCACCCATGGCGAAGATGGCGACCCCGATCCATGCGATCTGTGTGCCAATCGCACTACCCAAGAATAGTTGCAGGAACAAACCACCCAGTATCAAGATGGATCCCAGTCTGGATCCGATGCTTACAGCCGGGACCAATGCGGAGCGGAGACGTAGAGGTGTGTAGGCGACCTTGTCCTGCACCGCATGGCCGATCTCATGTGCAGCAATGGCGACAGAGGCGATCGATTGCCCCTGGGCGACCCCAGCTGATAGGCTCAGGGTTTTCTTGCGTGGGTCGTAGTGATCGGTCAACTTTCCCGGCGATTGCTCGATCTCAATGCCTGGCAGTCCACCGAACTGGAGCAGGCGGCGGGCAGCTTCCTGCCCTGTTATGCCCATGTAATTCTGCACCTGACTCCACTTGCGGTAGGTCGAGTTGACATACCACTGAGCGAGCATCACGATCAGGAATGCAGGGACCATGAAGATAAAGTAGTAACTCGAAAGAAACATCAGTGCACCTCCAGAGTCACATCGCTCACATTCATTGTGACTGTTGCGTCTCCATGTAGGATGGAGATCGCCTGTTCTAATTGTGGATCTCGATCCGCTTGTAGATCATCTTCAGTGAATTCGACCAGGACATCGGGTGCGAGCCCAACTTCATGGATCTGGTGCCCCTCCGGTGTATACCAGCGCGCAACCGTCACCCGCACCGCGCCGCCATCCTCCTGAAGGGGGATCCAATTCTGGACAGAGCCTTTGCCGAAGCTGTTCTCGCCCACCAGCAGGCCACGACCATAGTCCTGGATGGCGCCAGCAACGATTTCGGAGGCGGAGGCCGAGCCACCATCGATTAACACGACGAGTGGGATCTCTGTCGCCAACCCATCGCCAAGCGCATCATAGGTCTCCTCGCTACCATCTCCGAAGCGTTCTGTCATGAGCAAACCCTTGTCGATAAACTCCGAGGCTACTTCGATGGCTGAGAAAAGGTAACCCCCTCCATTCCCGCGTAAATCGACCACCATCCCGACGGGGTTCTGTGCCATGAGATCCTCGATCGCGCTGCGTAATTTGTCCGAGGTGTCATTCGAGAAGGAGAATATCTGGATATAGGCAATATCACCCTCTACCATTTCGCCGACCACGCTGGGAATGGAAATTTCCCTCCGCATCATCGTCACGTCGAAGGGTGATGGTTCGCCTTTACGTAGTATGGTCAGGGTAACCGTAGTACCTGCCGGACCCAGGACTTTGCGAACCGCCAGGCTCCCGTCGACCCCCGTCATATCCTCACCGTCAATGGCGATAACCTGGTCGCCAGGCTCGAGGCCGGCTTCCTCGGCGGGAGAGGCGGGCATCGGGGAAACAATCGTCAAGAACTCCGCTTCCGTATCCACCCAGGCTCCGATGCCTTCGTAGCTCCCTTGCAGCGGGATATTGGCCTGCAGGTAAGTTGCTGGATCCATGTAGGATGTGTGTTCATCGCCCAACGCATCCAGCGCGCCTGTGATCGCACCACGCATTAGGCTCACGTCGTCTATTGGCTGATCAACGAACTGCTTATGGATGATGTCCCACGTCTGCCAAAAAGGCGCGAACAAGTCTTCAACGTTATCAGGAGGTGTGGTATCGAATGTAGTGGAAGGCGTGCTTTGAGCACCCTGATTGGTGCTGAAACCAAGCAGGCCCATGTCGAGTCCAAAGTGCCCTAGAACAGCCCCTGAGAGCAATCCCACCGTGAACGCGGCACAGGTCATGATCAATCCGAGTGTTATTCCCAGAAACCATGCTTTGGTTTTTGTAGACATAAAGATCCTCACCACAGAGATTTTCTCACCGGTAGGCAGGATATCACATCAATATAAGAAATTTGTGAATGGCGGGGTTGGCTAGAGGCGGGCCAACCAGGTCTCGAGCAGCTGGTCATAGGATTCAGTGCCTGCCCGCTCGGTGTATTCCAGGATGGCCATGCCGTCGATCGGGTAGTCGGGGTGACACGAGCTTGGCCAGGCGCCGTTGGGGGCTTCGATAACCACGTCGACGAAGTTCCCAACGATGTCTGCCTTGGAAAGGTTGTCGACGACCTTTTCCGTCGTAATGATGACGGTCTCGGCGAGGAGCGCCAATTCTCGATCGACACCCTGGTTGTCCCCGATTAGCGCGTTCCCGAAGGGGTCGGAAATAAGTGCATGCAGCACGACAACCTCAGCCCGGAGCGCCGGGAATGCGGTCAAGTGCTCACCGGTATAGGGATCCACAACCGATTTAACGTCCTTGCGCAGATTGAGCATGTCCGTTCCTTGCCAGGCTGGAGAGGGCATAAAACCGACTCCCGCCATGGCAGCCCGCAAACCAAGGGCGATGCTTGCCTCCGACTCTTCGATAATCTCAATCGATCCGCTGGCTGCTGCTGTCGTGAAATGAGGCGCCAGGCCAAATACTTCCAGGCCGAAATAACAGGTTCGGATCGAGCGCACCAGTCCAGCGCCTACGAGGATATCACTCTCCAACCCAGCCGTGAAACAGAGCAGATCAAGGTCGCGCGGGAATCCTTTGCTCATGCCGCGCCGCAGGAGAGCCAGCGAGAATGCCATCGGCCGCCGGTACAGCGTCACACCTCCGAAAGCGAGACTGCATCCCTGCTCAGGCAGCAGATCAAGTCCCCCTTCGAGCGAACTCCGCTTATCCTGGATTAGGCGGCGATTGTCCGTCATCACTCTCCTCAAGATCTGAAACCCGCTGGCGCAACTCGGACAAAGCTTTATTTTCCTCTGCCCAAGGATTACGGATATATCGCAAGCTGCGATCGAACACAGTTGCCTTTCCTCGTTCCCTGCCGCGCAGGGCGCTTAACGCCAAACCGATGTTGACGATTACGACCAGGGCAAGGATCCCACCGACGATCAGCCACCCGTTTTCCATTACGTCATCCCCATCTCTTGGAATGCACCTGGAATACAGTCTGTGAGCTGGCTGATCTGGTCTATCCGTGCATCAGGCTGGAAGCCATTGCTCTTCGGTCCCACCAGAACAGTAAACATATCGCGGCCGGCAGCCGGGATCAGATTCGCGGGGCGGTCATCAACCAGGATGACTGCTGACGGGTCGGGATTTCCGGCAAGGGACAGAGCCCTGTCATAGGCAGCAGGAAGTGGCTTGTTTTGGTAGTCGAGCGCTACGATGTCAATGATCTCGATCGGCAGGTCCGCAATCCCGAGAGCGCTGAGCACGCGTTCCACATGTTTCCGGTACGCGTTTGTAAAGTAGTAGGTCGGGATGGTCAATGCCTCAAGCATGCTGCGCAGTGCCGGGTTGGGCTTAATGTAAGATCCAACGTGAACATCGTGAACGTATTCGAGGTAGTCCTTCGCATCGACTGAGAATTCGGCTTGCAAACCTCGGAGTGTGGTCCCGTATTGCGAAAGGAAGCGTTCACGCATCGTTGCAGCTGCTTTTGCTGTTATTTCCAAATTGGTCTCGATGTAATGCTGGATGCGGTCGAGGATGGCAAACCATAACCCACAGTCCCTCGAGTATAGCGTGTCGTCAACATCGAGGAAAAGTAAGCGTGGAGCCTTCATTCGAAGGGCTCATCCTTGGTCCAAACGCATTGGATCTCGTCCTTCGGCGTTGTTAAGGATCGGCCGTGCAGAACCCACCACAGGAAAACGATCGATAGCGCCAGCGCTCCGCCAATCCACCACGTCGTCCAGCTCGTGCGGTAAGCCGCCCATCGCATGGAAATAACCCCGACAGGGAGGACGAGGAAGGCAAAGGTCAGGAAACGGCGTTTCGGAATGGTCCGTATCCACGCGATCAACGCAAGCGAAAAGGCAATAGCGAGAATATAAGTAGACAACCAATCCATGCGCGGCAGTATAAAGTCAGCCAGCACCGGGTGTCAACTGAACTCGTGCTGGGTATAATCGATTGCCGTTGGAGGTTGTCTTGCCGATTCGCATTCTGCCAGAAAATGTTAGTTCAGCTATCGCTGCTGGAGAGGTTATCGAACGCCCGGCGTCGGTCATCAAGGAATTGATCGAGAATGCGCTGGATGCGGGTGCAAGGCGTATCCAGATCGAGACGGAAGCTGCCGGTGTTGCCAGGATTATGGTTGCGGATGATGGAACCGGGATCCCTATCTCAGAATTGGATCTGGCTGTTGCCCGTTTCGCTACTTCCAAACTCGAGACAGCGGCTGATCTGACCGCGATTGTCACCCTGGGCTTCCGGGGTGAGGCGCTGGCTTCGATCGGGGCAGTATCGCAACTTCAAATAACCAGCCGGACGTCAAATGCTGGTGAGGGTGGTCAGCTGGTCATCGACGCTGGCGCTATTGGAAAAGTTGAGACTTGCGGAGCGCCCGTGGGGACGGTAGTCCGAGTTTCCAATCTCTTTCAGAACGTGCCAGCCCGACGAAAATTCCTCAAATCAGACGCAACCGAGAAACGCTGGATCTTCAATCTCGTCTCTCGTTATGCCATGGCCTACCCTGAGGTTAGTTTCCGATTGGAGCAGGACGATAGGCTTGCCCTGGAGACGACTGGTAATGGAAAGGCACGGGAAGCGCTGGCTCAGGTTTTAGGGTTGAATACGGCCAAGGCAATGCTCGAGCTGCCGAGGTCGAACGAACCTGCTTGGACAATGAGTGTTTCCGGTTTCATTAGTCCGCCAAGTATTAGCCGCGGTAACCGGCGAGAGATCACGTTCTTTGTAAACGGCCGCTGGATTCAAGATGCGGGCATATCTGCGGCTGTTACACAGGCCTATCACACCCTGCTCATGGTCGGGCGATACCCAATCGTGGTCCTGTGGTTGGAGCTCGAACCGGAAACAGTTGACGTTAATGTTCATCCGGCAAAGGCCGAGGTCCGGTTCCAGGAGCCTGGAAGGATATTCTCACTTGTTCAGCGCTCGGTGCGAGGAACCCTGATCGGGCAAGCTCCAGCGCCGGAGGCGACAGCTGGCTGGGCGACATGGGGAGCGGCCGGCCAGCCAGAGCCCAGTTGGGCGATGGCCGGGTCATTTGGAACTGTCACTGATGATCAGCATCTGATCGGACTTCAACCTGCACTCCCTGCCAGCGAGATGCCCTTACTGCGGGCGGTTGGGCAAGTGGGCGCAGCCTACTTGGTCGCAGAAGGCCCAGACGGGTTGTACCTGGTTGATCAGCATGCTGCACACGAACGTGTACTTTATGATCAAGCGATGAAAGCACATGCTGTAGGGTCCCTTGCCTCCCAGAGTCTGCTCGAACCGGTAAACGTGGAGCTCACGACGGCTGAAACTGAACTATTGGAGGGTCAACTAAGCCTGCTTCCTGCACTCGGGTTCGATGTCGAGCCTTTTGGGCAGCAGACCTTTCGTCTGCGATCGATTCCCGCCATTATGCAGACTCGCGACCCGGAGCAGGCACTGCGCTCACTGGTTGATGCTTTCGAGGAAGATGAGGCGCCTTTCGAAGGGGAACAGGAAGCACGTCTGATCGCACGGATATGCAAACGTTCGGCCGTAAAGGCCGGGCAGGTTCTCTCATTAAACGAACAGCAGCAGTTGCTGCGCGACCTGGAGGCAAGCACCTCACCCCGCACGTGTCCGCACGGACGGCCGACGCTCATCCACTTATCGGTTGATAGCTTGGAGAGGCAGTTCGGTCGACGCTAGGCGTGGAACAAGCCTTCATCGCTTCCACCGCTCGGTAAGCGGACGATGAAGCGTGTGCCCTGGCCAAGGGTTGATTCAACATCGATCGTTCCCCCGTGAACCTGGACGATGCGTTTAGCGATCGCGAGGCCAAGCCCTGTGCCTCCGGTACCGCCTTCGTATTCGGGCACCCGGTAGAAACGATCAAATAAGTGCGCGAGACTGCTCTCCGGGATGCCCCGGCCGTTATCCTCGATGACCAGACGCGTATGTTGATCCTCTGCCTTAAGGGCAACTCGTACCCAACCTCCAGGCTCGTTGTACTTGATCGCATTCGTCAGCAGATTGAGCAGGAGGCGCTTCACCTGACTACGGTCACCCAGGACAGTAGGAATACTTCGATCGATATTCGTCTCGAGGCTGATCCGCTCACTCTCTGCTTGAATGCGCAATATTTCGATGCATTCCCGTACGAGACCTTCAAGATAAATGGGTTCGCGCTCGAACCGCACGCGACCCGATTCCAGGCGAGATAGCTCCAGGAAATTGGTGGTCATCTCATTCAGGCGTTGGACTTCACCGAAGATCGTCTGGCTGATCTTCCGGCGCTGGCCTTCTTCTAGTTCAGGTCGCTGAAGGAGATGAGCTGCCGCCGAGAGGGCTGAGAGGGGTGTGCGCAATTCATGGACCATCTCGGCGATCAAATCGCTTTGTTTGAAGAGGCGGGTATTTTCGATCGCAATCGCGGCCTGAGCCGCCAGCGCCTGGAGTACACGCTCATCTTGTTCATCAAAACTGCCCTGGAGCTTGTTGACCGCTTCGATCACACCCAGGACTTTGTCCTTGGCAAGCAGCGGTGCACCCAGGATCGAGGCCGCCCGTGCGGAGGTTATCAGATCGACTTCCCGGAAAAAGTGAGGATCATTGCTCGTGTCGTCGAGGCGCATTGGTTTACGGTTGCGATAAATCCAGCCAGCGATCGAATTCTCGAGTGGGATTCCGATGTAGGTATCGTCCGAGCGCAATCTCTCCGTCGCCGCTTCGAAGTAGAGCTGGTTCCGCTGCGGGTCATGGAGCAGTAGGGCGGCGGCCTGACTGCCGGTCAGCTCCATGACAGCATTCACGATCATTTGGAGCAGGGTGCCCAGGTCAAGCGTGGATACCAGATCGAGTGTCATCTCGAGCAATCGATCGTAGCGCTGGAGCATTCCCGCCCCGTTTTCCTGAGGTTGATCAGGTTTGTTTTCAGGCATCTACCACTTCTTCCGCGATACGGGGGAGCACGTCCACTACATCCGTATGAAAAACGACGTTCGCGCGCTCGTCGAGGTAGGTGGGATCGTGGTTGATGATGATCAAGCCTGCCCCCCGGTTCAAGGCCGCGATCGGCATCGATGCTGCCGGTGTGACCTCGAGCGAGGAGCCTATCACGATGACTAAATCGCAGGCCTCCATCAGCTTCTCTGCTGCGTTGACCACCTGGTAAGGCAGTTGCTCGCCGAAAAGGACGATGTCGGGTTTGAGCAGGCCCCCGCAGACACTGCAGCGCGGGATTACATTCTCGTGGATGAAGTGCTCAATGAGTTCCTTCGCCTCCACTTTGATGAAACAGCTTGAACACGTTGCCTGGCGTAGATGGCCGTGGATCTCATATACGACCCGGGAGCCGGCCTTACCATGCAGATCGTCAATATTCTGAGTGATGATCCCTGCCAGATGGTGAGCAGCTTCAAGCCGGGCGAGGGCGATGTGGGCAGCATTGGGTATGGCGGAGGCAATAGTGGCCACGAATGGTCGTACCCATTCGAAAACGCGCTCCGGATTGTGCCTGAAAGCAGCAAGTGAAGCCACATCGAATGGATCGTACTGCCTCCAAAGTCCTGAATCATGCGAGCGAAAATCCGGGATCCCGGAAGGCGTGGAAATCCCTGCGCCGGTTAAAGCGACTGCATGGTGCGCATCTCTCAAGAGTTCAGCACTGCGCTTGATGAGGTCAGAGTCAGGTGAAGAGCTCACGTCCCTGGTTACCCCTCCGGGGGGTGCAGGTTCGCTTGAATGCTCTCGGTGAGTTTCCGAATCTGATCGCTGATGAGGGCGTCGGGTTGTGAGATGACGAGTGGGCTGCCATTTTGTGAAGCCTGGTGAGCTTGCTCCGACGCAGGAGAGACAATGCCCGCCAGCTCAATGCCCAGGTCTGTTTCCACTTGCCGCCAAGGGATCTGGAGCGAGGTGCGGACCTTGTTCACAAGGGCCAGGTTGATCTTCCGGTGGTTGATCCCGCTCGTTTCCAGGTCTTGCAGGAGCGCTCGTCCGATCGCATCCGAGGGGTAGACAGGCTCCACAACAAGCAGGATGCGGTCAGCGATCTGGAGCAGCGGCTTCGTATAGGGTTTGATCCCCGCCCCCAGGTCGATCACCAGCACGTTGCACATGCTGGACAGGCTGTTTATAACGGCTTCCATTTGTGGGACAGCCTGCTCTAGCTCGGTTTCACGCGGGTGGAACGAAGAAAGCAGTAGGCGGATACCGCTGGCATGATCTACGAGTTCACCTTCGACGGAGCGCAGATGAATATCCTTCAAGGCGCGGGAGAGCAGGTTGGAAAGCCCGGCGGGTTCCTGGAGGTTGAGTTCAAGACCCATTGAACCATGCCCGGGGTTGAGTTCTGCGACGATGATTTCGTATCCCTGCTCGTGTAACAGTATCCCGAAATTTAGGGCGAGTGTCGTCGTACCGCTTCCGCTCCGTGCGCCAATAAAGGCAACGATTTGAGCTTTCGCTTCGGGAGCTGTCCGGGACTGAGCAGAGCGGGCTAGCACGGCCTTGACATGTGCTGTAAGCTCGGCCGGATGGGTGGGCTTGGTCAGGTAATCATCTACGCCAGCCTCAAAACCGGCCACTTTATCGTCGACCATGGTTTTTGCGGTGAACATGATGATAGGTATGTGGGCCAGGCTGGGGTTTTCGCGTAATCGTTTGGTGACTTCATAGCCGTCCAGGTCAGGCATCATGACATCCAAAAGGATCAGCTCGGGAAGCTCTTCGGCGGCCTTCGACAAACCGATCGTCCCATTGCTGGCCACGGCGATCTCATATCCCTGCCGTTCAAGCATCAGGCCGACGAGTTTCAGCGTATCGATATCATCGTCAATGATCAGGACCTTCTCGGCCATCCTGAGAGCTCCATACCCAGATTACGACTATTCACCGACGCGAGTTTAACATAAAGCAAGGGTATGGACAAGCAAATCCGCTTGTGAGCAGGGCTCGCGATGCTATAATGCGTCGCATATGCTCATCCAGGGCGCCGCATGACGATCGAATTCTGGGGATTTCACAGCCAGCCCTCGTTTGGTCTGCCCCTGCAACCATCGGGGGTTCTTCTATTTGTTCTGGAAGTTCTCCTGCTCAGCACGCTTATACTGCTGCGCTGGGACTACCGGACGGTCCTGCAGAGGGTTCGCTATTGGTTCAGGCAGCCTGTCTTTATCCTGCTCCTCGCCTCGGCTCCGTTGGCCGCTCAATTGTTCGTCCTCAGGTTCCCCGTACCTTCGCTCGTAGCCGTGCCAGGCGTGCCGAGCATCGTCCGAGGACCGGTTTTCGCTATCTTCAGTATGCTGCCCTGGTTAATGGCCGGTGGGCTGCTCGGGGATCTGCCAGCGGTATTGATCGCGTTCGTGGGCGGGGTGACAAGGGGAGCATTTGAAACACACAGCATCTTAACCCCGCTGCATTTTACCTTCATAGCGATGTTCGTCTCCTGGCTGCTCCGGCAGCCCTACTTGGAGTGGCCAGGGAAGGCTGCCCGAAACCCACTTGTCGCCGGGGCACTCGGTGGTATAGGGCTCAGCCTCCTGCGGAGCCTGGAAACATTTCTGTACAGCGGGGGGACCTTTTATGACCGCCTCGATTTTGTCCTCACGCTATACCGGGCGACATTGCTTAGTTCAGTGCTTGAGGCCGCCACAGCTGGGGCTTTGCTTTTCTGGCTTATACGAACCGATCGGATCCCCTGGTATAAGCCAAGCCATCTGAGCGTTGGCCCTTATAACCGGTCACTCGCAGCCCGCTTGCTGTCCTTACTCCTCGTGCTCGGGTTCCTCTCAAGTACAGTTCTGGTGCTTGGTGATTGGCTGCTCGCACAGAGATCTGCCAGTGAATTGCTCGAACGCCAGATGATCCAGACAGCCCATCAGGCATCAGGGGCCATCCCTTACTTTATCCAGACCGGTCGTGCGATCGGTGCACAAATGGCAGAGCGTAATCTCGAGGAGTTGGATTCCAGCGAAGAACTCCAGACGTACTTGCGTACCTTTAGTTTCTTTGACGCGATCGCGATCTACGACGCCGACCTCAACGTGCTCTCAAGCTACCCTTCCGAGAAGCTTGTCGGTGAGGGCACTCCTTTTGAACTGGCGGCGGGTCTCGATGCCGCTCTAGGCGGGATCCCCCAGGAAGTGATACTTCGTCCGGAACGTGAGGCTTCCTCGGTAAGGATTGCATTCCTCACTCCGATCCGGGCGACAGAAGCCGACCAGGGCACAACGGGAGTGGTGGCGGGTGTGACCAGCCTGGATACAAACCCGTATCTCCTGCCGGTGATTGAGATCTTCCGGCAGCTCGAGCCGGAGCAGGCTTTCGTGACGGATCTACAGGGCACCATCATGATCCATCCGGATCCGGCTCGTGTGCTGCAGACCTTCGAGGCGGCCGGTGCATCAAGCCAATCAGTCGTCTCCGATACGGCACCTGACGGTACACGCCGCTTGATTTATCTCGAAGAGGTTCGCGGCTATCCCTGGCGGATTTGGTTGATAACGCCTCAACAGGAAGTCCAAAAATCTGCACTGCGCCTGGCAGCCAACTTGTTTGCTGTGGTGCTGGGCGTTGGCGGGATCGCGCTGGTCGCGGTCTATCTGATCAGCCGGAGACTTACCCATCCACTCCGGCAGATGGCGGGGGTTGCACAGTCGATCGCGCGGGGTAATCTCGCACAACCTGTTCAGGGAGAGGGGGAGGACGAGATCGGCCGGTTGGCTACATCTTTTGAGCGGATGCGCAGGAGATTGAAGGCCCGACTGGACGAGATGGGGCTGCTCCTTACCGCCAGCCAGCAGGTTAGCCGCAGTTTCGATCTCTCGATCTCCATGCCCCCAATTCTGCATGGTTTGCGGGAGATCACTCATGCTGATCTCGTACGCTTAGCCTTGCATGATTCCACGCAGGCCGGCAAGGCAGCGGAGCGATACAACGCTGGCGAGGATCCCGGGAATTGGGGTGTGCTCGATGAGCAAGTGCTCGCATTAAGTGACAGCAAGGGGCGTTTCACCCTGGAAAACCCTGGACGAGCTAAAGCCGTCCTCGATATCAAGGCTCTTTCACGTCCTCTGGAGTCGATGACGGCCGTACCTCTCCGGCATGAAGATGTTTTTGTCGGTGCATTGTGGTTGGGTTATCGTTACCCGCACGTCTTCTCCCCGGATGAGTTGCGACTACTTTCGATCCTAGCTGCCCAACTCGGGGTTGCTGTGGTAAATGCCCGGCTTTACCACCAGGCGGAGCAGGAGCGGAGCCGGTTAACAGCTGTGCTCGAAGCTACGCCGGACGCCGTGATCCTGCTCGACGCACAAGATCGAATCTTGCTCGCCAATCCTGCGGCTGAAATGGTATTAAGGGGTTCCTCCCAGGAAGTTCTGGGCGAACCCGTGGCTGAGGTCCTTGAACCTGAGGAGTTGCGCAGGTTGCTGCTCGAGACTGCGCCAGAATCCAATACTGCCGAGATACCGCTCCCCGGAGGGCAAGTGTTATTCGCTTCGCTCTCCTTTATCGAACCAGAAGACAGCGGCACCTCGGGTCGAGTCTGCGTGCTCTGGGACATTACGCACTACAAGAAGCTGGATACGCTGAAATCTGAATTTGTCTCGACGGTCAGTCACGATCTGCGTGCGCCGCTTACATTGATGCGTGGTTACGCGACGATGCTCTCGATGGTCGGAGCGATGAATGACCAACAAAAGGAATTTGTGAGCAAAATTCTAGGCAGCGCTGACCAGATGGGCGACTTGATCGAAAATCTGCTGGATCTGGGCCGGATCGAGGCTGGCGTCGGTCTGGATCTCGAGCCAGTCTCAATCGGATCCCTGGTTGAAGCCGTTTTGAACACCTACCGGCCACAGGCCGTGAACAAGCAGATCGACTTGTCCGCTGAGCTCGGCTCGGGGTTGCAGCCGGTCGAAGCGGATCCGACGATGTTGAGGCAGTGTGTCGCAAACCTGGTTGACAATGCCCTCAAGTACACCACGGCTGGTGGGAAGGTGAAGGTGCGGGCTTATCAGCAAGATGGCGAGCAGGTGATTGAGGTTATCGACACAGGGCTCGGTATAGCACCGACAGATCAAGCCCGGTTGTTCGAGAAGTTCTACCGTGCCCGGCGGCGAGAAACGTTGACCATCAAAGGTTCCGGTCTTGGATTGGCGATCGTGCGTTCAATCATCCAACAGCATGGCGGGAAAGCCAGCGTTGAAAGCAAACTCGGCGAAGGGAGTACTTTTCGGCTCTCATTTCCAATCCGGCAGGAAGATCGCTTCGATCAGGTACCATCGCAGGGAGAAGCCCCTGAGAACGGGGACGATGAAGCTGATGATGATTGACGATCATCCTGAAAGACTGCTATAATCACGAAAATCCATAAAGCATGGCGTAATCCACCGGGAGGAGTACGCTGCCCGGCGCTGACAGAGACGGTGTGGCCACGGGCTGAGAGCACCCACAGCAGCAGCAGCGGAATGTCGTTCGGTGCGCCCGTCGAAGAAAACCCCATATGGGGTGGAGTAGATCGACGCGGGTGAGCCCGTTACAGCGAAAGCCCGATGATGGTCGGGTGTAGAGTGCAGCGCACTGTTGTGCGTTGAACTGAGGTGGTACCGCGGAGGTAAGTCCCTTCGTCCTCATGGGCGAAGGTTTTTTGTTTAACTTCAGTGAGTCACCCGCGGCAGCGACGCTGGCTCGGAATCGTGAGAGAGGTGGTGCAAAATGGCATCCTATCCATTATCGAAAACCTACGATTTCCACGAGGTGGAACCACGGCTCTACGAATGGTGGGAAACAAGCGGTTACTTTACCCCGAAAATTGATCAGGATACCCGGCCGTATGTGATCTCGATGCCGCCACCGAACGTGACCGGCGAACTTCATCTGGGGCATGCGATGTTCATCTCACTGGAAGATATGATGATCCGGCACAGCCGGATGACCGGCCGACCGACCCTGTGGCTCCCGGGAACGGATCATGCCGGGATCGCCACCCAGCTCCAGGTTGAGAAATATATCTTGCGCACCGATGAAGTCACTCGCGAAGAGCTCGGGCGTGAAGCATTCATCGAGCGAACCTGGGCCTGGAAGGAGAAATATGGGGGCGAGATCACCCAGCAACTCCGCCGGCTGGGCGCCTCCTGTGATTGGTCACGCGAGCGTTTTACGCTTGACGAGGGCCTTTCCAGGGCTGTGCGTGAAGCCTTTGTCACGCTCTATGAGAAGGGTCTAATTTATCGTGGATCGTACTTGATCAACTGGTCACCCGGCTTGAAGACCGCGGTAAGCGATCTAGAAGTCGAGTATCAAGAAGAACTAGGCACGCTCTATTACTTCAAGTACCCGATCGAGGGTTCGGAGGAAATAATACCGGTCGCCACGACCCGGCCGGAGACTATCCTGGGTGATACTGCTGTTGCAGTGCACCCCGAAGATGAACGCTACAAGCCCTTTATCGGGAGTACCTGTCGTGTGCCCATACTCGATCGTCCCATCCCGATCATCGCCGACGAATATGTCGACCGCGAATTCGGTACCGGGGCGCTGAAGATCACCCCCGGGCACGATCCGGCAGACTATGTAATTGGTAAAAAGCATCAACTGCCCATCATCAATGTACTCAATCCAGATGCGACGATGAATGAAGCAGCCGGGCCCTACGCCGGGATGGACCGCTTCGAGTGCCGCAAACAGCTCTGGGCTGACATGAAGGCGGCCGGGCTGACGCTGCGCGAAGAACCCTATGCGATGCAGATCCCCCGCAGCCAGAGAGGGGGTGAAATCATTGAGCCAATGATCTCTACCCAGTGGTTTGTGCGTATGGAGACACTGGCCGAGCCTGCGCTCCAGGCTGTGAAGGACGGGCGCATCCAGATCATACCTGAACGCTTTACCAAGGTCTACTTCAACTGGCTGGAAAATATTCGCGATTGGTGTATCTCACGCCAGCTCTGGTGGGGTCACCGCATCCCGGCCTGGCATTGTACTGCGTGTGGTGAAATTACTGTCGCGCGGGAAGATCCAGTCCAATGTGTGCACTGTGGTTCGAACTCCATCGAGCAAGATCCTGACGTCCTGGATACGTGGTTCTCTTCCGGTTTGTGGCCTTTCTCTACCCTGGGCTGGCCGGAGGAGACTCCGGATCTGGAGTATTTCTATCCGACGACGATGATGGAAACCGGATACGACATCATCTTCTTCTGGGTGGCGCGCATGATCATGATGAGCCTCGAGTTTACAGGGCTGATCCCCTTCGAAGTGGTGTATCTGCACGGATTGGTGCGTGTGGATAAGGGGACCAAGATGAGCAAGAGTCTTGGGAACGTGGTCGATCCGCTCCAATTCGTTGAGGAGTACGGTGCGGATGCGCTGCGCTTCACGCTCCTGACCGGTTCAACGCCAGGCCAGGATACCCGCATCGATCCTGAGCGCATCGAGGCCAACCGCAATTTTGCAAATAAACTTTGGAACATCGGCCGCATGATCCTTGGGACTCTGGATGCGATCCCGGGTGAAGTGAATAGCAAACCAGAGCCGACGCTGCCTGATCGCTGGATCCAGCTGCGCATGAACGAGGTGATAGATGATGTCGAGCGCTTGTTCATTGGTCATCAATATGGCGAGGCAGGGCGCCAGATTTATGAATTCGTATGGACAGAGTTTGCGGACTGGTACCTGGAAATCGCCAAGCTGCAACTCGCTGAAGGTGGGGCACGGGCCTGGGTGACAGCGGAGATCCTGGTCAAGACTTTCGAGGCTTGCCTACGGATTCTCCATCCATTTATGCCGTTTGTGACCGAGGAGCTCTGGGGTCATTTAAGGGGTGCGTGTAACCATCACCCTGCGCGCTTTAAGCCATCCGAATCTGAGTGGGGTGATGCGCTCATCATCGCTCACTGGCCGCAACCTGATCCGTATGTGAAACCAGACACGCAGGTATTCGAGATCTTCACAAATATGCAGCAGATCGTGACAGCGATTCGCAACATACGTGCCGAAAAGTCGGTTGATCCCAGAAGGATGATCGCAGCCCACATCGGTGTGGGTGAGCATGTGATGGAATATAAAGCGTTATCACCCTCTCTTTGCTCGCTGGCCGGGATCGATCCAACCCGGCTTGTAATCGAATCAGTACTCGAAGACCTACCTGTGGATGCAATTCCGCTGGTTGTCCGAGGGGTCGTTATCTACCTGCCGATGGCAGGGATGCTGGACCTGGAAGCCGAACTGAAACGCCTGATGGCCGAGCTCGGGGAAGCGCGTGGTCAAATCGACAGGTTGAACGCGCTGCTTGAGAGCCCATTCTCACAGCGGGCTCCAGAATCCGTCGTTGAAAAAGAACGTGAGCGATTGCAGTCCTTCCAGGCCACAGTAGCAAAGCTCGAAGCCCAGCTCAAGAGCATCCAGGACCCATAAGTGGTCTGGAATCGTGGGCGGCCACAGCAGCGTGGACCGGGCGAAACGGAAAACGTCGGATTTGGCAATCTTCCGGTAAGGGCAATCCTGCCGGGTCTGATCGTAGTCATTTTCTACAATCTTTATGGTTCCTTCTATCCAGGGAACGTACCTGGGATTGCCTCGACTGTAAACACTGCTCTTTTGCTGATCCTGCCATGGATCACGATCATCCTTTTCGGCCGGGGCTCGAGTGCCCTCGGTGTTTCCCGAAATGCCTTGCTGATAAATATCTGCTGGGGAACACTGGCCGGTGTGTCGTGGCGGGCATCCAGCCTGTTGTTGAACCTTGCGCTGCTTCAGCTTTCCGGGGTTGAAGCAAGCAGGTGGGTCTGGCTGCAGGCGATCGTGTTCGTTCCCTGGGTGGAGGAGATCTTTTTTCGTGGATATCTCGGGCTCACGCTATCCGATCGCTGTGGGCGTGGGTGGGCCAATCTCTTTCAGGCCGTTCTATTCACGCTTCAGCCCTCGCACCTGGCGCAGGGATTTCCCGGGTTGATCAGTATTTTCATCTTTGGGCTGGGAGCAGGGTGGTTGGTGCAGCGGCGTGGGTCGGTGTGTATCGGGGTGGCAGCGCATGCTGCCGCGAATGCTCTTCTTTGGGCTCTCGTCGGTTTCGCATAACCATCATTATACATAGCAGATAGCAAGGCTTAATACCTGATTAGAGCCAAACGCCCAAGGATCGCTGGTGTGATATACTGCCGCCCTTGGAGGCTGGATGCGACGTAACGGTGTTAATCTGCAGCGCTGGATGTCCCTGGGCCTGCTGTTGGTTGCCGGGGCGCTGTTCTTTTACGAGCTGCTAGCATACAGCCGGCAGCGTGCGCGTCTCCCTGGCGAATTGAGCATTGCGGACATTCCAGTCGGGGGCTTAAGCCAGTCCGAAGCGCTGGAGCGTTTACTCCAGGTTTATAGCACTCCTATCGAACTTTACTACAACGACGAGCGGATCCTGCTGCAGCCCGCCAACATCGGCTTCAGGTTGGATACGGATTTCATGCTTGCAGCCGCCGAATTTGAACGAACCAATACATCTTTCTGGAATGGCTTCTGGGATTTTCTCTGGAACCGGCCAGGCGATCCGACTTCCATCCCGCTCCGTTTTGAATACTCAGCTTCTCAGCTAGAAGCAAACCTGCGTGATATTGCCAGCCGCTACGACCAGCCACCCGAATCGGCTGCCCCGCGACCAGGACAGCCTTTCTTCGATCCCGGTACGACAGGGCAGGTGCTCGATATTTCGCGCGGCGAAGAAATCGTGATTTCTGTCATCCAATCCCCAACCCAGCGTGAGGTGAATCTCCCGATCGTAGACCAAACACCACCGCGGCCTACCATGGATACACTCGAGATCCTGCTCAAGCAAAATATTGAGGTAGCCAGATTTGATGGATTGGTGGATCTCTACTTGAAGGATCTAAGGACGGGAGAGAGCATCCATTTCGCAGTCCTTGATGGCACTGATTTACCCACGGATCCCGATATCGCATTCTCGGCGGCCTCAATCAACAAGATCAGCATACTAACGGCTTACTTCCGCTATTGGCAGCAGCCGATCGATCCCGAGGCGCAACGCTGGCTGGAAGAGATGATGGCCGTATCCGGGAATGACCCCTCCGATTGGTTAATGCAGCGCTTGGATACCACGCGCGGCCCGCTCATCGTGACGGAAACACTGCAAGAAATCGGGCTGGAGTCGACGTTTATCTCGGGATATTATTTCCCTGGAGCCCCATTGCTCCAGGTCTACAGAACACCGGCCAATCAACGCACGGACATCAACACCAATCCGGATCCGTACACACAGACAACGCCCTCTGAGATCGGCATGCTCTTGAGTGACATTTACGCTTGTGCCAATGGGGGTGGAACGCTGCGGGCTGTATTTCCGGAGGATATCCAACCGCAGGAATGCGCTCAGATGTTGGATCTGCTCTCAGAAAATATCCTCGGTGCGTTGATCAAGGGTGGGGTTCCGGATGGGACCCGTGTTGCCCATAAACACGGTTGGCGCAGTTCACCACTAGATATGATCGGTGACACCGGGATTGTCTTCTCACCAGCGGGCGATTATGTCCTCTCGATCTTCCTCTGGAACGACACTGAGATGGTCTGGGATCCTACCTCAGAGCTCGTCGCAGATCTATCCCGGGCTGCCTATAATTTCTTCAACCCTCCCAGTTCGTAACCGGAATCCTGCCACCCCTTATCCCCATCCCTGAACCCCAGTAATCCTCTGGCCTATAGATTTATGCAATCTCTGGTGAGCACACGCATTTACTTCGTATAATATGATGAGCTAAGAATTATTGATCCGGAGTACTGTTCTCCGAAATAGGAAGTTTGACGATTTCGGCTATGACGGTCTGCACTGGAGGGTGATTCACGCCGGGGGTATCGTTGAATACAGAGCTACGGAGGTGTATATGGCCAAAGGCAGGATCATTGTCAATGAAGATCTTTGCAAGGGATGTGAGCTCTGCACGACTGTCTGCCCAAAAGATCTAATACAGATGGCAATGGATCGGTTTACACCTACTGGCTATCACCCTGCGGCACTGGTTGACCCGGAGTCAACCTGTACAGGGTGTGCGATCTGCGCGGTGATCTGTCCTGATGCCGCGATTACAGTCTTCCGCTGGGTTCCGGCAGGCAAGGCGACTCGCGAAATGGCATAGGAGGCTAGCTTGGCAAAGGAATTACTGAAGGGCAATGTAGCCTTCGCGGAAGCCGCGATACGTGCTGGCTGCGAGGCTTATTTTGGTTATCCAATTACCCCTCAGACTGAGGCGTTGGAGCATATGGCGGCGCGAATGCCGGAGCTTGGCCGTGTGTTTCTCCAGGCCGAGAGCGAGGTAGCCGCGATCAACATGGTCTACGGAGCAGCCTCTGCTGGCGTGCGGGTTATGTCGTCATCATCCAGCCCGGGGGTCAGCCTGATGATGGAAGGCATCTCCTACATCGCCGGCTCGGAAGTGCCAGTAGTCCTGGTCGATATCATGCGCGGCGGCCCTGGCCTGGGCAATATTGCTCCTTCACAGGGGGATTACAATCAGATCGTCAAGGGCGGGGGGCATGGAGACTACCGGCCGATCGTGCTGGCGCCAGCGACGGTTCAGGAACTGATTGATCTGACAACTGAGTCGTTCGACCTTGCTGAGAAGTATCGCACGATCGTGATTGTGCTGGCCGATGGAAGCCTGGGCCAGATGATGGAGCCGGCCGAACTTCCACCGATGAGACCTGTCCGCAAGGTGTCGGAGAGGCCAGAGTGGGCGCTAACCGGGGCTCATGGGCGGGCACCAAACATCATCAGTTCGATTTACATTGATCCAAATGAAGAGGAAGTCTTCAATTTGAAGTTGATGGAGAAGCAGAAGCAGATCGAGGCGAACGAACAGCGTTGGAAGACGTTGGAGATCGAAGACGCGCAGCTCCTATTGGTAGCCTTCGGCACTGCCGGCCGGATCGCGCAGTCTGCAGTCAAGCAGGCGCGTGAGGCTGGTATGAAGGTAGGGCTTTTCCGACCTATCTCGCTTTACCCCTTCCCTTACGCGCAAATTCATGAAGCCGCTGGCCGTGTTAAGCGCATGCTTGTAGTCGAGATGAACGGCGGGCAGATGGTCGAAGATGTGCGCCTCGGGGTGGAAGGGCAGGTCCCGGTGGGGTTTTACGGCCGGATGGGCGGCGTTGTCCCCTTGCCGGATGAGGTATACGATCAGATCGAGCAGGCGTATGAACACCGGGAAGCGTAAGCCGGAGGTAGAGACAACGATGGCCGAAGCAAATCTGGTTGAATCACTGATCTATGCCAAGCCGCAAAGCCTGACAGAGGTCGGGACCCATTATTGCCCAGGCTGTACGCATGGAATTGCGCACCGACTGATCGCGGAAGTGATCGATGAGATGGGGATACGCGAGCAGGTGATCGGTGTGGCACCCGTTGGTTGTTCTGTATTCGCATACAACTACTTTAATATGGATTTTGCAGAAGCCGCGCACGGGCGTGCGCCAGCAATGGCGACCGGGATCAAGCGTGTCAGTCCCGATAACCTGGTTTTCACCTACCAGGGCGATGGTGACCTGGCTTCGATCGGCGCTGCCGAAATCCTGCATGCTGCCGGCCGGGGAGAGAACATCACGGTCGTATTTATCAACAACGCGATCTATGGCATGACCGGTGGACAGATGGCTCCGACGACGCTGCCCGGTCAGCGGACAAGCTCCAGCCCATTAGGGCGGGATGTTGAAGTGCACGGTTTTCCGTTGAAAATGTGCGAAATCCTCTCCCAGCTGGAGGGTGCGGCCTACATCGTTCGGCGTAGTCTGCATGATGTGACGAACATCCGTAAATCCAAGAAGGCCTTACGACAAGCGTTTGAAGTCCAGAGGCAGGGGCTAGGCTTCGCTATGGTCGAGCTTTTATCTAGCTGCCCCACCAACTGGGGGATCAACCCCGAGGATTCGTTGACATGGATCGAGGAGCATATGATCCCCGCCTTCCCACTGGGGGATTATAAAATTCATCCGGCGATTGAAGCCTAGGAGCGGGCAAGGAGGAAGTATGCAAGCGGAGATCATCATCTCCGGGTTCGGCGGTCAAGGGGCGCTCTTTGCTGGACAATTGCTGGCGTATACAGCGCTCGAAAACGACCTCAACGTCACCTGGATCCCATCCTATGGCCCCGAAATGCGCGGTGGAACTGCGCATTGCACGGTGATCATCTCCGACCAGGAGATCGGATCACCCGTTGTGAAAAACCCCTCCGGCGTGATCGTGATGAATATCCCCTCGCTCGAGAAATATGAGTCGCTGATAAAACCTGGTGGTGCATTGGTCGTGAACACGTCATTAGTGGACCGAACCCCGAGTCGGGATGACATCGAGGTCATCCTCGTTCCTGCAAATGAGATTGCGGAGGAGCTCGGGGAGCGGCGGCTTGCGAACCTTGTTCTGCTCGGCGCGCTGGTTGAAAAGCAGAATGTCTTGAGCATCAAGCAGGTCGGAAACGCGCTCGGCCAGCATATCCCGGAGCACAGGCGGAATTTGCTCGAAGCCAACCTGAAAGCACTTGCTCGAGGGGCCGAGCTCGCAGTTGCCGACCGACAAGTGGCTTAGAATGTGTATACAGAGGCACATAACAGGGCTGTCCAGCGAGGACAGCCCTGTTTTTTTTATCGCAATTTGGGTTTCAATTATTCAGAAACAAGGGGCGTGGCGCACTGCGGGCAGACTAAAGTTCCAGCGTCGACGATGTAGCCACATTCATGGCATGCCTGTGGCTGGTTTGGCCCTAGAGGCGCACCGCAGGCGACACAGTGTGGTGCACCAACGGGGTTTGCTGTAAGGCAGTATCCACAGGTAAGTCTTCGTAGTCTCTCGGATAGTTCATGCGTGACGCCCAACGAATCTGCAGTCCGCGAGATAGCCTGCCAAATGCGCGTGCTGAGTTGGAGTGAGGCAATATCCTGGGCAAGGTCGTCCAGGCGGTTGACAAGTGTGATCGGCCGGCGGAGAGCACTGAGAGCCGTGATGCCCATGCTGGCTGCGATGCCCAACCAGTCCTGTTGTCCGACGCGGACGTGGACACCGTCTTCGACTGCGGTAAGGTGAACAGTGATAGCGGTGCGGCCACCCGATACTGGGTTCGGCGGGCTGGCAATCTGGACCACGCGCTGATTCCCGCGTCCTATCTGGCGCGCATACAAGTTGCCATGATGAAACTCGGCCATCAGGGCGCGCGCGAAGTCATCTGGATTGACATTCCCATGGAACGTTTTTTCCTCTAATGTCGCCTTCGCCATGCGTTCAGTCCTCATCAGGATCCGATATGGCTGTGTAGTATAATGCGCCGGGTATCCCGGGACAATGGAGACCTATTGCGGATTGTATCAGCACTCATGGCCATTACGGCTATTTTTCTTCTGATCTGGTTAACGCCCTCGGCTTCTGCGGCGCCTGCTATCCAGGAAGCGACCGTAACCGGCACACCTGAAGGGCCGTCGATCCTGGTCCCTGAGCTGGTCAACGTCCGGCTCGGGCCCGGCCTGGTCTACGAAAAGGTGGGAATGTTGATCGCGGGCCAGGAGGCTCCAGCACTAGGACGATCGCCGGGTGGAGATTGGATCCAGATCTTCTACCCTGGTGTGCCAGGTAATATTGCTTGGGTCTATGCACCAAACGTTGTGCTTGAACCCGGGCAGCGACTGCTCCCCATTGTTGAGCCACCGGCGACACCCACGCCGTGGGTCACTGCAACCATCGATCCTACGCTCGCCGCCCAGTTTAACATCGGTGGAGCACAACCTACACGGCTCCCGACCTACACTCCGGCTGATCCGGTTGTACGTCCAACGCAGGCAACGCCAGGTGTGAACGGCGCAGGTGGCTTCCCCCCAATCCTGGCGATATTTGCCTTACTCGCTGTAGGGTTGATCGGTACGCTGGTTTCCGTGCTGCGGGGGGGATGAACTACTTTTCCAGCGATTTGCGACCTGCAAAACCGGCATCCAGTGTATGCCAGTATCCAATACTGTCCTCGCCATAGGCCCAGCAGAGGTAGACGACTTCACCAGCGCGTTTGGAGGGAAAATCGAGCAGGCCTCGATTGATATCCTTGATTTCCACTCCGTAAGCTTGAATTGAACTGAATAAATCCTTTAAAGCCTGCATAGCGTCTAGAGCTTCGCTTGATACGCGACTGTTGCCGTTGTTAACCGCCAATTCGAGCGTTTCCTGGAGTTCGGGCTGGAGCGCCAGCAGCTCATCACGAGCAGTGAGCATGGCTTCAACCAGGGGTACAAGATCCGTGAGGAGTTGGTTCGCCTCGTCTTCCGTAAAATAGTGGGTGAAATTATCCATGTGATTAACCGAGACACAGGCCTGTGCCAGACCTGCGTCATATATATTTTCTCGATCCCTCACCAGGGATCGTTTTGACTGAGCCTGGATTTCGCCTATTGGCAGCCGCAACCGCCGCCGCTGTGCTCTCCGCCTGCTGGTTGGTTGGATCCTTCGGTTCGGAATGAGTGACCACAACCACAGGTAGAGACTGCGTTGGGGTTTGTGATGCTGAAGCCGCCGCCCATCAGATCATCCACATAGTCGATCGTGGCACCGACGAGGTAACCATAGGACATAAGATCAATAACGACATCAACCGACTGGAAGGAGAAACGCACATCGTTCTCGCGTGCTTCCGGTTCGAAGGCCATTCCATATTGAAAGCCTGAGCAACCTCCACCGGATACGAAGACCCGCAAAGCGTGGCCCTGGAGTTCCTTTTCTTCCATCAAGCGCTGGACTCGAAGGGCTGCGGAATTTGTGAGCTGGAGAACGGTTGTTGTTGGATCAAGGGCAGTGGGTGTTGATACCGACACGCTGCAACCTCCTTGGTGAGAAGTTCCTGTGTATAAGCTGAGTAAGTTTATCAACTATGCCCGACAATGTCAATTCTGTGCATTTGTTCAGGATATATGAGCAAAAGGATTGCTTAGAAGATCCCGATTCAGGCAATGAAGATCGGAAAATTCTACCTGTCTTGACACACTTTAACCGACAAGTATAATTCCGTACAGGGTGTGGGGTCCGGTGCTCCAGGTGAGCCCGGCCCTTTCGCGCGGAGGTGTACATGACGGACGGTGTAAACAACCCCGAGTTTCAAGTCCCCCCTGAGCTGCAAGGGCAGGTAAACGTTACCTCCATTGATCGTATCTACAATTGGGGTCGCCGGAACTCAATCTGGCCGATGATGTTTGGTCTGGCGTGCTGTGCAATTGAGATGATCTGTGTCGCAGCCAGCCGCTACGATTTCTCTCGTTTTGGCATGGAAGTCATGCGTCCGAGCCCGCGTCAATCCGATTTGATGATTGTCTCGGGAACGGTAACAAAGAAGATGATCCCCCAGATTGTGCGTCTCTACAACCAGATGCCAGAGCCGAAGTATGTCCTCGCGATGGGGGCATGTGCTTCTGGCGGTGGACCCTTCAAGGAAGGTTACTCTGTGGTCTCCGGAGTGGACAAATTCGTCCCGGTTGATGTGTATGTCCCTGGATGTCCACCGACCCCCCAAGCGCTGCTGAACGGTTTGATTACATTGCAGAAGAAGATCGATCAGCAGTCGATCGGTACAGTGCGCTGGTACAGGGATGAGGTTAGTGAGCCAATCCCGATCCCGGTCCTCGGCCCCGATCTATTAGATCCACGCGATTTCCCCAACTTTAACGAACTCAAAGCCGCGGTCAGGACAGCATCCAGTGAGTCCCCCGAGGCTGAAGCCGCAAGCTGAGCAGAACACGATAGGTCGAGACCGATATGACAGATGAACAAGCAAAGCCTGTGATGGAAGATCCGATCGTAGCACAATTCCCTGACGTAAAACCTGACGAGCGTGAGAAGTATGAAGGCTATCTGGTCCAACCCAGCCAGCTGCTTGACTTCGCCAGGCGCATCAGGGATGAGCTTGGGTATGACTACCTGTCCTCCGTCACCGGGGTAGACTACCTTCCAGAAGGCAAGATGGAAGTGGTCTACCATGTTTATCGCACGAGTGGGGGGCCGGCGTTGATCTTCAAGGTCCAGACACCACGTGAAGATTCATGGGTTCCATCGCTTGTCTCGGTCTACCCTGGAGCTGATTTTCAGGAGCGGGAAATATGGGACTTGCTCGGGATACATTTCGAAGGCCATCCCGATCTACGCCGGATCCTGCTCTGGGAAGGATTCGCTGGCCATCCGCTTCGCAAGGATTGGAAAGAACCCTACTTTGAAGAGGAAGGCAAGCCCTTCAAGAGCCGCTGGCCGGAAGGCAGCGTCTACCGCATCGAAGACCAGATGCCTTTTGGCAAGAACGTACAATACCCGGATGAATTTACACCTGAAGGTTGGGTTCCAGAGGGAGAAGATGCCCTCTTTGCTGCGCTAGAACATGGCGTTTCCATCACAGGCGGAAACGGGAATGGGCACGGCATTGGGACGGAGGAGATCGTCGTCAACCTTGGCCCCCAGCACCCATCTACCCACGGCGTATTCAGAATGCTTGTCAGCCTTGATGGTGAAACGATTACACGGCTAAAGCCGGTGATGGGGTACTTGCATCGCAATCACGAAAAAATCGGTGAACGGAATACCTACCTGATGAACATGCCCTTCACTGACAGGCTTGATTACATCTGCTCGATGGGCAACAACTTTGGGTATGCCCTGGCAGTTGAGAAATTGATGGGGATCAAGCCTCCAGAGCGAACCGAGTACATCCGGGTCATCATGGCCGAACTGACCCGGATTGTGAACCACCTATGGGCGATCGGCTTCCTGCTTAACGATCTGGGAGCTTTCTTTACGCCTGCGCTCTATGTCATCAACGAGCGTGAACTGATCCTGGATGTCTTTGAAGCGGTCTCGGGGTCGCGCATGATGTGTAACTACTTCCGCTTCGGTGGGTTGGCGCGTGATCTACCGGATGATGCTCTAAAAACTATCCGCGAGCTGGTCTTCGAACGGCTGCCGCGCAAGGTTGATGAGCTGGAAGTCTACCTGACCGGGAACGAGATTGTGCGTGTGCGCGGGGAGGGCGTCGGCGTTTTGACCGCTGAGCAGGCTATCGCCTACGCCGCTGCCGGACCTGTCCTACGCGCCTCGGGTGTGCCCTACGATGTTCGTAAGGCGGACCCCTATTCGATCTATGACCGTTTCGATTTTGACATTGCAGTGCGCACGCATGGCGATGTGTATGATCGTTATCTAATCAGGATGGATGAGATCCGCCAAAGCCTGCGGATCGTGCAGCAGGCGGTGGACGGCATTCCAGCGGGTGAGATTCAAACCGGCAGGGCTCAGTACCAGGTGCGTGTGCCGGCCGGAGAGGCCTATGGGAGGGTTGAGAATCCTAAGGGTGAACTCGGCTTCTATATCGTCTCAGATGGCAAGCCAAATCCCTGGCGCTACCATGTCCGTGCGCCTTCCTTCATCAACTTAACGGGGATGGAACAGATGTGCATCGGGCAGAAAATTGCTGACGTTGTTGCAATCCTGGGATCTATCGACATTGTGCTCGGTGAAACGGACCGATGACCGGTATCAGGCGAACCATTTTCCACGATCGGAGTTGCGTATGTTCGGTGTAGGTTTGATCAAAGGTTTGGGGGTTACCCTGAAGCACTTCATCGAGACCTACGTGGATGATATCCGCTGGCTGGGTCGAGGCCGCTACTACAACGAAGAATCCCTCAAGATCCGGCAAGGGACGCAGGCGAAGGGTGTTTTCACGGTCCAATACCCGGAGGAGAAGCTGCCTGTCCCTGAGGAATTTCGCTACATTCCTTTCCTGTTGTATGAGATCAAGGAAGATGGCACGCACCAGGACCGGTGTACCTCTTGTGGGATATGTGCCAAAGTATGCCCACCACAGTGCATCTGGATCGTGCGGTCCAATGATCCTGAGACCAGGAGACCCATCCCTGAGCCAACTGATTTCTTCATCGATATCGATATCTGCATGAACTGCGGGCTTTGTGCTGAGTATTGTCCATTTGATGCGATCAAGATGGATCATGACTATGAGCTGGCTGCCTACGATCGCTTTGAGCATCACATCTTCGACAAGGAACGCCTGAGCAAGCCAGTCTCATACTACGCAAGTATTCGTCCGCGCAACTATAGGATCGAGGAAGAGGCGCGTGCGGAGAAAGAAGCCACCAAAGCCGCGAAGCGAAAGGAAGCATAGGACTTCGGCCAGTGCCCCACGCTGGCTGTATCCAGCCCATGTATCAAAGCGACACCGAATTCCTCTTTCCCATGCGTGTCGCACCCAAATTGCGGGATCTACGTGGTAGCCGGTGGCGAGAGCTTGTCGATCATGTTTGTGCTGCCCCCGACGCCTCACTCGAGCACCTCGCGTTCACCATGATGATCATTCGCATAAGCAATTGCTTGACCTGCCACACGCATTCCTACCGGGCGCTTCAAGGCTGCACAGTTTGCTCTATCCAATCTATACGCCGCTTCCGTGGTGAAGATGAAGAACTTATTGCGCTGTATGATACGGCTTATAATGAACTCTCACAGAGGATCCAACTAAGTCAAGATAACCCGCTAGTAGAAAAGAGTACCCATGAGTGAATCGAAATCCAACCCAGATCAGGCTGGGCTTTCCAACAATAACTTCGGCCTCACGATCGCAGTGGCCTCGGGCAAGGGAGGAGTCGGGAAGTCGACGGTAGCCACCAACCTGGCTGTCACGCTTGCCAGCCGGGGCATGCGCGTGGGCTTGCTCGATGCGGATATTTATGGCCCCAATATCCCGACCATGATGGGTATTGCGGAAATGCCCCAGCCGGAAGATGGGCGGCTCAAGCCGGCAGAAGCACATGGTGTCAAACTAATGTCAATCGGTTTCCTGGTGCCACCTAACCAGCCCTTGATCTGGCGTGGCCCGATGCTCCATAGTGCCATCAGGCAGTTCATCAGCGATGTTGATTGGGGTGAATTGGACGTGCTTGTTGTCGATTTACCTCCCGGCACCGGGGATGCGCAGTTGAGCTTGTCACAGACGCTGCCCCTTTCTGGGGGCTTGATTGTGACACTGCCGCAGAAGGTTTCTCTCGAGGATGCCCGGCGTGGCTTGGAAATGTTCCGCAGCATGGAGATCCCGATCCTGGGCGTGGTCGAGAATATGAGCTATCTGGAGCTTGAGGATGGGAGCCGGATGGATGTCTTTGGCCAGGGAGGTGGGCGCCACCTTGCGGAAGACAGCCAGGTCCCATTCCTGGGTGAAATCCCGATGGATCCCGAGGTCCGGCGGGGTGGGGACACGGGGATGCCGATCGTCGTCGCACACCCCGACTCGAACGTTGCTCGCGCATTTGTCTCACTGGCCGACCGTGTGATGGATACCCTCGGAAAAAGTACAGGTACGTCAACCGGTCTCAAGATCGAGATCACGGATTGATACCTGGCGAACGAGCCCGGACGAGACCAGAATCGATGCGCATGTGCGGTAGAACCCCAACAGGATGGGGGCATGCGCGATCCTGTGAGTGTGTAGGTATTATGAGGCAGGAGATTCCATGAATCAGGTTAAGGAAACTCAGGTTGCTGCCATCCGCTTCCAACCGGTTGGCAAACTGTACCATTTCGATGCGTCGAACCTGGACGACATCAAGGCGGGTGATTATGTGATTGTCTCTACCTCCCGCGGCCGGGAGCTGGGCGAGGTGGTTGGGGTGCTCTCTGACCTGAGCAAGCTGCCTGAAGGCTCGCACAAGCCAGTTGAGCGAAGAGCCACGGCGCGCGAGCTCGTGCTGCGCAACATGTGGCAGCATCGTGAGCTGGAGGTGATGATCGATTGCCGGGCAAAAGCCGCCGAGATTGGGCTCAGCGGGGTCAAAATTGTGCGTGCTGAGTACGCCTACGATGGCTCTCGGCTTACCTATCTCTACAATAGCGAGGGTGATGACAAGGTCGACGTGAGCGCGTTGCGGAAGGAGATGCAGCACTCTCTGCGTGGGACGCAGGTGGAGTTCCGCCAGGTTGGTCCACGCGACGTTGCGAAGATACTCAGCGGCATGGGAGCTTGCGGACTTGAGGAACGCTGCTGCTCCCGATTCCTGACTGAATTCAGCCCGATCTCGATCCGTATGGCCAAGGCCCAGGGAATATCCCTCAATCCGCAGGAAATTACAGGGATGTGCGGCCGGCTGCGCTGCTGCCTGGTCTATGAGTACGAGCAGTATGTTGAGGCACGTAAGCAGCTGCCTAAACGGAAAAAGAAGGTCGTTACACCACGCGGCGTTGGCAAGGTGATTGACGTCATGCCGCTGAAACAAGCAGTAATGGTAGTCCTTGAGGATGATCGTAAGGTGGAATTTTACCTGCACGAGATCCAACCTTACGACGAACTGAAGCAGCTCCAGGAGAAAGCCAATGCCCCCTGCGAAAAGCACGAGAATGGCGAGTGCGATTGTGGCGAGACACCCGGGGGAGGCTCTTGACTGAAGAACCTCTAATCGGTGGAAAGCGCGTGCTGGTTGTACTCGCGCATCCCGATGATCCTGAATTCTTCTGCGGCGGCACCGTGGCGAAATGGGCCGCCGCAGGCTGTTCCATTACCTATTGCCTGCTTACCAGGGGTGATAAAGGTGCCGATGATGATGCACTTTCATCGCAGGAAATTGGTGTGATCCGGGAGGCAGAGCAGCGAGCCGCAGCCCAGATCATAGGCGTGGAAGAAGTCATCTTCCTCGATCATCCCGATGGTTACCTTGAGCCCAGTTTAGAATTACGGCGGGATATTGTGAGGGTCATCCGTACCGTGCGGCCTGATGTTGTGATTACCTGCGATCCGACCAATTTCTTCCCAAGCAACCGGCATATCAACCATGCCGATCACCGCGCTGCAGGTGAAGCGACGCTTGATGCAGTCTACCCCGCTGCTCGCTCGGCGCTCTATTTTCCAGAACTCTACCACGACGAGAAGTTGGAACCGCACAAAGTGCATGACGTATATGTAGCCGGGGCTCAACACCCGAACCTGGAAATTGATATCACCGAGACCCTGGAGACGAAATTGCAGGCGCTCCGCCAACACAAAAGCCAGATCTCGGATTTCGAGAGCCTGGAGACGAGACTGCGTGAAGGTCTTCTTGATCCCGAACGGTCGGAAGATGATCCGCGCTGGATCGAAAGATTCAGACGGATCGAGATCCGCTGATAGCAGGGTTGTCATGTTTGTCAATGCACCCGATCGGCCCCTTTCTTCCAAACCAACAATACCAATTTTCCACAATGGACGCTTGCGGGGGGCTGTGTGAGCAAACCAGCGGAAATCCTGAAGCGCCCCGGAACGATGGGCTGGCTGGTATTAAGCGCGGGTGAACCTGATCCGAGCTCGATACCTGAGCTTCTGGAACGACTTCTAGAGCGGATCGATCCTAGTCGTAGCGTCCTCTCGCTCGAAATGAGCCCCGGCCTTCCAGAAGGAGACGATTTGGCCGCCCAAGTCGCCCAGCTTCTCGGACAAACCTGCACCAGACTTGTACTCGAACCCAATTAAATCGAAACGATACAGTTTGCCTGGCTGGAAGCTGGCTTAATCTTCACTCGTGGCGGGAACGAGCTAGAGTGGCGTGATTGGATCGATGATTTCCTCTTCCAGGGATATCCGGAGGAAATCCTGGCGGAGGGGAGCGTCCTGTTCGCCGCCGGATCTTGCGCAGGAGCTCTGGGCAGTTGGATTGGAAGCGGGCTGCGTGTGACTGAACCCGGGTTGGCATGGCTTGACGGTGGAATGATCCTGCCTGGTGTTGAGCAGCCGGTGGATATCCCGGTGGTCGTCGAGCGACTGGAGAGTGAGGATCCCTTTTATGCCCTCGGACTGGGCCACGGCGCCGTGATGGCGCTGGGTCC
>DAOUEJ010000164.1:0-6053 GCA_034430615.1 Anaerolineales bacterium | reverse complement strand
CAGCGATTGTGGAAACGGCAGCCACTGGGCGGGTTGACCGGGCTGGGCACGTCACCTTCCAGGAGGATGCGCTGCCGGCGGGCTTCCTTGGCCGGATTCGGGATGGGCACAGCAGAAAGCAGCGCTTGGGTATAGGGATGCAACGGATGTGAATACAACTCATCGCGTGTGGCCAGTTCTACGATTTTTCCCAAGTACATGACCGCTGTGCGATCAGAGATGTGACGTACCATACTCAAGTCATGGGCGATGAAGAGGTAGGTTAGGCCGAAGGTCTGCTGCAGTTCTTCCAACAGATTCACAACCTGAGCCTGGATCGAGACGTCCAGGGCTGAGATCGGTTCATCGCAGACGATGAACTTGGGCTGCAGTGCTAACGCGCGGGCGACGCCGATGCGCTGACGCTGGCCACCCGAGAATTCGTGCGGGTAGCGGTTGATGAAATGCGGGCTCAACCCGACTAATTTAAGCAGGTCCTGAACTTGCTCACGGCGTTCTTTGCCGTTGCCGATGTTATGCACCTCGAGCGGCTCGGCGATGATGTTTCCGATCGTCATGCGGGGGTTGAGCGAGGCATAGGGGTCCTGAAAGATCATCTGCATATTGCGCCGCATGTGACGCAGCCCTTCACCTTTTAACTCGACCAGGTTTTGATCTTCGTAAAATACCTGCCCGGCTGTCGGCCGGTAGAGCTGCAGGATCGTGCGTCCGGTGGTGGATTTGCCGCAACCGCTCTCCCCGACCAATCCCAAGGTCTCGCCGCGACGGATATCGAAGGTAACATTATCAACGGCCTGCACCGCTCCGACTTCGCGTTGGAACAATATCCCACGCGTGATCGGGAAATACTTGGTGAGTTTATCTACCCGGATGAGGGTCTCATTCTGTGTCATCGAAGTTCACCTGTCGTGATGTCCACCCAGCAGGCAATGCGGTGCCCGGGAGCGACCTCCTCCAGCACAGGGTTATTTGTCCAGCATTTCTCCTTCACAAACATGCAGCGCGGTGCAAACGGGCAGCCTTCCGGCAGCGTATACAACTCCGGCGGCATCCCTTCAATCGACATCAGCTTCTCACCCGGGCTGCCGTCCATGCGCGGCAGTGATTGAAGCAAGGCATAGGTGTAGGGATGGCGAGGATTTTCGTAAACTTCTCGAATCAGGGCTTCTTCGACGACAAATCCAGCGTACATCACCATCACCCGGTCTGCCAGGCCGGCAACTACGCCCAGGTCATGGGTGATCCAGATCAGCGACATGCCGATCTGGTCACGCAGCCGTTTGACCAAATCAACGATCTGCGCCTGGATGGTCACATCCAGCGCAGTCGTCGGCTCGTCGGCGATGAGCAGCGATGGATTGCACGCTAGAGACATGGCGATCATGGCGCGCTGTCGCATACCGCCTGAAAACTGATGGGGATAGTCGTCCAGCCGATCATGTGCTTCCGGAATCCCCACGAGATGCAGCAATTCGGTGGCCCGTTCACGCGCCTCTTCTTCACTCATCCCAAGGTGTACTTTTAGCGGCTCCATGACCTGGAAGCCGACCGTGAGCACCGGGTTAAGCGAGGTCATCGGATCCTGGAAGATCATGGCGATCTGGCTGCCGCGAATTTGGCGCATCTCATCCTCTTTCAGCTTGGTCAGTTCCTGGTTTCCAAACTGAATGCTGTCAGCCTTGACCTCGCCGGGCGGTTGGGGGATCAGCCGCATGACAGAGAGGACTGAAACGGTTTTTCCGCAGCCACTCTCACCCACGATCCCCAGAGTTTCACCCTCATTTACGTAAAACGATACGCCGTTGACAGCATGGACCGTTCCCTCATGGGTGATAAAGTGTGTAACGAGATTGTGTACGTCGAGGACTTTCGGGGCCAAAATCGTCTCTCCTCTATCGATAGAATGAGTGATGACCTCGCCGGTTATCGCCAGCGAACATGATCATAGAGTAGTTTTAGCCGTGTTTCAAGTTCCCTGGAGCATGTCTTACTTTGTCATGAATCGCTGAACATCCTTTACGTGTTCGGCCTGGTCAGACAATCACCCTCTGAAAAATCGACCGCGGGCGAGTAGTTCCGCGATTATACCCTAAAGGGGAGGGTCGTCAATCAACCTATCCCGCCGAGCGGATTCAACACCTATATCTGCCCGGAACCCATCCAACCGCCTCGCTTCTGCCTCTGTGATCCGCACTCCATCATCTTTAGAGCCCAGTGTCGGTGTCTTTATAGAATAAAACTAGACACGCACAAACGGGGCGATGTGAGGTAAAGAATGGAAAGTTGAAGCATCGAGATATTAAATGGAGAGCTTGATCCGCGCAGAGGATCATCGCTTGCGCAGGCATACACCAATAGCCCATCGCGCGGAGTTCTCCCGGCGAGAACACCTTTGAAGAACATAATCAGGATGCGGATCAGTGCACTCGCCATCATCCAGCGAGGAGGGATGTGTGGGTAGAGTTTTGCGGCCTGGATCAGCTCTTCCCGCCCGGGCTCAGGCAGCCTTGAATGCCCCACCCAGGATTTCAGGGCGCGCCCGAGGATAAGATCCGTTTTATCATTCCTGACCAACTCACGAGAGCTCATACAATACCTCGAGTACCATCTCAGGGCGCAATCCAAGCTTCTTCTTGAGCGTGTTGCGACCGTAGTGCAAGCGTGATTTTACCGTACCAACCGGGATGTCCAGCGTCTCCGAGATCTCCCTCAACGAAAGATCATTGACGTAGTACAAAGCCACGACAACCCGCTGCGGCAGCGGCAGTGAGGCCACGGCCTGCTGAACCCAGCGGATCTCCTCGTCCATCTCGGCCTGGCGCTGCACGGAAAGACGCCGCTCGCGCGAAACCCAATCTGCCATCTCGTGTAAGAAACGCAACCAGCGGCTGCGGCGCTTCATCCAAGTATAGGACAGGTTGGCCGTGATGCGGTAAAGCCAGGGTTGGATTGGGCGTTCGGGATCGATGCGGTGCGCGAAACGGTGCAGGCGCAGAAATACATCCTGCAGCAGATCCGCCGCGGCTTCAGGCTCACTGGTGATCGCCAGCGCGGTTCGATAAACCAGGGAGCGGTGTCGGTCGTAAAGTTCGCCGAGCGCTTCCAGGTCACCATCCTGCAATCGAAGGACGAGACACCTGTCTTCTTTTTCTATCGCGAGTTCCACCTTCGCCCTACATACCTCATAATGTACCAATCTTCCATCAGGTTGGTTCAATGCATTTATACTGTTAAATTATGGACAATCCGCGCCACGCGCCCACGTTTCCAGGTTCCAGAGCGCGCTTTCCGTCAGGCTTTGCAACCCAACACCACATAGATCAGGCTGATAAGCGATAAAGCGTGGGGACTGATACAGCGGCAGCGCTGGCAGGTTCAAGGCATAGCTTTCCTGCATGGCTACCAGCGCCGAGGAGCGGATGTCCGGGTTAAAACCGGCCAGAAGCAAGCGATCGCAAGCCTGGCTATAGGCAAGATCCGAATAACCGCTGGCGTTGATGCCGTAAGGATGGTCTGCTCCCGGGATCTCGCGCCCCGCCAGGACCTCGCATACCGGGGTGAGCCATACCGGCCAACGGGTGTGGGTCATATCAAATCCACGCCCAAAGATTACGCCCTGTGGCCAGGGCTCTACCCACGCTTCGAAACTCACGGCCTGAACCTGAACCTCGAAACCACACCCGGCCAGGTCCTGCTGAAGTCGGGCGGCGATGGCCTCATCCAGCGCACTGCCGGTGGAGGTAAAACTCACGGTGAGGCGGGTTCCGTTGGACACACCGGGCACACCCCAGGCAACCCGCGGCTGGTCAGGTTCACCCTCCAGCTCGACCCAACCTATACTCTGGAGTAGATCCCTGCCCGCCTGCGGGTCGTACTCAACCGGCAATGATGCAGGGGTTTCAGCAGAGGTTGGGGCTGGAAGCCATGTTCCGGGCAGTAGGCCATATCCAGCGAAAAGGTCCTCGACGAGCGTTGTCCGGTCCAGGCAGGCAGCCACCGCCTGTCGTGCGGCAGGAGCCTGGAAGTACGCCTCACCCTGGCGTCCGATCGGAGCCGTATTGAAGATGAGCATCCCGACCTCAGGTTCCGCTGCCCAATTGAGGCCAATGCTTCCCTCCGCAAGGTAGGGTTCCAGGAGCGGCGCATCGAGGGCATCAAGCACGGACTCGTCCAGCGCATCACACTCCCCGGTGAGGAGCTGCTGCACCCCTGCCCGGCTATCGTCTCCGATAAAGCGGAAGACGAGCCGGTCAAACGCCGGCAGCCCTTCGGTCGACCGCTTGTAATAAGGATTCGGGATGAGCGTGATGCGCTCGCCCTGCTCCCAGGTCTCCAGCATGTACGCCCCCCAGCCAAGCGGCATCCGGGCTGCCAGATCGGTTCCAGGCAGATCACCCACGCTCAATGCACCAAGCTGGTGCTGCGGGAGAGGTGCCCAGAAGAGGGTAGTGTAATCAGGGTCCAGGTAGCCAGGGATGGAAGTCCAACGCACCCGCAGGTCATCGAGCGCGACGTAAGATTGTGTCCGATCGACAAGGTACTTGGTGGTGCTCAGATCACTTGAGGAATCAAGTTGGTAGGAGAAGACAGAATCAGAGGCTCTGACTGTCTCACCATCCGACCATCGCCAACCATCCTGAAGTTCGAATTCGACCGCCATCTGTTCCATGACGATCTCACCACCGGAGTAATTGGTGATGCACTCTGGACCCCGGCATCCCTGCGGCAGGTAGGGACTGCCAGGTTTGAGGTTCTCAGCCTGCATGCTCACCGGGTTGAGGTAAACATCCGACTCGGCCACGGTCACAGGCTCGAGGATGACCTTCCCATTTTCGAACGTTGGCAGGTCGTTCAGGATCACCGGCGCGATCCCATCATCCAGCAAGTCCAGCGGTCCATCGTAGATCGCTTGAAGGACAGCCCGCGATTCGGCCGCAGCCGGTCCGTACATCAACGCTTCGCTGTAAAGGAAGAGCGATTCGGGTTCCTGGTTAAGACAGATGATCAACGTTTCCGGTGGTGGAGGGACCGGGGTCGGTGTCTGCTCCACCATCATGGTTGCAGTCGGCGGGATCAGCGTGAGCGGAATCTCGATATCTGCCCCCGACCTGCAACCGGCCAGGATCATCCAGCACGCCACCATCAACACGCCAGCGACCATCCTGGGGTTGAATTTCGATCGGGCTTGCGCCATCCGGTTATCCATGATTACAGCTCCCCCTCTTCCTCGGCACCAGCTTCATCTAATAGCTGCAGGTCGTCCCGGCTGAGTTCGATCTTGTCCAGCAGCTCAGGTCGACGCAGCTTCGTCCTGAGCAGCGATTGTGCATGGCGCCAGGCCTGCACGCGCGCATGATCTCCGGAGGTCAGCACCTGTGGCACTTCCCACCCGCGGTATGAAGCCGGACGGGTGTAATGGGGATGCTCGAGCAAGCCGTGTGCGTGCGAGTCGTGGGTGGTTGCGTTCTCATCCCCGAGCACGCCGGGGAGGAGGCGCGTGACCGCATCAATCACGATCATCGCCGGCAGTTCACCCCCGGTGAGCACATAGTCACCGATCGATATCTCAGCGGTCACCAGGTGCTCCCGGATGCGCTCATCCACCCCCTCGTAACGACCGCAGATCAGCGCGATCCGCGGCAGTACGGCAAGCTCGGCAGCGAGCTTCTGGTCGAATACCCGACCCTGGGGTGTCAGGAGAATGACGGGGACGGATCCCAGATCCTTTCCGAGCACACTCTCGACCGCAGCGAAGACTGGCTCTGGCTTCATTACCATCCCACCCCCACCGCCGAAGGGCTCATCATCCGTCGTGCGGTGGCGGTCGCTGGCGTAGTCACGCAGTTGGTGCAGTGCGATCGAGACGTGACCAGCGGCCTGTGCTTTTCCGAGCACACTCGCCTCGAGATAGGTCTGCATGACCTCCGGGAAGACGCTAAAGACATCGAAGTGCATGCGCTTGTCTGCGGCCACAGCTCCTATATACCGGCCCGGAACTGTGGGCCAGTGGGTTCCATGATTATAGAGGTAGAAACCGGAATCTCAACCCGAAT
>DAOUEJ010000163.1:0-7877 GCA_034430615.1 Anaerolineales bacterium | reverse complement strand
GTCCGTGGTGTACTCAATCACGGTCCCCTCCGAGACCCCGATCGGGATGCCTTTGAGTTCGTCGACTGTCGTAATGCCGCTTTCGGCCGAGGCAACGATGCGAAAGACCGGGCTTGCGCTCGTGGCGACGCGTGCAAAGCGCACGGCGGTGACCTGGGGCTCGGTCTTGTTGTAAAAGAGAACCGAGACGATCTCGTTGATCATGGCGTCGATCTGGCCGGCCTGCATCAACTGGTCACGCTCCGGGGCTGAGCCGACGGGGATGATCTCGACCTCGATCCCTTCAGCGGCGAAGTATCCCTGCGCCTGAGCAACATAGATCGGTAGGCCGTCCAGCACGGGGAGCATCCCGACCCGGATGCGGGGCGTTTCCTGGGGGACGGGGGCACAAGCGCCGAGCAGCAGCGCGGCCGCGGCGCATAGCACGTATTTCTTCATTGGGTTTCCCCTCGATCTCCGGCCTTCAGCGAACAGGTCGGGAGCTTGTGTTTGGATAGTGGCCTAATTCTATTCGATTTTCGAGCTATTTCGCTGTGATGAAGCATTGTAGGGGTGCATCGCGATGCGCCCCTACGGGTATGCGATGGGATTTATGACCATGCTTGAAGACTGTTTCCAATGCAGTAGGGGCACGGTGCCGCCGTGCCCCTACATAATGGGTGTTGTTCACACGCGACGTAGGAGCGGGGTAACCCCGCCCCTACGAGAACTTACTCTTTACTCATTCAACTCACGCTGAACGAAAACTGATCGATACCGGTTGCGCCATCGGGCCGGGCCCCGCGCACAGCAACCGACTGCAGCCCCCCGCCGCCATCGTAGGCGCGTACGCGTGCCGTGTGCTGCCCGGCCTGCGCCGGCCAATCGTAGCGCCACTGCACCCAGCTCAACGGGCTCAGGCCAGGATCACGCAGCTGTGCGCTCTCCCATGGTCCATCATCGATCTGGACTTCAACCTTGCTCACGCCTCGTGCTCCGGTGTAGGCGATGCCGCCCATCGGCACCGTGCCGTTTTGAGCATCAACCGAAGCCGTTTCGACTGCATCGACGACCGAGGTGCTGTTAACGATGGCTTGCTCGCTCCAGCCGCGATCGACCCAGTAACCCGGGCCGTTATGATCGATGACTTCCATGCGTTCGATCCATTTTGGCTGCTTCATGCCGTAGTGGTTGGGGATGTAGATCCGCAGCGGGAAACCATGTGTGATGGTCAGCGGCTCACCATTCATCTCGTACACGAGCAGAGTGCGGTCATCCATCAACTCGGACATCGGCACGCTCTCGTAAAAGCCGTCCACTGATTCGATCGCCAATTCCTGGGCGTCGGGCTGCAGGCCAACTTCGGCCAGCAGATCTTTCACACGAATGCCGGTCCAGACAGCCGTGCTGATCAGGTCTCCGCCGATCGGGTTCGAGATGCAGGACAGGGTGATCACCTGGCTGAAGGCCGGGCGGCTGCGGATGTCATCCAGCGTGAGGACGAGCGGGTTGTCGACCAACCCTTCTAACCGCAGGCGCCAGTTTTCACCATCGACACGCGGCGCCACGGCGTTGATATCGACCGTGTAGAAGTCCTCGGACGGCGTCAATTCGGGGCGTACACCCGGAGCAGGCTCGGGGCGAGCCGAAAGGATTTCGGGCGGTGGTGAGGCGGCCGGTCCGGACGTCCGGGTGAGATCGGGCAGGTCCCCGGGAGAGTTGGCGCTGGAGCTACCCGCACTCGAACTCGGTTCCGCTCCAAGTCGACTGAGAGCCAGAGAACCAAGCCCGACGGTTAGGACACCGCCACCGACCAGGTATATGAATTGACGGCGTGAGAGGGGGGCCTCAGCTTCCTGTGCCATGGCGGGGGGACCAACACGAAACAGCCAATCGAGGCTGTAACCCCAGACGAGCATCAGCGCCCCGATCCACAGCGCGCTCACCGCCAGGCTCGGACCCGGCAGCGAGAGTGAAGCATGCACCATCAGTAAGACCAGCCCGAGGGCCAGGGACGCTCCCAGATTCCAGGATAGTGCATACTCGGATCGCCGGCGGGTGAACCAGGACAGCAGCAAGCCGAACAGGGCGCTGACCACGATGAAGAGCACCAGCGCCGTGGCCCGTTCACCGGCTTTGGCCAGGTTAGACGTCTGGCCCAGATTCAATCCACGAATAATTGCGATCATGCTGTCGATGCCGAACGTGATCAATCCACCCGGCAGCGTCC
This sequence comes from Anaerolineales bacterium, assembly GCA_034430615.1. GTDB lineage: Bacteria > Chloroflexota > Anaerolineae > Anaerolineales > E44-bin32 > E44-bin32. The sequence continues at coordinate 5,668 of DAOUEJ010000163.1, read as the reverse complement.
GTGCAATCCAATCGAACAGATCAAACGGCGGAAAGGGCAGGCCGAACAACTGCTGCCCCAGGAAGGCGACCGCCATCAGGGGCAGGCTGGTCAGGGCGCCGATTAGTGCGCCGAATACGATTGAGGGTTTTTTCATACCTCTCCATCCTTCATGCGAATAAGCTAGTTTCATTATAAGCACAATGATGAACAGAGTCTTACGACCCGGCCCGTGCTCAGTGTTCTCCTTCTGCTCTGGCTGTGGTTGATATAATACCCAAATGCGGACTCGAATCCTCTGGTTTTTGCTTGGAGCAGCGCTGACAGTGAGCTTGCTTATAGGCTTGTATCAGATTCCTCCCATTCACGATCAGCTCGAATGGCGGTTGGATGCCGCCTCGGGCATCGTTCGCGGCTGGATCTACCCTGGCGATCAGCTGCCGGCGATGCAGGTAGCCCCAATTCAAGCTCCGCCAACCCCGTGGTCAACGCATACACCTGCCCCGACAGTGACTGGTATCCCGCCCACCGTCACCCCCACCCCGACCCCGCTTCCAGGGCGTGTCGAGCTCGACGCACCCGCCTGGGAGAAGCAGGATTGGAACAACTGTGGTCCAGCCACGTTAGCCCTTGGACTGCGTTATTTCGGGTGGGAGGGCGATCAGTTCGATATCTCCGATCTGGTGAAGCCTGACCGGGGGGACAAGAATGTTAATATCGATGAGTTGGCTTACTTCGTCCGCAACCAGGCCGGCTGGCTGGAAACCGATTTTCGGGTCGGCGGAACGATCGAAGTGCTCAAGCGCTTCCTGGCGGCAGGGTTGCCCGTCATCATCGAGAAGGGGTATGTGATCGAGAGCGATGGACCCGATGCGGGGTGGGCCGGGCACTATGTGCTCCTCACAGGATATGATGATGGGCAGCGCACCTTTACCGGCCAGGACACGTTCATTGGTCCGAATCAGGTTTTTAGTTATGAAGATCTAGATGCAGGATGGCGTGAGTTCAACCGGGTCTACCTGTATCTCTACCCCCAGAATGACTCTCCGGACTTAGGTTCGATTCTGGGTGAGGATCTGGATCCCGAGATCAACCGAGATCATGCCACCGAGCAGGCGAGATCCGATGTCGAAGCGCTGCCTGAAGATCCCTATGCATGGTTCAACTTGGGCACAAACCTGGTCTACTTCGAGCGCTACGAAGAAGCTGCTCAGGCCTTTGATCATGCCTTGGCGATTGGACTACCCTGGCGCTTCACACGCTACCAATTCGGTCCGTACCTGGCGTACTTCCATGCCGGTCGCACGGAGGATGTGCTCACATTGGCCAACGCCACGCTGGAGCGGACTTCAAAGGCCGAGGAATCGCTGCTCTGGCGAGGGTGGGTGGAATACCGTTTGGGTGATACCAACGCCGCAGTCCAGGATTTCCGCCGGGCGTTGGAGATCAATCCGAACTACCAGGATGCGCTCTATGCACTTGGCTTCCTGGGGGTAGGCACCTAGTCTTGCTTTGTAACGATGAAGAATTTCCTGCATCTAAACCTATTGAACCAGCAAATATAAGCGGAATAACCTGGAAAAAGAATCCATTTTATGAGGAATGAAAGGATAAAAAGAATGTTAATTAGCAAAGAGCTCAATCAGGCGATGAACAACCAGATCGGCAGCGAACTGGGTGCATCCAATCAGTACATCAAGATCGCAGCATACTTCGAGAATGAAAACCTGCCCGATCTGGCGGCGTTCTTTTTCCGTCAGTCGGATGAAGAGCGGATGCATGCTATGAAATTCGTGCATTACATCCTCGAAGCTGGCGGCGAGGTGAGCATTCCAGCGATCGGGGCTACTGCTGCGGGTATCCAAACCGCAGAGGAAGCCGTGCAAATGGCACTTGACTGGGAGATGGAGGTCACGCGCCAGATCAATGCATTGATGGACCTGGCGATCAAGCAAAGCGATCACATCGGCCAGAGCTTTCTGCAATGGTTCGTCACCGAGCAGTTGGAGGAAGTATCGACGATGGATCAGCTGCTGGGCGTCGTCAAACGTGCAGGCGAGCAGCTGCTATTTGTCGAGCAGTATGTGGGTCGATTGGGTGCTGCGCAAGCCAGCGGCGCACCTGCTTGATCGGCGCAATCCAGGTTCGAAATCAAGTGGCTGTCTCATCGACAGCCACTTTTTTAATGTTCTTGAGCAGGAGGAGTCCGGCAGTGTTGCTGCTGGCGCGGAAGCAAGGCTTCCGCACTCCAATTGGATTGGAAATCTCAAGGCCGAGGGAATATTGCTGCCCTCCCTTTGGAAACCGGGAGCTTTGCTCCCGGCCATTAGCAGAGCATATGGATTCCAGGTGCGTGCTTCACCCATATGGGGCTAGCTGTCGAAATGAACCTATGGATTCAAGTAGCTCTGCTGCTTGCCAGTGGCTTTGCCACTTGGACAAACGGGCTGCCAGCTGGTGTTCAGGAGATCGGTGGTTTCATCGAAAACAAAGGTAGCTGGCGAGCTGGTAAACGCCCGTTGAGCAAGATGTAGGGTGCGGCGCGTTCGGCGACAATGCCCATCCGGCGCAGCTGGTTGAGGTCGACCAGGCAGTGTTCGGAGCGGGTCTGCAGGATGCGTTCGCTGCCGGTAGGTCCGATCCCGGGGACTTTCAGCAGCTGCTCGCGCTCGGCCAGGTTGAGCTCAACAGGTGCATGTGCAAGGTGCTGTTCGGCATAACCCCGCTTTGGGTCCATATTGAGCGGCAGATGCCCGGCAGCGTTAAAACTGAGATCCTCCAGGTCAAAGCCATAATCACGCAGCAGGTAGGAGGCCTCGTACAGCCGTTGCTGCCGGGTCGGATCTTCCGCAGGCAGGCTCTCAAAAGGGGTCCCGGGGACGGGGCTGAAGGCCTCGAAGTACGTCCTCCGCACCCCAAGCTGCTTGAACAGGTTCTCGGTTGTGCCCAGCAGTTCGAGGTCGCTCTCACCGGCTGCGCCCACGACAAACTGGGTCGAGGTCGAGGCCCACCTGCCTTTGAAGGCATGCTCCGGGCTTTGTTCACGCCGGATCTGCGCCGCCCAGCGCAGGGGTTCGAGCAGCTCGTCGACGAACTGCTTTTCGGGTGCGAGCTGGCCGAGCCGCTCAGGATTGGGTGCTTCGAGGTTGATCGAGACCCGGTCCGCCATCTCCATCGCCCGCTGTACCTGTCCGAATTCGCTGCCCGGCATCAGCTTCAGGTGCAAGTACCCCCTGTAGCGGTGCTCTTTGCGCAGCATCTCGGCGCAATCAAGCAGCTTGTTCTGCGTATTTGCGCCGCCACCAAACAATCCTGTCGATAGGAATAGTCCCTGAACGATGCCTTGTGAAAAAGCTTCGCTGTATACCCTGGCCATCTCGTCGGCTAGCAATGTCACACGTCGAAAGTCCCTCCCCGCCCTAAAGGAACAGTAGCGGCAGTGGCGCTCGCAGGCTGTCGTAAGCATGGCCTTGAGCAAGGGGCTGCGGCCGCCTCCGGGCAGTGCGGCGCGGTAGATCGGGATCTCGTGGCCCTGGTATGTCACGGCTTGCGGTTGGACTCTGGCGGTCTTGACCCCGGTCACGGGCACGTTGGCAATCTTCCAGCTCACCATCGGTGAACTGGCTGCGTCCTGCTCGAAGCAGGCCGCGGCTGCAGAGAGCGCCAGCTTTTGGAGTGTGTCCATTGTACACAGAATAGCACAAATGTTCTATTCACACAATCCCTTATCCCACATCGATCGGGTTAAGGAGCGGGTAAGAATTGCAGGCCATACTGGCTACGATGGAAGGCAGAATGATGCTAGGATGGTGGCAGTTCCTCCCTTCGATCAACTAGTCTTAATATGCCAGATGTGAGTGTTTCGATCCATGCCCAAACCCATTGTTCTGGTCGTCGATGATGAAGCTACAGTACGCGAGGTCGTGCGCCGCTACCTCGAGCGTGACGGCTATTCGGTTGTCGAGGCCGGCGATGGCCGGCACGCCCTGCAGGTGTTCCGTGAGTCACAGCCCGACTTGGTGATCCTGGATCTAATGCTGCCCGGCCTGGATGGGTTGGATGTTGCCGACGAGATGCGTGTTGAACGAAAGGTGCCAATCATCATGCTCACCGCCAAGGGCGCTCAACATGATCGCATCCTTGGCCTCGAGCGGGGCGCTGACGACTACGTGGTGAAACCCTTCAGCCCGCGCGAACTCGTTCTGCGTGTTGGGGCCGTGTTGCGGCGCTCGAGTGAAGCGCTGGCTGCTTCAGATGAGCCCGTGGTCTTTCCGGGCATGATCCTCGATCCAGGGACACGTCTGCTCATGCTCGGGGAGCAGGAGATCGATCTCACCGCCAAGGAATTCGATTTACTTTCCTTTCTCATGCGACACCCGCGTCAGGTTTTTTCCCGCGACCAGCTGCTCGATAAAGTGTGGGGGTTCGAGTTCTACGGGGATCCATCCACGGTAACCGTCCATATTCGCCGCCTGCGGGAGAAGGTCGAGCCCGATCCATCCCATCCCACCTACCTGCTTACGGTATGGGGTGTGGGCTACAAATTCCAGGAGCCCGGATGAGCGAGCCGCGACCACGCTGGATCGTCCTGCTCCTGGGAGCGCTTACATCATTGGTGATCTTCGTCTTGTTGGCGATCCTTGTCATGCGGCCCCCTTTGAAGGATCTGCGACGGCTGGCGCTCTCTTCTGGATTAACGACGCTGGTTTCAGCCTTGATCGGGTTCGCTACCCACCGCCTCGGACTTTGGCGGCGGCTGGGCAGCCTGAGCCTGACTCTGACCGTAGGATACATACTGGCTGCTGCGCTGATGCTGCTCAACGTATGGGTCACGGCCGGGCTGATGTTCATCAATGAGCACGACCTGGCGCTTGCCGGTTTGCTGCTGCTGTTTGCCAGCGGGATCTCGATCGCCTTCGGCGCATTCCTATCGCATGTGCTGGCACAGTCGCTCGCCAGGATCGCGCAGGCGACACAGCAAGTGAGCCGAGGTGAGTTTGACGTGCGCGTCGAGCAGGAAGGGCGGGATGAGGTCGCCCAGCTGGCACAGGCCTTTAACGACATGGCCGCCCGACTGGGGCAGGCCGACCGCGAAGCCCGGCGAATCGAAGGCGCCCGGCGGGATTTTGTCGCCTGGGTGTCGCATGACCTGCGGACACCACTCACCTCACTGCGGGTGATGATTGAAGCCCTGGCAGAGGGGGTCGTCGATGACCAGGAAACACGCGCTCGCTACCTGCGCCAGTGTCAGATCGAGATCAAGGCGATGAGCGGATTGATCGATGAACTGTTCGAGCTCTCGCGGGTTGACAGCGGGCAGCTTTCGATCGACCTGCAGCCAGCCTCGCTATCGGATTTGATCTCCGATTCGATCGGCAGCTTCAACGCCCGCGCCGAAGCCAAGGGCGTTCGTTTGAGCGGTCAAGTTGCATCCGATGTCGATCCGGTCGTCATTGGGCCGCGCGAGATCGGACGGGTGCTGCATAACCTGCTTGAGAACGCACTCCGCCACACCCCGACAGGTGGTGACGTGATCGTGCAAGCACAGCGGATGAGTGAGGCGATCCTGGTCGCAGTCAAGGACACCGGCGCCGGGGTAGGGGAGCAGGACCTGCCCCATGTCTTCGAGCCCTTCTTCCGGGCCGATGAAAGCCGTCGTCGTGAGGATGGTGGTGGCACAGGCGCCGGC
>DAOUEJ010000162.1:0-1963 GCA_034430615.1 Anaerolineales bacterium | reverse complement strand
TATGAGTAGAGAATAAAGCACTTGTGTACATTCAATTTGTGGATCTGTTCATTGAGCCTTAGTTAGAAACCAATCGTGCCGGGACACAGTTAATATCACAAAGTACTTATGGGTGCCGATTAGTGCAGAAATCAGAATCACAATCATCCCAAAAACTGCGTATTCCGATGAAAGTGGACACTGATTCCAATCGATGGTGGACACCCGTTCCAGTTGATGATGGACACCTGTTTCGATCCATGGTGATCAGCGGCGCTGGTTGAGACATCATACACTCAGCCTGTCGCCAATGACAATGCTGAGTGGGATTTTCGCATCGATTCACCTCGCAGTTCCAGCCGGTAGGCGTTATGGATAAGACGGTCGAGAATGGCATCTGCAAGCGTTGGATCAGGAAAGCGAGCATGCCAATCCTCCACAGGGACCTGGGTAGCCACCAGGGTCGAGGCCCGGCCGTAGCGGTCATCGATGATCTCCAACAGGTCGCGAGCCTGGGATACGCTGAGCGGATCTCGCAGCCAATCGTCCAGGATCAGCAGCGGCACGCGAGCCACGGTGGCTAATAGCTTGGGGAAGGATCCATCGGCGTGGGAGAGCATGATCTCGTGCAGCAGGCGGGAGGTACGCTCATAGCGCACCGGGAATCCGTGTCTGCAGGCAGCCTGGCCGAGCGCGCAGGCCAGGTAGCTCTTGCCTGCACCGGTGGGTCCCAACACCAGGATGTTCAGATGGCGGCGGATCCATTCTCCCTGGGCCAGCTCGAGGATGAAGCTGCGCTCGAGCCCGCGAGCCGGGGAGAGATCAAGGTCCTCGATGCAGGCGGGCAGAGCGAAGCGGGCCGCTTTGATGCGGCGCTCGCGGGTGCTGTTGTCCCGGCGGGTGCACTCCAAATCCACGAGCATACTGAGCCGATCCTCAAAGGATAGTTCAGCATAGTGGGGGTTCTCCCACTGCTCCTTCAGTCCTTCCCGGAAGCCGGGAAGGCGCAGGCGGGTGAGGTTATCCAGAAGGGGTTGTTCCAGCATCAGTCCTCTCCTCAGTGGTAGTAAGACGGTCCACGAATGTTGGCATGGGGGTCAAGTCGTTTAGAAACAGGCTCTTCTAGGGGCACCTGGTCGAGGCGAGTATGCAGGATGTTCTTCACCCCCTTGTAGGAGCAGATGCCGGAAGCTAAAGCGCGCCCAGAGGCGGCTTCCAGGCGCTCTTTGGTGAATCGTTTGGCTAACCCTAGAATGCCCAGACAGGTGCGGTACGCCTGCTGCGGATGCTTGCGGGAGCCAAGCGCGGCCTCGATCACCCCTCGGGTCTGGGGACCGATCACATCAGCCCATTTCAGAAACCGCTCCGAGGACCACTCTGCATAGTGCTGGTGATTGGCAGGCATGTGTTCCACCTGGGTGGTATGGCGCCCCCGTGCTCGAGATCGGGGATGGGATGCCACCCGGCGGTGCTTATGGAAGATCTCCACCGTATGCTCCGTGGCCCGGATAAAGACTTTCTCCCCGATGAGCTGATGGGGGACGCTGTAGTAGTGCTTGCCGAACTCGACGTGGTAGTCGATATGGACTTTGGCCTTCTTCCAGAGCGCGAAGACGTAACGCTCTGCAGGCAGCGGCTTGAGGGCTGGGAGATCGAGTTCGTCGAAGTATTCCCGACGGGATTTCCCCAGGTGCTCCATCGTCCGGTCGTTGAGCTCGTCCAGCCGCTTGCGGATGGCCTGGTTGAGATCAGCCAGGCCGAAGAAACGCCGTTTTCGCAGCCTGGCGAGGATCCAGCGTTCCACGACCAGTACGCCCACCTCCACCTTGGCCTTATCCTTGGGGCTGCGCACCCGGGCAGGAAGGATCACGGTGCCGTAGTGCTCAGCCATGTCCAGGTAGGTAGGATTGATGTCAGGCTCGTAGCGCGAGGGGTGTTTCACGCCCGCCTTGAGATTATCCGGGGTGATGATTTCCGGCACTCC
>DAOUEJ010000161.1:0-1979 GCA_034430615.1 Anaerolineales bacterium | reverse complement strand
GTACTCAGTGTGACCTTCGTTTCGACGCAGGTCATAGTCCCCGGCAGTTCCGGGGATAGTAGGCTCCCTTTGTGATTTAGCGATTGCTCAGGTGAGCCTACTTCTTTTTCCTCCTATCGGCAATTACGGGACACATCCGGAACAAAGAGCAGCTCCTGATCAACCTAACTCAGCTGGCGCAGGTCATCGAGGGTGTCCACATCGGTGGCCGCCGTCTCCCGCCAGGGAAGCTCACGGACCGGGAAACGGTCGTAGAGCGCCCGCCCACCGTGATCGCCTTGAATACCAGCGAGTGCCTGAAAAGTGACCTGGTCAAAGAGGACCGGGTTCGCCCGCTGCCCGCCCACAATGGGCGCGACGATGGGACCGAGTGACAACTGGTGCTCGCGGATCAGGGCATTAATCAACTCCGGCTCGACCAGCGGCATGTCCCCCAGCAGGAAAACCACCCCTTCCGTTCTCTCCGGCACCGCGCCCAAGCCGAGGCGGAGTGAGCCCGCCTGCCCCTCACGCCAGGCTTCATTCACAACGATCCCAACCGGCATGTCGGACAAGGATTGCTCAATCTTTGCCCGCTGGGCACCAACCACTACAACCATCATATCCAGCTCTGACCTCAGCGCTGCGCGCACCGCATATCGGATAAGCGCTTCCCCGCGCCAGTTCTCCAGAAGCTTCTGCCTTCCGAATCGCGTCGATCCACCGGCTGCCAGCACCACACCAGCGATTCTGCCATGGACTTCCTGAACAGGATTTTCATCCTGCAAATTGCACAGCAGAATGGATTGAATTCCTTCGGTACTTATCAACGAGGCTGCGATCTCTCGCCCTGCGTTCAGTTGATTCTCTGTTCGGATTTTGTTCACCAGGCAGCGGATAGTGATCCCCGCGTTGATCCCCTTCAATCCACCATGCGGATCACTCAGAAGCCTGGCTACTGCCCCAGTCGTGATTGGATCGCCGGCTTCAAGCCCCATCAGTGGTCCGGCCAATTCCGGGCGGTGGACGACATCATCCGACAAGGAGGAGCCCACGGCATCGACGGCGGATACAAGCACAACCTGGGTGGCGAAGGAGGGCATGGCCGGCTCGTGCTCGGTGGGAGCTTTTAAGGAACGGCGGCGAGCACCATCTGCCTCCACCAACATCACGCCCTCGGAACGCAGGATGAGCTCGCACGCTGTCAGCAGATCGTTCTCATCGGGCGCAGTCCACTTTCCTTCTGCGCCGGGTTCGGCCGTGAGCAGGACAGATTCTCGTGCATCGATGCGGGCTTTTAGCTGTTCAACCCAATCCGGCTCCTGCGTAAATACGTGAGTATTTGCGATCGAGGTTTGTTCGTGAGCCAGCCTGGTTGTTGTCGTTACCAGGATGGGCAGTGACCCTTGTAACTCAATGACCAGCCGGGCAATCGCGCTCGATTTCCCGCCCGCACCTACGAAGGCGAGCACATCGCCTGGACGGATGCGCAGGCTATCCTTGAGCAGCATTGGCTTTCGCCCATTGAGCACGGATCGCTGGCTGACTGAGCAATGCCTCCAACACCCCGCCTCCAACGGCCAATGCCTTATCCGATATCCGGAAGGCATACCCTGGATCTGCCCGCGGGTCCAGGTCTCCCAACTTATCGCCTGCTTCGACAGTCAGCCCATCATGCAGCAGCCCCCTCAAAACCCCGTAGAACGGCGCCTTGAGTACGTCGCCGTCGATAAGCGCAATCGTAGCTCCCTCTTGAAGGATTGTACCGATCGGAACTCCGGCAGCGATCGTCCCACCATGAGGGGCGCGCAGGACGCGTTCATGATCAAAGCCGGTCACGGCTTCGGGCACACCGGTATCCGCCTCGGCACACCCCTCCCAGATAACACGACCCATGGCATGACCCCGATTGGTTTCGACGACTGCATCACAATCATGACCAGCTGTGAAACCGGGTCCAAGGCCCACAAGAAATGGCGTTGGCCGGGATTCTCGGGGTG
>DAOUEJ010000160.1:0-1763 GCA_034430615.1 Anaerolineales bacterium | reverse complement strand
AGATGATCTGGGTTCATAACCTCGATTTCATAGAGCGCCTCACCATGGCGTAGTTGCGCATTGAACCCGTTCCACGCCTGCGGAATGACCGGGTCGAAGGCCAGACGATCCCCACGCTTCTTCAAACCGAGGACATCCTCTGTCCACACCCGGTACATCCAGGCTGCCGATCCCGTATACCAACTCCAGCCGCCCTGGCCCACGCGGCCCGGCAGGGAGTAGATATCCGCGGTTACGACATAGGGTTCCACGGTGTAGCGCCAGACATCCGGCACCTCGCGTGCATGCTCGACCGGGTTGAGCATCCGCAGGAGCTCGCCGGCCCGGTTGCCATCACCTTTATGTGCGAAAGCCTTCGCCAACCACAGCGCGGCGTGGGTATACTGCCCCCCGTTCTCCCTTACCCCCGGCGGATAGCCGCGAATGTACCCCGGTGAGGGCAGGCTGGTGTCGAAGGGCGGGGTGAAGAGCAGGACCAGGTTATCGTCCTGCCGCACGAGCTGCTGCCAGACCGACTCGAGAGCCTGCGTCCGTCGACCTCGATCACCCGCATCAGCGATCCAGGCCCAGGATTGGGGGAGTGAATCGATACGTGCCTCGGCGTTGGACGCTGATCCAAGTGGGGTGCCGTCATCGAACCATCCCCGCAGGTACCACTCGCCATCCCATGCAGCTTGCTCGACGCGATCGGCAAGGGACTCCGCTTCCTGGTGGTAGCGGGAGACGAGGTCAGCCTCGTCCATCATCCCGGCCATTGCCTGCATGCGGCCGAGGACATCGATCAAGAACCATCCCAGCCAGACGCTCTCGCCGCGTCCCTGCTCACCGACCCGGTTCAAACCATCGTTCCAGTCCCCGGTTCCGATGAGCGGTAGGCCGTGCGGACCCTGTGTCAAGCCGCGCTCGAGCGCTCTACGGCAGTGCTCAAAAAGGGTTTCACGCTCACGTGAGATCTGCGGCTCGAGGAAGAGCTCATCTTGACCTGCTTCCAATTCGGGTGCAAGTAAGAAAGGAATCCGTTCCTGCAGGATCGATTCATCGCCTGTGACCTGGATATAGCGACCGGTGATGTAGGGCAGCCAGAGCAGATCGTCGGAAATCCGGGATCGGATGCCTGCTCCAGTGGGTGGGTGCCACCAGTGTTGAACATCACCCTCGGCATATTGATGGCTTGCCGCTAGAAGGATGTGCTCACGCGCGATCCTGGGGTTTGCCAGGAGCAGCGCGGCGACATCCTGCAGCTGATCACGGAAACCAATCGCACCACCCGATTGGTAGAACGCGGAGCGACCCCAAATACGGCAGCTTAAGCTCTGGTAGAGAAGCCAGCGGTTGAGCAGGAAGTTGATCGATTGCACTGGAGTTTGGACCTGGACGGCGTCAAGCATCCGATCCCAGTAACCTCGCGTCGTTTCTAGCACTTGGTCCACGCTAAATGTCTCGCGTAGCTCCCGGGCAAGCGAGACTGCTTCGGTTTCGCTCCCTGCTTGCCCGAGCAGGCAGATCACATCTACCGTCTCACCCGGCGCGAGTACCAGCTTCACCTGCAGCGCCCCGCAGGGATCGAGCTCAGCGCCAGACCGTCCCGCCAACTCGCCATGCTTCATCGCAAGTGGATTCTGGCTGGTGTGGTTTCTACCCAGGAATAACGACCGATCGCAGCTGAACGAATCGGCCGTCGGGTTGATCGAGATGAATCCGACCCGGTCAGCATACTCGGGATGGTAACCATTGCGGGCCAGGAGCATGCCCTGCTCGGGGTC
>DAOUEJ010000159.1:0-4012 GCA_034430615.1 Anaerolineales bacterium | reverse complement strand
GGTCGGTGAGCAGCACCCGGAGACGCTCATTGGCTGGGGTGAGTGCACCGCCCACACAGGGCACGGTGATCCCTACCTCCCCTTCCGCTACCTGTTTCGCACGATCACAGGTGATCTCGAGAGCCTGCTAGCTTCTGGGAAGATCTCACATGCATCTGCCCTCCAGATTTGGGAGAGCCTGCCTGAGACTGCCCGCATAACGACCGAGACAGGCTCGGACCTGGTTGGGGTCCTGCTATCTGGCCGGGAACTCCTGACTCGAGTGCGATCAGCCACGAAGATAGGTGCGCCATGGATCGAGCGCCTGTCTGCCCTGGGAGAGAAGAGTGACGATACGGAGCCAACGATTGACGCTCGGCTCATCATGGAACAGGTTGAGGATGTCCTTACGGATTTGGCTTTGGAACACCCGCTTCTGCTCGTCCTGGATGACGTGCAGTGGGCCGACAGCGCATCAGTCGATTTGCTTTTTCACCTTTCCAGACGACTTTCTGGTCGCAGGATTCTAATTCTCCTCGCCTACCGTCCGGAGGAGGTGACGATAGCTCGCGGCGAAAGCTTCATTCATCCCCTGCGGCCCGCGCTGACGGAATTTAAACGATTGTATGGCGAGGCATGGGTCGATCTTAGTCAGACCGATGAAGCTGAAAACCGCAAGTTTGTTGAAGACTACCTCGACAGCGAGCCGAACGAACTCACAGCCACGTTCAGGAGCACGCTCTACGAACGGACAGGCGGGCATGCCCTTTTCACGGTCGAACTTCTTCGGAGCATGCAGGAACGTGGCGACCTAACCCGGGATGAGCATGCGAAGTGGAGAGAGACGGAGGACCTGGACTGGGAGCGGATGCCGGCGCGGGTAGAAGGCGTGATCGAGGAGCGCTTTTTACGCCTTCCGGATGACATAAAAGAAATTCTGAGGGTGGCATCCATCGAGGGTGAGATCTTTACGGCTCAGGTTGTGGCGGAGATGCTCGGATTGGATGAACGTTCGTTGTACGGGGCGTTGGGCCCGTTATCACAGGAGCATCGGTTAGTGCGTGAGCATGGCGTGCTTCAACAAGCGAGAGGAAGCCTGGTGCGGTTCGCGTTCCGCCACACGATGTTCCAGGAGTACATCTACCACTCCATTGGACTAGGAGAACGCCGGCGGCTGCATGCCGTGATCGGGGAAGTGTTGGAGGACCTTTACGAACCCGATGCCGATGATCTCGCAGGGATCCTTGCCTATCACTTCAGCCAGGGCGGTGAGCGGGAGAAGGCGGTGAAGTACCTGCTGCGTGCTGGGGATCGGGCGCGGATTGTCCACGCCTACCCGGAGGCGATCGCCGACTACCAAAAGGCGCTAGGTTTCCTCGAGGAGCAGGGTACGCCAGAGATGACAGCCCGCACACTGCTCAAGCTGGGTTTGATCTTCAATGCTCAGGGCAGGCATACGGAGGCGAACCGGATCTACGACCAGGCCTTCGAGCTGTGGGAACCGCTGCAGAGCGTCTGGGAGTCGGAAACCACCGAGCGCATCACAGAAACCCTACGCCTTGCCCTTGATATCCCCGAGCAATTGGACCCGGGTTTGATCAGCGATGATACCTCGAGCTTCATCGTCCGGCAGCTCTTTGAAGGGTTGGTTACCATCGATGCGGAGAACAACGTGCTCCCGGCTGCCGCCGCACGCTGGGAGATCATGGATGCTGGCCAGCGCTACCGTTTCTATCTGCGCAAGGGCCTGCTCTGGAGTGACGGGTCACCCCTGACAGCAGAGGATTTCGAGCGTACCTGGCGCCGGAATCTGAAACTTAGCCAGCGTTCGCCAAACGCACAACTGCTCTTCGTGATCAAGAATGCCAGGGGGTTCGCCGAAGGTGGACTGGCGGATGAACGAGACATCGGTTTGAAGTCGCTTGATGACTATACCCTTGAGATCACCCTCGAGACCCCGATCGCCTACCTGCCGCACCTGCTGACACTACCGATCGCATATCCTCTCCCACCTGATCTGATATCAATTGAGGAGACACTCGATTTTGCCAAATTGAATCCGGTGTCTAACGGCCCCTACCACATCGAGGCATATACCCTGCATGATTGCCTGATTCTTCAACGGAATCCGCATTATCGCGGTTATTTCCCGGGCAACATCAAGCGGGTGGAAGGTCGCCCGCTGGGTGATTTCTCAGCTGCCTTTGACCAATTTGAGCGGGGCGAGCTCGACATGGTGAGCATGATCACCTCCGATCCGAAGACGGTACGGCACGCCCGGCGGCGCTTCGGGGAGCAGTTGAAAATCGTCCCCCAACTTTCAACATTTTTTGTAGCCTTCCGCTGTGATAATGCTCCTTTTTCAGATGTGAGAGTCAGGCGGGCCTTCGTACACGCCATCGACCGGGCAGCACTGGTAGCGGAAACATCCCAGGGACAATACCAGCCAGCGCTAGGCGGGTTTCTGCCTCCTGGCATGCCTGGCCACCAGCCAGATATCGGGTTGGCATATGACCCTGAACGGGCTCGAGAGTTGCTCACCAGCGCCGGCTTTCCGGGTGGGGAAGGTTTCCCAATAGTGGATTTTCTTTTCACCGGTCCGGACCCGCATGACCCGTTGATCGACTTCCTGTGCGAGGCCTGGGAGCGTGAGCTGGGTATTAAAATTAACGCCGATAACGTCACCTGGGAGACTTTTATTAAACGCCGCGACGAGAGCCCACCTCATCTTTCGACGATGGGCTACACCGCCGAATACCCAGATCCGGACTCCATGCTGCGGGTCTTATTCCACAGCCAACGTGGTTTTCTACCGTTGAAATGTGGGATCACAAGATTCGATGAGCTGGTGGATCGAGCAGCTATGATCCTGGACCCGAAACAAAGAATCGACCACTATCAGGCGGCCAACAACATTCTTGTCACGGAGGAAGTTGCAGTAATGCCGATTGGATATGGCCGCTCAAGAGTCTTGATCCAGAGGCGGTTAAGAATCCCAAATGTCCCAGCAGGTCAGCTACGGTTTCAGGAGGTTGTCAAGAAAGGAGAGGGGGAATGAAAGTTCTTGTTCAGTTTTTGAAACGAGTCTTAAACCTATGGAGGAATAAAATGGATCCCAAAGGGCGTCTACGTGCATGGTTGCTCATCGAAGCTGACCCCGTGAGAATAGACAAGGTGAGGGCTGAGCTCAAGCAGATAGATGGTAATGATGATGATGCAATTGTAATCGTACGTATGGATGAGGTTTGTGGAGATAGGTTCAATTTGGTCGCACCTGTGGATGTTCGGAGGGATGAAGAGAACGAAGAGAAGTACCTTGAAGAGGTAGGAAACAAGCTTCGCGAACTTGAGAAAATAGATGGAATGATCAAAGACTGGGTTTGGTTAAAAGTCACACGCGCGGATCCTGGGTTTAAGCTCCCACATCTGGCGGCGGGATATATCACCGAGGATGAATATGAGGAAGATAAGGACCACGATAAGTACAAGGATAAGGTTAAAAAGACCATGCACATCCCAGTGACACAAGGGCGGCAACACGGTAGCCCCGGGTTTACACCTTGGGGATAAGCTAGTCTGGGACATCACATTGAAGGTTTGATCATAACGAACTGCTGATGCATATGTACTCGATCTTATCGGCCACCTGGAGAGGACAGAACACAGCTAATTTTATGCAATATCCATTGCCGTAGGCGCCTGCTTGGGCCGGAATCAGAAAAATCGAACCAGAGCTGGATAAATTGCGTTGTTCCAGACCGCTAGCGTCTGATTGTTGATGCTTGCACCTGGGGGATTTTCGCAGCTTGTAAACTTGCGTCACCCCCACCAGAATAGGTCACGACATCAATGATTACCTGCTCAGCTTGTCAATCGGATATGCCTGCTGATGCTCGCTTCTGTTTTCAGTACGGCGAGGTCCGGGCGCGGATTGGGTGTATGAGGAGGCCATGAGCAAGATTCTCCAAGGTGAACGCAAGCCGGTGACGATCCTGTTTGCCGACATCTCCGGCTCGACGGCGATCGCCGAGAA
>DAOUEJ010000158.1:0-10171 GCA_034430615.1 Anaerolineales bacterium | reverse complement strand
ATCACGGGGTTGACGTAGGCATAGGTCATTGCCAGGCTGGTGGGCAGCTGCTGCAGCACCTGAACATAGGCGGTAAAAGCAATCACCGATCCAAAGATGATCAGGTACAGCCAGGCCAGCGCCGCCTGCAGTGTCGGCTGAGGCCAACTCTCCCCGGCCAGCAGCATCAGGATCCCGAACCCCAACGCGGCGAAAATGAGTTGGATCCCGGCGCTGACCCGCCCGGGCATGCGGGTCGGATTCCGGCGCTGGAGCAGCGTACCCAACGACCAAGCCACCGGCGCCAGGATCAGCAGCAGGAGCGAGAGCGTATCCCCGGAACCGGTGGTGCTGAACCTGGGGAAAGCAAGGATAATCGTTCCGGAAAAGCCCGTCAGCAGCGCAAGCCAGGTTGCTTTCGAGGGTGGATTCCGGTCGAGCAGCGCCTCGATCGCCACCGTCCAGAGTGGGATGGTGGCGATGAGCACGGCGGCAATAGAGGAGTCGATGCGCTGCTCGGCCCAGGTCACCATGCCGTTGGCGCCCGTCCAGAGCAGCAGCCCCGAGCCGGCCAGCACACCCAGTTCTCGCCGTGTCGGGCGCGGCACGCCACCCCGCAGCGTTCCCCAGAGCAGCAGGATTAGCCCGGCAATCAGCATGCGCACAAAACCGAGCGTGAAGGGTTGGATCCCTGCCCCTGGTCGGACGGCAAGCCTGATCGCCAGGTAGGTGCTGCCCCAGACAACGTACACAGTCAGCAGGTTCAATAAGCCCTGCCTGGTTACAGGAAGTGCGTCTCCTCGTCCAACTGCTCCTCTATCACTCACGGGCATCACCACGGCTAGCCAGGTAATCACGAATCTGGCCAAGGATCTGGTCCAGCATCGCTTCGGTTAGCACGCCCGTGTTGGTGTTCTGGCGGCTGGGATGATAGCTGGCTGTGAGGATGAGGTGATGCGGTGAAAATGTGTACCAGGCGCCATGTGCAAAGCGCAAGCGGGGGATATCTTGGCCAGCTTCCCGCCAGGTGCGCAGTACGCCGTCAAACGCAAGCTGCCCCAGGGCGAGCACGACCCACACATTGGAAAGAAGCGCCATCTCACGCATCAAATACGGGCGACAGTTGTCAAATTCATCCACAGTCGGGCGATTTTTGGGCGGGGCGCAGCGCGCCAGGGCTGTGATAAAGGCGTCCTTCAAGATGAGACCGTCATCGCGATCAGTGGCATCGGGTTGGCTGGCAAAGCCAGCTCTGAATAAGGCAGGGTAAAGCGTGTCCCCTGAGCTGTCCCCGGTGAACATGCGGCCGGTGCGGTTTGATCCATGCGCGCCGGGCGCCAGGCCTACGATCAGCAGGCGGGCCGCAGGATCGCCAAAACCGGGCACAGGCTTCCCCCAATAAGTCCAATCCAGGTAGGCCCGGCGCTTCTCGGCTGCAACCTGTTCGCGCCATGCGACGAGCCGCGGACAGCGACGGCAGGCTACTACCTTGCTTTCCAACGCTTGAAGCGAATTCTGTACCTGCCTGGGACCTCTCACGTAAGTGCGCCTTCCAGCACCAGCAGCGCGCGCTTGGTTCGCACCCCGCCGCGCCCTGAATATCCGCCCATCGAACCATCGGAGGCTAGCACCCGGTGGCACGGGATCACCAGCGGGACTGGATTCCTGCCCAGCGCTTGGCCAACGGCGCGCGCCGCGCGCGGCCGACCGATCCGCCGCGCCAATTCGGCGTAGCTCACGACCTGACCGCGCGGAACCTCGCTTACCGCTGCCAGGACCCGCTGCTGGAACGCTGTGAGACCGGAGAGATCAACGGGGGTGTCGAAGTCCATCCGCTCGCCAGCCAGGTAGTGACGGACTTGATCGGCCGCCGGCCGGATGCGCTCCGCATCGTGGAGGATAGTATGCCTGCCCTCATGCTTCATGCGTGCCAGGAATGTCTGCTCTGAACCACCAAAGGCAACGGCCGCCAGGCCTTGTGCAGTAACGCCAAGGAAGATATGCCCAACGAGGTGTACCTCAACCCGCCCGTAGTAGAGCGTTTTCGATGCCTCCATGGCCAGACTCTGCGAGGCGGCACGCACCGCAGTTGCCGTCCGCACCGGTGAGGGTGGCGCGTAGAGCTGATCGAGGGCGCTTTGCAGATCGTCCGGATTCTGCCTGCCACCCTGGTCGCCCAACCAGCGGCGGTCTGCTTCTGCTTGCGTTTTAGGATCGACCATGTTCGCCTGCTTCCTCCCGGCTGAATTCGGATCTCAACCGCCTGAGCGCCTGGTATACATTGGCCCGGGCCGACTCAGCGCTGCTTGAAAGCACCTCGCCGATCTCTTCGTAACTGAACTCGTGATACTTGCGCAGGATCAGTGCCAGGCGCTGTTTCTGTGGAAGCTTTGCAACTGCCTCCTGGATCCTGGCCAACTGAAGGCTATGATTAACTGCCTCCAGCACGCTGTCCGGTATTCCACTCTCCTGATTTGTGCTTCCCAGCTCGCGCTGCTTACGTCGTTGGCCCTGGCGCATCATCGTCCGGGCAGTATTGGTAGCGATGGCATACAGCCAGGCGCGGTAATTCGAGCCGGGGCGAGTCTGGGGAAAGGCGCAGAAAGCGCGCAGGATGGTCTCCTGCAGGCAGTCCTCGGCGTCCATACACCCGCCGAATACACGGTAGAGATAGCGGAAGATCTCCGGGCCGTACCCGTCGACCAACTTCTGGAAATCTTCTACCAGGGCATCGCGTTTTCCTTGTTTACCCATAACACCCATATAACCATGCCGTCGCAGGTTTTGTGAAATTGGATTAATTGGTCTCGCCCGGTTACCAGGAAACGATTCAGGGGGATCGGTCTGGATTGTTCAATTCCCACACCATCCGCAGGCCATCCAGCGTAAGCCATGGCGCCTGGATCTCAATCGCGTCCGTCTCCTCCGCAATGATGCTCGCCAGGCCACCCGTCCCAATCACCTTCATCTCAGGACCCAGCGCCGCACGGAAACGGCTGACGATGCCCTCCACCAGGCCGACATAGCCATACAGCAAACCGGATTGAATAGCGTTCACGGTGTTGCTGCCTATGACATGCGGCGGTTTGGCCAGCTCAACCCTGGGCAGTTTGGCCGTGCGCTGGAAGAGCGCATCGGCTGCGATACCTATGCCCGGTGCGATCGCGCCGCCCAGGTACTCACCCTCAGCCGAGATTGCGTCGAAGGTCGTTGCAGTCCCGAAATCCACCACGCACGCAGGCCCACCATAAAGTTGAACGACGGCAACCGCATCCACCACGCGATCTGCGCCAAGCCCATGCTTGGAATCCTCGTAGCGGATGCGCAGGCCAGTCTTCACACCCACGTCGACGACGAACGGCGCTTGCCCGAGATAATCCTGGCAGGCCTGGTTAAGCGCGCTCGTCAGGGGTGGGACAACCGAAGCCAGAGCGATGGCGCCGATGGCTTCGGGCCCACATCCGGCGTGTTCAAGCAGCCCCAGGAGCTGTAGACCATACTCATCGGGCATGCGCTCATGGACCGTCGCCAGGCGCCAGGCATGCTTGAGCACGTCTCCCTCGTAAAGGCCAAGGGTGATGTTGGTATTGCCGACATCGATTGCTAAAAGCATGGTTCCTATCCCTCCTCTGGCACGAGCAGGATGTTGTCAATCAGGCGTGTCTTGCCAACGTAGACAGCCATCGAGAGCAGCGCTCGCTCGATCTCGCCCTCGAGTTCGATCAGTGTATCTGGATCAGCGACCGAAACATACTGTGTCTGTGCCAGCGGTTCGTGATCTAGGATCTTGCGCATGGTCTTCCGGAGCTCTTCAGCCGCTCGCACACCAGACCGGAAGCTTGCCTGCGCTTCTCGTAAGGCGCGGTTGAGGACGGTTGCCGCCCCCCGCTCAGGCCCCTTGAGATAGGTGTTGCGGCTTGACATCGCCAGGCCATCCGGCTCACGGACGATGGGACAGACGATGACCTCGCTTGGGATCAGCAGATCCTTGACCATTCGCTGGATGACGCGTGCTTGCTGTGCGTCCTTTTGTCCAAAGTACGCTCGCTGCGGCTCAAATGCATTGAAGAGTTTCGCTACCACGGTGGTGACACCCCGGAAATGCCCGGGGCGCTGGGCGCCTTCCAGAACCTGCGTCAGTTGCTCGACCGTCACCCAGGTCTGTGCGCCGGGCGGGTACAGCTCACCCGTGGAGGGTGTCCAGACGAGATCGGCCCCTGCGCCCTCCAGTAAAACCAGGTCGTGTTCGAGGTCACACGGGTAAGCTTCCAGGTCCTCGGTTGGAGCGAACTGGGTCGGGTTGACGTAGATGCTCACCCCCACACTCCTGCACTCCTGCTTCGCCTGGCGTACGAGTGAGAGATGTCCCTCGTGCAAGAACCCCATGGTGGGCACCAGCCCGAACGGATCAGGCAAGTCCTTCCTTGCGGATCGTAATTCGCTCAGTGTGCTTACGACCTTCATGCTCGCATTCCTTCTCCCAGGGCCGCGCGCGCCCGCACCAGGTTCCACAGCGCCCGGTTGACGGGCGTCGCTATATCCAGCTGCTCACCCGCCCGGACGACCGCCCCGCAGATCGCATTGATCTCGGTGGGCGCACCCCTGTGGATATCCTGGACCATCGACGACAGGTTGTGGGCCGTCCGGGCAGCGACGGCACGCGTCTCCGCCGCAAGATCCACAAATGGTAGGATCACCCCGCGTGCATGGGCCACTTCGACCGTCTCCTGCACCAGGGACTGCATGAGATCGCTGGTCCCCGGCAGTTCGAGCAGCGCTCCATTGCGCACGTCCAGCATCGCACTCAGCGGGTTGATGCCGCAGTTTACGGCCAACTTGGCCCACTGCAGGCCTTCCAGGTCAGCGACCTGTTCGACCTCGAATCCGGCCCGGGTAAGCAAGTCGGTCAAGGGGCCCAGCCGCGGGTGACCGGCAACGTAGGTCGGACCTTCGCCGCCGATGCGCACGTGGGCTGGCTCCAGCAGCGTGGCGCCGGTGGTTGTAACCCCCAGCGCTGCCCGCTCCTCCCCCACATGCCCAATTATCTGCTCGAGGTTTCCGAGGCCATTCTGCAGTGTAAGGGCGACCCCATCCGGGGCAAGGCAGCGTTGCAGCTGCTGCGCCGCCCGACCGGTCTGCCACGATTTCACCAGGACCAGCGCCAGCAGCGATCCAAGACACGGATCTGCCTCACGCGCAACGTCAACCTGATAGCGCGCTTCGGTTCCATCGCTTTCCACCAGGCGAATGCCCTCACGCTCGATCGCTTCCAGTCCGGCCTCCCAGGTTCCGAGCAGCGTGACATGCGCTACGCGCGACAGCCGCGCCCCGAACAGGCAGGCCATGGCGCCGGTGCCCAGGATCAGTATCGGATCACGCTCCATAGCACTCACCTTTATTCCAGTTCTACCTTGAGCGCGTCCCAGGCTTCGTCGGACATATTGAAGCTGTGCTCAGCGGTTGGAAACTGCCCAGCGGCGATGTCCTGCTGGAACGCGGAGAAGGCCTGCTCCATCACGCTGTGGATCTGGGCATACTGCTTGACGAAACGCGGCGTGAAGCGATCGAACATCCCCAGCAGGTCATGGGTTACCAGGACCTGCCCGTCGCATTTCGGGCCGGCGCCGATGCCGATCGTTGGGATCGACAGTCGGGTCGAAATCAACTCTGCCAGCCGGGCCGGGATCGACTCGAGCACCAGGGCAAAGCAGCCTGCCTCTTCCAGCGCATCCGCATCCTGGATCAATTTCAGCGCTGCCTGCGGCGAGCGGCCCTGCGCACGGAACCCGCCCAGTTGGTGAACGGACTGTGGCGTCAGCCCCAGATGCCCGCAAACCGGGATGCCCGCTTCAACGATCTTGCGCACCGCTTCGGCTCGTTCACGACCGCCCTCCAGCTTGACCGCGTCCATTCCGGCCTCCTGCAGGAAGCGACCCGCGTTGCGCACGGCGTGTGACTTCGAAGCCTGATAGGACATGAAGGGCATATCGCCGATCAGCAGCGCCCGGCTCGCACCGCGTGCCACGGCCCGGCAGTGATGGAGCATGTCCTCCATCGTCACCGGCAGGGTGTTCTCGTACCCGAGCACGACCATACCCAGCGAATCGCCCACCAGGATCGAATCGATGCGGGCTTGATCGAGCGCCCGCGCAGTCCCATAGTCATAGGCTGTGAGCATCGTGATCGGCTCGGCGCGGGCTTTCTTATCCCGGAATGTCTGGGTGGTGACCTTCGTGTCGGTCGGGGGGGAAGGTGCAGTTGACATGGCTATCTCCTCCTGCGAGTGAGATGCAGAGTGGCCCGAAAAAAAAGCCCGCCCGGGCCAGGGCGGGACGTCCAGCATCCATGCTCGACTACCGTCTCGGTCGGGGCCCGATCCAAGCGGCGGACCGATTATAGCAGAAATCTATGCTTTTCCATCCACCTGAGCTGCCAATCATGAGTATATCCCCACGGGTTCAAGGGTAACGGTCGTCTTCAGGTACAATGCGAAAGCTATGACACTCACAACTACGGTCACCCGTGCTCTGGACGAACTAGGCCTCGAGTACAAGCTGCATCTCCATCCCGGACCGGTGTATTCACTGGAGCAGGCGGCCCACGAGCGTGGTTTATCGCCCGAACAGATCGTACGTTCGCTTGTCTTCCGCCTCGAAGAAGGATTGTACCTGCTGGTGCTCATGCCCGGGCCGGCCCAGGTGAGCTGGGCCAAGCTGAGACACCATCTCGGCCGCTCGCGCATCACCACCGCCAGCGCAGACGAAGTCCGTACCGTGACCGGCTTCGAACCGGGCGCCGTCTCTCCCTTCGGGCTCGCCTCCCCCCTGCGCATCCTCGCCGACTGCTGCCTGCGCGAGTTGGAAGTAATCTCGCTCGGAGCTGGCCAGCGTGGTGCCGGGATCGTGATCAAGCGCGAAGATCTTGAACGTACGTTGACCGTGGAGTGGGTAGATCTGCGTGAAGAAGGGTGTTCCGGTGAGATCTCAGCCACCGGCGAACTCTAGGATCTTGCGTACAACTTCACCCAGCACCTGCAGGGAAGCCTTTAAATCATCGCCAATATTCAGGCTGTGATCTGCGCCTTCGATTTGCATCAACTCAAAGGCTCGGCTCGAGCGCATCTCACCCAGCACCCGCTCGTCATAGAAGCGATCGGCTGTCCCCAGGATGACCAGCGCTGGTTGAGTCGTCTCCTCGAACGCTGACGCAAAGAAGGGCATGTCCAGGGGCGGGGTGAGGTAGACGGTGCTTGCGGGGTCCATGACTGGCTCGATTTGGCACAAGGTCGTGATTAATGCCGCCCCCAACGATTTTCCGATCAGCAGCAATCGCGGTGCGGGACGATGGTCAAGCGCCACCTTTATCCCGCGCAGGATTTCGTCCACGGTCTGGGGGATATAGTTCAGTGAGAACTGTTTGCCGGCAGACTGGTACCCATACGTGAGAGCGAGCGTATCCCAACCCGCCTGCTGTAGCGCCAACGTGGGGTAGTACAGCAAAGGCGCATCCACGCCGTAATGATCACCGGGCAGCACAACAGCCAGGGCTTGGGGATTGCCCTGCGCCGGATAGTATTTGTGCACAAGCCTGTGGCCATCAGCCGTTTCAAGATCTAACGCCACCAGCTCAGCCATGATCACCCATCCCGATCGTCATGGGACATCGGAGAGGTTGCCCACTTCCTGCCTGGTTTCAAAGATCGTAGCGAACAATGGTGCAGCCATACCCATGGGTCTCCTGGGGATCGGGTATTTGACCTGCCTGCAGGGCCTGGACCGCATTGACCAGGTAATGCTCACTCAGTTCACGCTGCCGGAAGGATGTGTCATCCAGTGCGCCTATGTAGCGCACGATCCGGTCTTTATCGAGCAGGCAGAAATGCGGTGTGGTCACCGCCCCGTAGCGATTCGCAGCGGTTTGTCCGAGATCGATAAATACATTACGAAGACTGCGTTCTCCCGCAGCGGCTGCGATCTGTTCCCGCCCCTCATTGGCGTTGGAAGCAATCGACCAGATCTCAACTCCACCATCCCACTCTTTTTGCAGTTCAGCGAGGATCGCATCTGCCCGCGCCGACCAGGGGCATTCCGCCGACCAGAAATTCAGAATCAGCAGATCGGCGTTGGCCTGGTCAAGGCCACGCTCCATACCTTTGAGATCGAGCAGTGTAATCTCAGGCGCCGCTTGATTGATCTTGACTATGGAATCCATGCTGGCAGGTATCCTCCCATGACCAATCGGTCCTGGCTGCCCGTTTCCAGATCCAGCCACCAGATCTCCGGCCCCTGCTCAAGTTCAGACGGGCTGCGGCGCATGAAGGCCAGCATTGTTGAATCGGGGCTCCAATTGATCGATGAGAAAGTGTAGTTGGGTTGATTCGTCAGGGATTCGGCACCAGAGCCATCCTCGCTCATCCGCCATAGCTGCCTACCGGGTGACCAGCGCACGACGTCGAGGTACTTTCGTGCGAACACGATCCATTTCCCATCTGGGCTGAAAGCAGGTGAGGCATCCTCCACCATGGTCTCCTCACCGCTTGAAATATCCGTAGTCCTCCCGGTCGATAGGTCGGTCTGGAAAAGGTGGCTGTAGTAGAGCGAACTATCCTTGGGGTCAACGCCGGCGGGAACCGACTCGGGGAAGATGATCTCCGGGTAGATGTAGCGCTCACCATCTGGCGACCAGCTTCCGCCGGCACCCAGGCTGTTGGGGAGGTAGGTAAACGGTGCCGGCGCCGGGCCCGCATCGAAGGTAAGCAGCGCCGCTGCGCCCAACTGCTGGTCGTAGTAGGTCAACCATCCCTGGGGTGACCAGCCCGGAATAGAACAGTTATGCTCCTGCGGGGTGACCGGAAATGCCTGCCCCTCATTTTCCATGTCGATCACCCAGATTTGGGAGGATTCCGCCACAAGGCGGCCGCCTGTCCCGATCGTCAAGGTTTGCATCACGAAGGCCACCCAGGCTCCGTCTGGAGACACTGCAGGGGTCATGCACGGCGCCTGGGGATCGCAGGTGTGTATGCGGAGGTCAACACCGGAGATCAGGTCCAGGCTGTGGAGTTCATCCTCGCCGCCAGCCTGCTGGAGCACATATACGATCTGGGTGCCGTTGGCAGACAGCGTGTAATCGATGACGGCCTGATCGTGCGCGGTCAGGGCGACGGGTTCCTCTCCCGACCCGGGCGTTGCCGCATACAAATCTGCCGGTCCATCGGCAGGCCACAGGTAGATGATGCGCGGCAGGCCGACCGTGAAAAACCAGTTTCTTGTACGCAGAAGCGGGAGCGGGACTCGCCCCAGCGCACCAGCACGCAGGGTCACATAAACCTCACCCCCATTTGGCCAGGGGGTTTCAGGAAAGAATTGCAAGGTGTCTCCTGACCACTCGAAACGGCCATCAAGCGGGGGATCGGTCGCGAAATGGCTCTCGACCGAGGCGGCGTTCATCGGTCGATTGAACTCAACCTGGATTGTGGAGGTGGATGGGACAGCAGCGTCTTCGTATTCCAGGATGACCTGGACCACACGTGGGGCCGTGAGCGCGACCACCAACATCAACCCGAGCAGAAACCCAAGGCCGATGACGAGCACGGAAGGGATGCGCCGAATACTTGTCAGCATGGTACGTGGATTATACACACCACAGGCAATGGATAGGCGAGTGCCAACATTCTTGCCGGCCCACCCTTGCCATCGCGCAACCCTGGGTTTAGCTCAACCGAGCTTCAACCGCCGCTTGAGATCCTCGATCGCTTCGACCGGGGTGGGATCGATGCCGTAGGCCATCGCCAGGTAAAAGGCCGTGTAATCACCAAAATGCAAGCAGGTCCACTGTTGGGCC
This sequence comes from Anaerolineales bacterium, assembly GCA_034430615.1. Taxonomy (GTDB): domain Bacteria; phylum Chloroflexota; class Anaerolineae; order Anaerolineales; family E44-bin32; genus E44-bin32. The sequence continues at coordinate 352 of DAOUEJ010000158.1, read as the reverse complement.
AGACGGGTGTCCCCCACTGCTTCGATCACATCCGTGTTGAATCCCTCCAGCATGAGCACCGAGCGGGTGGCCTCCACCCGGCGCAGGTTACGGTCATCTTCGAGGGAGGCGCGCAGGAAGAGGACCATCGTGCTCCCGAAGAGCTGCTCCGGCTGCATTACCCCCGCCAGCATGTTGTGATCCGCTTCCGGAAGCGCCTCAAACTGCGCCAGTGCCTTGGCCAGTTCGGCAAGCTGGGTGCGCCAGCGCCGTGCAACCGGCGCCAGGATCCCTGCTCCCAGGATGGTGGGCCAGCGCCCCATCAACTGCCCGGCCATCCGCTTGGCGGCGTTGCCCGAGACCGGGGTTGAAG
>DAOUEJ010000157.1:0-3803 GCA_034430615.1 Anaerolineales bacterium | reverse complement strand
GGAGACCGGAGACGAGGACGAGGCTTACAGCCTCTGGCAGCATGCCGTGAAGATCGGTGAGGAACAACTACCCGAACCGGTGCGGGCTGGCAAAGGGAGGCTCCCGTGGCCGATGATCGACAACCGACCCTTCCTGCGGGCATGCCACGGGCTGGGGTTCGAGCTGCGCGAGCGTGGCGAGGTCGAGGGGGCACTGGCGCTGTTCATGATGTTGCTCGACTGGAATCCCAGCGACAACCAGGGGGCGCGCGACCTGGTCGTCTGCTGCCATTTCCTGCTCGATCAGCCGCAGGGCGTCCTGGCACTCTGCGAACGCTACCCCGAAGATGGGATGGAATCGTTGCTCTACGGCAGGCCGCTGGCGCTGATCCAGCTTGGGGAGACCAGAATGGCGCGTAAAGCCCTGGAACTGGCGGTCGAGAATCTTCCGCTTGTAGCGCAGGAGCTGGTCAAGGACCGCCACAGTGCCCCAAAGGGCTTTGACCCGGACCGCTACACGTTGTGGAGCCCGGAGCAGGCCTACCACTACTGGCTGGAACAGGGGCATCATTGGAGAAGGACGCAGGGCGCGCTCGAGCTGGTGCGTGAGGTCCTGAAAGGTCTGGAAGGCCTGTAGGTCGGAGTGTAACTGTTCACGCATACCCTTTGCCTGAGCCAGGATCACATGGCCGGAAACGGTTGCTAGCCATGAGGGGAAGCGAGTGCGTTTTGAGGATTTGAGAGATAGCGTCGATGAGCAAGTGCTGCAGAGCGGTCAGGATTACTACCGCGAGGGGCGCGGGCACGGTCTGCTCTACCAGAGATCTACGCCAGCGAAGCGATGTGGGATGAGCTCCTGGAACTCGCGCTGGAATCCGGAGAAATGATGTTGGCGCGCTACCGGGACGTCCTGGAGCCCCGATTCCCAGAACGAACTTCCAAAGCCTATGAGGAGATCGTCTACCGTATGCTCGCGCGCATCTCCGACCGCGGCATCTATGCCGAGGCAGCGGGCTACCAACGCCGGATGGATGCAATGGGGTACAGCTAACACGTTGTGGAGATCATCGACGATCTGGTCTCGACGCATCGCCGGCGCAGGGCGATGATCGAGGATCTGGAAGGCATCCAGCCGAGATGAACAGCGAACAAGGGTTGATCCTGGATGACCTTCAGGGGCTAAACTGCAGGGGTATCGCTCATCGATCGGGGATTATGGCTTCAGAGCCGCCAACAGCTGATCAAGATATTCACCTGGCGTGCATGCAAGGATGGGTCGGATCGCCTGGCGTACCTCATCTGTGAGGAAGTGTTTGCGGTCAAGTGTGATCAGATGGCTCGCCTCTCCGCTCCGGGCTGCCGCCAGAACGTGGGCGTCCTTGGGTTGGACCACTTTTTGGGCTTCCTCGATCTCCTGCTGTTCGGGTATTGGCAGGACGAAGGGATCGAGCTCCGCGAGGGTGTTGTAATATCGGACCAGCACAGATTCTTCAAATTTCTTGCGGATGTTCCGCTCGGCCTCGATCAGGACAAGCCGCGAAGCCAGGGGGGTGGCCTTCCTTTCCTTGCAGAACTCGATGACCAGCGCTGAGCCACCGGTGGGCGAGGCGGCTGCCGCGATCAACACGCTGGCATCGAGGAAGAGCCGGTCCTCGCTGGCCATGCTTTAGCCCTCTAAAAGCTCGCGCACTTTCGCCGCAGTGTCGGCGCTGATTTTATCCTCTTCCAGGAAGGCTTCGATCTCTGTATTGCTGTATTCTCGCAGCAATCGACTTTCCTCGGCGATCCTCACCGGAGTGATCTCGATCTTGGTTCCTATGAGTTTGAGCCTGAGCAACGTGCTCTCGTTAATCCCCAGTTGTTTGCGGAACTCCGCCGGGATAGTGATCTGACCCTTGGCGTAGGGCTTTACCAGACGAGTCGATTTGTCCTTTGCCATCTGTAATCTCCGTATAAATCTCCAACTTTCTGACTTTATAATATTCCAATATAGTATCGGTGTCAATGTGCGACTTGTCGATCCATCCAGAACCTGGTCAGCGTACAGCCCTCTCCGACGAATTGGCTCAGGATCCGGCTTCCTCTTTTATTGGATGCCTATGAGGGGACGTTCTTAATACCGAGGACAACCGATCTCAATTTTCAAAGGGAAATTTTAATAATGGTATCGGGCCGCAGGAAATCAATACGGCTTGGGCCGACCCAATATACGAGGCAGTGCTCCTGAGTAATCCGGCGGGACCAGGGATCAGGAGCCATATATTTCAAAGGTTCCGGCGTTCCGATACCTTCGGATGGATCTCGTAATATAGCTTCTTTAAGCTTGAGAACTCGAAGAGCCGTTTTGCTATCATTCTGTACCCAGAACTTGAGATCCTCATTGAACTCCGGGGGGAAAACAGCCTCGCACTTTTAACTCGTCAATGCCAACCTCAGCTATGAGTTCATCCACCGTCATGATCTCACTCTCGCCTTTCATTGCACGGGCGAGCGATTCGAGTAAATGTGCAGCGTTCGCGGGCGAGCGGAGCAACCGAACCGTCTCGGTCGGCCCAGCCAAACCGCCAGCGGCCTGGTACCTGTACGGTGCAGGAAATACAATCAAACAAGACAACATAAATGATGTCATAAAGTATAATTGCAGGATGGGAAGAGCCAACATGGATAAGATCCGCAACGACTGGACCTACAGACGCGGCAAGGCCAGCCTTCGTCGTCTGAGGGAGGAGCTGGTCGACGCCCGGGCGAGCCCGCAACGCGTCCTGGATCCGGACGAGCAAGAGCGGCTCGACCAAATGCAGGCACAGGTCGTTGCACTGGCGCTTGCGATCGCGAGCTACGAGTCCTTGCGCGGGGCAGGGGGCATGTTCGTTGAAATGAAAGACCTTCGGGACCTGGGCCCGACGTTAGTTAAAGCCAGGGTGGCGAAGGGCTGGTCACAGGAAAGGCTCGCGCAGGCCATGGATATGCCCAAGCAGCAGATCCAACGCTATGAGGCGGCAGAGTATGCCTCGGCCAGCCTGCACCGGGTGATCGAATTGGCCGACGTGCTGGGGATCGGCTTCTCGGAGGCGACGGTGACGGGTTCGAATCGCGCCCGGGCATCTAGCATCGATTCCGGGGCGCTGACCCGGCAGCGGGCGGGGTACTCCGCAGTCGAAGCCGTCCAGGATCTCGAGCGGCGTATCCGTCTGCGCAGCATGACGGCCGAGGAAGCCCGCAAGGTTTTCGATGACCTCTGGGATACCTACAACCGGCTCTCGCCTCATAGCGAGGGTGCTAGCAGGGAGGGATCGAGGGGCATCGATCACCGTCTGGTGGTACGCAAAGCGATGGCGGTGCTGGCCGGATCGCAGGGTGATGCGTCATGAACCCCCAACTGCATGCCGTGCTGGCCCTGCACGATTTCCTAGTAAACAAACTCAAGCTTAAGTATGCGCTGTTCGGGGGTCTGGCGCTGCAGTTCTGGGGCGAGCCGCGCTTCACGCACGATGTGGACCTCACCATACAGGATGCCCTGGATCTGGGCGAGCTGGTGAAACGCATCACTGGGGCCTTTGAATCCCGCGTCTCGGATCCAATGACGTTTGCCAGGGAAACCCGCATGCTCCTTCTGAGCGTGGAGGGCGTCGATGTGGATGTCGCCGTGGCACTTCAGGGCTATGAGGAGTCTCTCTTTGAACGGTGCAAATCTATTGAGATCGAACCGGGCCGGGTGGTGCAGATCTGCTCCGCCGAGGATCTGATCATCCATAAGGCACTCGCCGGTCGCCCGCAGGACCTTGCGGATATCCAGGGTGTGATCTACCGCCAGGGCAGCCAGC
>DAOUEJ010000156.1:0-9170 GCA_034430615.1 Anaerolineales bacterium | reverse complement strand
GGCGATACAGGCAATGCAATCTTCGCCTCCGATACAGGCGTGGTGGTGTATGCCGGGTGGAACGATTGGGGTTATGGCTATGTGATTGTCCTGGATCACGGCAACGGTTGGCAGTCGCTCTACGCGCACTTGAGCGCGATCAATGTGGGCTGTGGCCAATCCGTGTACCAGGGGGGGGTGATAGGGGCAATGGGTTGCACGGGCAACTGTACCGGACCCCATTTGCACTTCGAGTTGATGAACGACGCTTACGGCAAGGTGAACCCCCTCAATTACCTGCAATAATTTCGCCAAGAAAGGTTCGAAGATGCTTACGGCGGCGACCCGAAATGGGCCGCCGCTTGTGATTAAAAGCGTATGCATTGGCCAGAAATGCTGGCCCGATCTATCATTGACCTTTGCGTCCGGAATGTGGAGCATGGAGGCAAGGTATGAAGGTACTTCAGGAAGGCAGCGGGCCGCTGCTCCAACCAATTGATCTCGATGGCTTCCGCGAGTCGAACAGAGCCAAACCCAAGGCGCTGGTAGATAAGCGCATGAGCGAGGCGGAGGCCGTCCGCCGCTTCATTCATCCCGGAGATTACATCGGGACCGAACTATATGGCAGCGTGCGCTGTCCGATGTCGCTCACACGCGAGATTGTCCGCCAGGGCATCGGGGACCTTAGGCTGGCGGGGCAGGGCGTGCTTGAGGCGGACCTGCTGCTCGCGGCCGGGCTGGTCAAAGCGCTTGATATCACGTACATCGGATTGGAGGTTTATGGCGTCTCATCGGCGCTGCGGCGGGAAGTCGAGAGTGGGCGGGTGGAACAGTGCGTCGAGTGGAGCAATGCCGCCCTCGCCTGGCGTTTTAAGGCTGCCGCGATGGGAGTTCCTTTCATCCCGATTCGATCGATGCTGGGGAGCGACACCTTAAGCTACAGCGCCGCCAAGGTCGTGGAATGCCCCTTTACAGGTGAGCCACTTTGCCTGCTTCCAGCGCTGATATTGGACGTCGGCTTGATCCACGTTCACCGCACCGATGCTTACGGAAATGCCCAGATTGATGGAATCAGCGGTTTCGCGGCCGAGATGGCGCGCGCCTCCAGGCGCTTGCTGATCAGCACCGAGGAAATTATTCCCACGGAAACGATCCGCGCCAATCCGGAGAAGACGATCATCCCCTACTACCTGGTGGACGCGGTGATCGAGGCGCCATTTGGCTCCCATCCTGGTGAGATGTGCTATTGCTATGAACGCGACGAACCGGCCATAAAGGCGTGGGTGGAAGCCTCGGCTGACCCGGATACGGCTGCCGCCTACCTCGAGCGGACGATCCATGCCCTACCCGATCACGCTGCCTACCTCGAGTTGGTTGGCAACGGTCGCCTTCAGGAACTGCGCGACATGGTCCCGGGGAGGTCGCAATGACCGAGTCAGCCTATAACCCGAGTGAGTTGTTGATTTGCAGTGCGGCAAGGCTCATGCCAGATAAAACGACTGCGTTCATTGGAACCGGGATACCGATGCTGGCTGCCTCACTTGCGCAGAAAATGCATGCTCCAGATCTGGTGGCCATCTTCGAGTTTGGCGGGACCGGAGCCCAGCTTGACTCGCTGCCGCTGGCGGTAGGGGAACGGCGCACTTTCCACCGGGCGCTGGCTGCTTCGGGGATCCTGGACATCGTTGAGACCGCACAGCGCGGCTTCATCGAGTACGGCTTTCTCGGCGGCGCGCAGATCGATCCGTATGGCAATCTAAACAGCACCGTCATCGGTGAACACGATCACCCCAAGGTACGGCTCCCGGGCAGTGGTGGGGGAAACGATGTCGGCTCACACTGCTGGCGAACGATCGCCATCATGCGCCACGACGCCCGGCGCTTCGTGGAGAAGGTCGATTTCATCACCACGCCAGGGTATCTGACAGGTCCGGGAGCGCGAGTGGCGGCCGGGCTGCCGCGCGGGACGGGCCCCTTCCGGGTTGTATCCAACCTGGCGATCCTCGGCTATGAGCCGGAGAGCAAACGGATGCAACTGCTGGCGACCCAGCCGGGGGTGTCAATCGAGCAGGTGCTGGAGAACACCGGATTTGAACTGCAGCTTGCGGATGTGATTGACCAGAATCCTGAGCCGAGTGCGGAGGAACTCAGAATCCTGCGCGAGGAGGTCGACCGCGACCGGCTCTATGTCTGAATATCTGCAGGAACTTGGGCTGGAAGTAGCACTTCCCAAGGGCAGAGCCCCGCTGCAATTACAGCGGGGCTCTTATCATATGTACGTTTCGTGGGAGAGGAGCAGGGATACCCCTTCCGGAACAGCCGGTCGTAGGACAGTGCGGCCAGCGCACCACCCGCCAGGGGCTCGACGATGACGATCCCGAACGAACTGAAATTACCCAGCGCCGGCGCCGATGAAGGCCAGCGTAAAGGTGCCGATGAATTCTGCCAGGTACGCTTTGTTGAAAATTGTTTGCCTCCTGGATGTTGGGGGGCAATCGAGAGAAAGAAGCAAGGAAAGCTCAATCCCTCCGATCTAGACTGACCGTTGAAATCCATACCGGATAACACCAAATCTTGACAAACGCTCCGGTTATGGTGGGTCTTGCGTTTCAATTTCTAAGGCTGTACCCTACCAGTGTTAGAACGCGATCTCGTCCGGGTCCTGTGGTCGTCGAAGCCTCACTCATCCCAAGCCTGCGCCATAATCAGGGGGCGGGCGTTAATTACTATTTGGCTTTCCCTTCGGCAACACGGGTAAAGATGTACGTTTCCTCTCTAACAATCTTCGTGAAGTTGTTTCGAAGGTATTCCTTGTTCAATATTGTTTTACAGGTACACCGGGTTCTGTCTATCTGAGAAGATTTTCTTGTTTCGCCAATGAGATGATTCTTTAGGTAGGAAGGGGTGGCGATGGGAGCCGAGTCGGGAGAAAAGCCTTCAACGTTTTCGATTTTTCGCAACCGCAATTTTACCTTCATCTGGACCGGACAACTGATCTCGACCATCGGCAAGGCGCTCACGAGTTTGGCGGCGTCGATCGTGGTGTACCGTCAGACGGGATCGGCCTTGAGCGTCGGATTGATGTTAATGGCGACGGCCGGGCCAAGTTTGTTGGTGGGTTTATTCGCGGGTGTCTTCGTAGACCGCATGGACCGCAAACGGATCATGGTCCTGTCCGATGTGGCCAATGCCATCCTGATCCTGATGATCCCGATCCTGCTGCCATTTGGCGTCGGATGGTTGTACGTGCTGGTCATGCTCTCTACAGCATCGACTCAGTTCTTCACCCCGGCGCACGCCAGCGTGCTCCCAGAGATTGCCTCGGATGACGAATTAGCAGCAGCGAATTCGTTCATCGCCATCAGCAACTGGGGTTCCGGTGCGATCGGGTATGCGGTCGCGGGTTTGATTGCAGCGCGCTACCCGATCGAATGGGCTTTTTACCTCGATTCCGCCTCCTTCGTCATATCTGCTCTCTTTATCGCACTTACCCAGATCAAGCCTATGGAAGTAGAAGGACGTACCTCCATAAGACTTGTATTCGACAACATGCGTGAAGGCGTTCGCTTCATATCGTCAAACGCGATCCTGAGGTCACTGCTCATCCTGTACGTACCCTTTGTGCTGGGAGTCTACCTGTGGAATACGCTGCTGCTGCCTTTTGCCGAGCAGGCGTTGGGGGCAAGCGAGTTTGAATTCGGCCTGATGGAGGGTTTGACCTCGGTCGGGTTTGTGCTCAGCAGCTTCATGATGGCACGCCTGGCCGATCGCTTGCGTGAGGGGCAGTGGATCGCCCTTAGCTTGCTCAGCTTCGGGGTTATCGGTGTCCTGTACTCGAGAGTGGCCTTAATCCCACTTGCAATTGGCCTGGTGATGCTTACCGGGTTTGTCAATGCTCCTTTTTCGATTTCACGCAATCTGCTCGTGCAGCGCAATACAACTCGGGAGGTGCGTGGACGCGTCAACAGCGCCTTCTCGGTGGTTGCGAGTTTCATCGGGTTGCTCGGCATGGCGGCGGCAGGCCTGGCGGATGTGATAAACGTGCGGACGATGGTGTTGATCTGCGGCTTGCTGGTCGGGGCGACGGGGGTCATTGCTTTGCTCCTGCCGGGTATTGGTACGCCGACATCGGAGTGGCGGAAGAAGCTAGTGTTGTTGCGAGCCGCGCCGGCACAGCCCGGCAGGATGGGCATGCGGGCAGCACTGATGAGTGATTTTGATGTTTTGGTGGCCCACCTGCCGTTAATGGGTGAACTGCAAGGCAGTGCGAGGCAGGGTTTCCTCGCCAATGCCTCCGTGCTCGAGGTAGAGCAGGGAAGCACGGTCGTGCGGCAGGGGGAGGTCAGTAGGGAGGCCTACTTCATCCTGGCAGGGACGGCGGTGGCCGGCGCGACCGACGTTCATGGGCAGGTGCACTCGCTCTCTTCGATGGGTGCGGGCGACTTCTTCGGTGAGATTGCAGCGCTGACGGATACGCCGCGCACGGCCGACGTGGTGGCCGAGACCAGGCTGACGCTGCTGCAGGTTCCGGATAATAACCTGCACACGGCGATGACCGACCCACGCCTGCGCTACCTGTTCCTGTCGAAGCTGACCGACCGCCTTGCGACCACGCATATGGCCGACCTACCGCGTTTGAGAGGACTCGATCAAGATGCGCTGCGCGAGCTCAGGCTGGAGTCAGCCGGGTCGGGGGCTCAAGGATAATTTTCAGGAGATCTCAGATTAGGTTATCGAGGCCTTATGAAGTGCAGTAATTGCGGGGCGAATAACCCATCGGAAGCCAAGTTCTGTATGTCATGTAGCCTTGCACTTGCTGAGGCAAAAGGGCAAATAGATCCACGCCTGCACTCGCTCCAGGATTCGTCTCCGGGAGAACTCAAGGAACGCATAAAACAAGCCCGTAAGGAAGGGATCGGCCAACGCAAACCCGTCACCATTCTATTCACCGACATCGTTGGCTCCACCTCTATCGCCGATAAGCTCGACCCCGAGGAGTGGAGGGAGGTCGTGCAGGGTGCGCACGAGCGGGTGAGCGAAGCCGTCTATCGTTATGAGGGCACTATCGCTCAATTGCTGGGAGATGGTGTCCTGGCCTTTTTCGGTGCTCCACTCACCCACGAGGATGACCCTGAGCGAGCTGCACGAGCGGCCTTGGATATCCAGGAAAGCATGGCCGAATACCGGTCTGAGTTGTCTGGGTTTGTAGACGACTTCCAGATGCGGATAGGGATTCACACTGGCGAAGTTGTATTGGGCGACGTTGGTACGGGGGACCACGTTGAATACCTTGCCATTGGGGATGCGGTGAACGTGGCGGCACGGCTTGAGGGCGCAGCGGATCCGGGTCAAATCCTGGTATCGGAAGCGATTTGCCACCGCATCGAAGCGGGTTATAACCTGCGCGATCTGGGAGAGATACCCGTCAAAGGCAAGACCGCAGCACTTGCTATGTTCGAACTCGTCGAGGCCAAGGCCGAGCCATCCAGTGGGCGGGGGATCGAAGGCTTGCGTTCTCCACTCGTAGGCCGCGACTCGGAATTGGAACGCCTGAATTCGGCTCTGGCCTCTCTGCAACAAGGTTTAGGACAAATCGTTGTCGTATTGGGGGAAGCGGGGATCGGTAAAACCCGCCTGGTGAAGGAAGCGATGCAGCAAGTGCCGGCCGAGTTGGAAGGTGCACCGGCCCCATCCTTATCCCTGCACTGGCTGGAGGGGCGCTCACTCTCCTACGGTAGCGCACTTTCATTCTGGCCCATTACCCAACTCATCCTCGCCGATCTGGGCCTTTCCGATGGAGACGCAGAAGCGAAGATCAAAGTTGCGCTACGGCGCCGTGTCAGCGATTTACACGGTGACGACTCGGATGAGTTCCTACCCTTTCTCTTCCACATTCTAGGTTTGAAACAAGACAAGTCTGCACAAGAGATGTTCAAAACACTCGACGGGGAGACGGTCAAACACCAGATCAAGAAATACGTCAGGCGTTATTTCACCCGCATGGCGGAGCGTAAACCCACGGTACTTGTTTTTGAGGACACCCACTGGGCCGATCCGTCGAGTCTTGGAATTCTGGAGGACTTATTCAGCGCGACCGATCAATGCTCACTTATGCTGCTCATCTTAATGCGAGTCGAACGTGATCACGGTTCCTGGAAAGCGAAGCTCAAGGCCGAGACAGTTTACGGCCATCGCTACACGGAAATCAACCTGGAACGGTTATCCCAGAACGACGCGGATCAGTTGGTAAACAACTTGCTCGATGTCGCCGATCTTCCAGACGACGTTCGTCAGCTCATAATGGATCGCGCAGAGGGCAACCCTTTTTACTTAGAAGAAATCATCCGCAACTTGATCGATCAGGGGGTCCTCGTACATGAAGGAGCCACCTGGCGTGCGACCAAAGAAATCGCGCAGGTGAGCATCCCCGATTCGCTGCACGGGGTGCTGCAGGCCCGTATCGATCGCTTAGGGGAGGACGTCCGCCGCACATTGCAGCTCGCAGCGGTGATCGGCAAGAGCTTTCTGTACCGCATCCTAGAGTCGATCACCGAGGCGGAACGGGAATTGGATGCGCATCTAGCCCAACTACAGCGTGTGGATCTCGTTCGGGAGAAGACACGCAAACCTGAGCTCGAATACATCTTCATGCATTCCTTAACCCAGGAAGCGGCTTATGGCTCATTATTAATTGAAAGACGACGCGAGTTTCACCTCAAAGTTGGTGAAGCCATTGAGAACCTCTTTCCGGACAGGGTTGAAGATTTGCTGGGGCTCCTGGCCCACCATTTTTACTGTGCCGAAGAATGGGAAAAAGCTGCGGATTATCTAATTAGGATAACCTGGAAGGCCCTCAACGAGGGCGCGATCCAGGAAGCGATGGACCATGCTCACCAAGCGCTCACTATCTATGAACGACTGGAAGACCCTTTGAATATTGGCTCGGTAAAAACCCAGATCGGATTTCTCTATTGGGGACTCGGTGATAGACAATCTGCAATGCAATGGTACGGGGAAGCCCTCGAGATCTTGGAGGGACGACCCGATTCGATTGAATTGGCGAGCACACTTTCCTTGTGCTCTCGCTTGTATATGTTTAACGCGGAACACAAGCAGGCCATCTCCATGGGTGAGCGCGCGCTTGAGCTGGCTGAACGGCTTAAAAACGAAGAAATCCGAATTGACACACTCAATACGGTCGGTTGTTCACAAATTGAGATCGGAGACGAGGAGCGGGGATTTTCTTACTTATTCAAGAGTCTCCAACTATCGCTCGAGCTGGAAAATCCCGTGTTAATCAATCGAGTCTATTTCAATTTGGTTGAGGGTTTGACGAGTTTTTGTCGGAATCGAGAGGCCAGACAACTTGCCGAGGACTATGTTCGATATGCGAAGCAAATCGGTAATTGGTGGGTTGAGTCCTTATCCGTTCTGAAGCTTGTGACAATCGATTGGCTCGGAGGTAATTGGAGGACAGCGCTCAGCTACATTCCGGAAATCGAAAAATTGGATTTCGGGATTTGGCAGATCTGGGCAAACTTTTCACTGGGGGCAATCGACAATGATCTGGGTCGTCATGAAGAAGCGCGGGATCGCTTGGATCGCACCTTAGAGACTGCCTTAAAAACCGGTGAGATCCAAACCATAGCTCCATATCTCGGCGAACTGATTCGAGCCTCCGTCGTCCTTGGCCCGGACACAAAATCGGATGAATATGTGAAGATGCTAATCCGTCAGATCGATTCCACTATGTTCTCCGACAGTGATACTGTCATGCCATTGTTGTATGCTTGCTATTGGAGCCTTTTTTATCGCAAGCAGATTTCGTTGGTGGATGGTGAAGCCTGCATTTCGCGTATCGACAAAGCCTACCAGCAATTAGGTTTGCTAATGACGAAAGCGGCACTTGCAGAGGCCCGGGGGTGCCTGGCATTAGCCAAGAAGAACCCCGATCCTGCATCTGGACATTTCCATGAAGCGGTGAAGATTTGGGAGATGGCCGAATGGCCCTATCATCAGACTCGAGCACTGAACGGGTTGGGGAGAGCGCTTATGATGGTAGGTGATAATCATGGAGCGAGTGATGCTTACGAGCAAGCAATGGGAATCATAAATGCGCTTGCTGATCAAGTAGAGGATCAAGAGATGAGAAAATCTTTCCTGTCTTCGAGGCTTGTCCTCCAAATCAAGACCTCCATGGCGCAGCTGGAAAATGCCGACTAGATATTGCCTTCGGTCCTCACGCAAAGGGGTCCTATGAGATATGTGATAGGTACAGGATCCCGCATGGCGGGTTGCATAAGATTGAGCCGGGTCCTTAGAGATGCCTAACCATACGAAGTTTCATCCGGAATGGAGTACTGGAATTGAATAGCACCGAGCTACCCACCGGCACCGTCACCTTCCTCTTCACAGACATCGAAGGCTCGACGGCACTCCTCAAACAGTTGAGGGATCGCTATACCGAACTCCTGGCAGATCAGCGCCGCATCCTGCGCGAGGTCTTCACGCGCCACAATGGCCAGGAGGTCGATAACCAGGGAGATGCTTTTTTCTTCTCCTTTCCCCGGGCGACAGAGGCTGTGTCCGCGGCGGTCGAAGCGCAGCGAGTTATCTCATCCCACGCTTGGATAAATGAAGTGGAGGTTCGCGTGCGCATGGGACTGCATACAGGCGAGCCGCTCAGTTGGGATGAGGGCTACACCGGCATGGACGTGCACCGTGCCGCCCGCATCGCCCACACCGGACACGGCTGTCAGGTGCTGCTATCGGAGACGACAACGGCGCTCGTGCGCGATGAACTTCCAGAGGGCGTTACGTTGCTCGATCTCGGCCGACACCGTTTGAAAGATATTCACCGTCCTGAACGTGTCTGCCAGTTGGCAATTGAAGGACTCATCTCGGAATTCCCCCCGCTTAAATCGATAGAGGCGTTACCACCAGAGGCCTTCACTGATGTCGGCCCATTGAAACTGCCTGCTTTCCTTGAGGAGCTGGAGGAAGGTCCTGCTCCTGTCTTTGTGGGACGGGATCGGGAACTGGAGCTGTTGCATGGTTTTCTCGACCAGGCGCTTGACGGTCGCGGGCAGGTGGTCTTCTTGACTGGAGATCCGGGACGGGGGAAGACGGCATTATTGGATGCGTTTGCCCGAGGGGCGATGGAAAGACATCCCAACCTGTTGGTGGCCAGC
>DAOUEJ010000155.1:0-15720 GCA_034430615.1 Anaerolineales bacterium | reverse complement strand
CATTGCCAGCTTGAAGACCCGCTGCCGGCGAAGCAAATCAGCAAACCCTTTTATAGCAAGGATCGAAAACGCGACCCACACCCCCTCAGGTAGCCGTCTCTGCACGGGATAGGGAAAGTAAGCCAGCAGTGGAAAGATGAGGATCCATGCTGTAAGTAGGCTGGCATCCGGATCGCGTTGACACCACGCAGTAACAATCCCCACGATGCTAAATGGGAGCAGCAATCCAAAGGCGAGCAGGTAATACCCTGGTGGCGGCGACTGGAGCTGGTTCTGGGCTGACCAGAGCTTCAGGAAGGGATCGGTGGAGAAGGCGATTATGTAATAGACAAGGAAAGGAAGGATCGGGATCAGCATCCGCCATAGCACTGGCCGCCAGCGGGCGTTCCAATCATTCGAGAATGCAGTCCGCCCCCGCCAGAAGAGCAGAAGCTGGTGAGCCCCAATCACCGCCAGGCAGGTTAGAGCAGTGAGCGGTTGCACCAGGAGAGAGATCATCAGGATTAGGCCGGCTTCCCATCCCGCTCGCATCCGCCCGTTCGATTGGAGGTACGTCGTGAGAGCTATGAGCATCAGGGCACGGGTGAGTGCCAGATGCGGGAGAGTATAGAGCGCTAAGAAACCGAAACTTTCGGGTGAGATGTACTCGAGCGGAAGGCTTGCTGCAGATTGAGAGCCGCTCACCAAGAGCATTGCCCATCCAAGCCCGCCACCGGCTGTCGCCAAGACCGTCCCCCAGCGCCTTTGGCCTTCCCCGGGGAGGAAGACGGCCGCCAGACGGTATGTAGCCATAACCACCAGGGGTATAGTGGCTATGCGAAAAAGATGGTAAAGGACCGCCAACTGTAGATGCAGGGCCGGGGCCGAGGCCAGCTTTCCAAGCAGCAGGAAGGGTAGGAAGGCCAGCACACCATGTTGTTCCATGCCGGTATAGGGCGTACGAAACAACCACGCCCCTCCCTGCCCGAGCAGCATCTTAGCAATGTATGAATTCCCGTCCTCAACGCCGATGACGAATCCGGTAAAACGCCATGCATCCCCCTCAGCTCCAAACCCGATCCAAACAGGAATGGTTGTTAGGACAACCAGGATCCCGCTATAAACCAGGCACCACATTCTCTCCGATCGCGTCATGTCCGCCTCGCGATCACCCATAAAGCTGCCAGTGTCAAGAATGTCGTTCCCCACCCCATGAACACCATCCAAGGTTGGAATACAAATTCAATTTCATGCTCACCGGATGGGACTTCGATTGCTCGGAATAGATCCTCCTCAACCAGGATCTCGGTGCGGCGGCCATCGATCAAGGCTATCCAACCGGGGTAATTCACTTCTCGCAGCACGAGGCGGCCGCTACTGCTCGTGTGGATTGTTATGCGGTTTGGAGACCAACTTATGAGTCGCAAGGATTGTCCTGCAAACGCGCCCGGATCGCTCAACGTGAATTCTATATGGGGTTTGGGCTCGACAAGACGGTAAAGACGGACCCCATCCACAACACCTTCCGCTATGAGGTCATTACGCTCGATCGGTTGGTTTGACAAGATCCAGGTCACACTCAATTTGGCCAGCTGTTCAAGATCATAACGGGCTGGATCGAGGTCTGGCGTCACCGGTGGTAACGGGACAGAATAAACCGACGGATCGAAGCCGAGTGCCGTGCCCAGGTACGCGCGGTAGGCAGCCAGCTGCAGAGGTGAAATGCCCTCAACGCTTTCGATACCGCGCTGCGCAGATTGGAGGGGTGCCAGGCTGAAGGTCGGAGAAAAGACCCGCTGCACCCCCGCATCGGCAGCGATTCTATCAGCAAGACGAGCGGAACTTTCGTTTTGAATCGGCCTCATATCGAGCAACGAACAATCCACGAAAGCGGCTTCGATTGCGATCAGGATGAGCCAGGCTGTGAGCACTGCCTCACTTTTCTCAATCCAGTTTCTACTCCTGAAAAGCAGCAGAAGTGCAGCAAGCGCAATGATCACCGGCAGCATTGCAAGCGTGGATGGCCATCCACGAACGGCCCACACAGCACCGTTTAAAGCGATCACGAATACGAAGAACGTGACACCCAGTATACGCGAGCGCCGCTCGAGCACGCCGTCCGCTCGCATAAGTAGCAATTGCATCCCCTTTCCAGCCAGCAGCGCCACTGCGAGGATGCTCAGGATGAAGAACCTCCCTGGCACGCGCAGGAAGCCTGCTCCTGGGATCACCCTACTGAAGATAGCATAAAGGGGGGTGGCTGGGCCCATAGCAAGCAAGGTTGCCCCAACTGCTATCCCACCCCAGAACCAGGTCGTACGGGATGGCCTGAGAAACGCCAGTAGGGAGAGAAATACAACCGCACTCCCGATGTAAATGAATTGCTCAGGCTCTCTTGGGAGGAAGACAAACATGCCCAATAGATCGAGTGCATTCAATGAGTACACTGTTTGCTCACCCAGGCTCAAGCCGGAGCGTGTGCTTAGTTTAACCAACTCCCACAATGGCAGGCTCAAGCAGGCACTCATGCCAAGTGCGAATACACTTAACAGAAGACCACGCTTGAGCAGCTGGCGTAAGGTCAATCGCGTGTCTGCCCAGTTCCGGGCAGAGATGAAATACGCCACGGCCAACAATCCAGCCGGGATGAGCCAGCGAGGATCGGCGAGGAAGATCAAGCCGATCGATAAACCCGCAAGACCAGCCGAGCGCGCACTTTGCTCTGTCGGTGCTTGAAGCGCTTTCCTGATCCCAAGCAGCACCCACGGCGTCCAACTGGCAGCGCTCACGAGGCCCAGGTGTCCCAGACTCAGGTGCGTTACAAGTTTCGCAGCGCCACCGAATATCAGCCCTGAAGCGATCGCCCCCGCTCTTCCTGCACCCTCAGACCCGGCAAGCAGCCAGGCGCCGATCCCGGCCCATACCAGATGACCGATGAGAAGCAGATTCACAACCTGCGCGCCTGGCCAGAGGATCGCCATCCAATTGGGTGGGTAGGTCAAACCGGCCAACGGATCTGCAGCTAACGGCATACCGGAGAGCAGGTATGGATTCCAGAGAGGAGTCTGGTGCCAGTTGAAGAGCAGATCATGTGCAATCTGGGAAAGTGGGAGATGCGAGATGAGAAGATCGTTGTAAAGCGCTGCCGGCCAATGGGCGATCCACCCGGGATGGGTGATGATAGGAGCTGTGCACAGCAGCACGAACCCGAGCAAAAGAAGCGGAGTTCTTCTCTCGTTGAGCGCGGTTTGCATCATGATCCCGGAACCGCGTAGATCTGGACCTCTTCGAAGTCCACTACCGGATCCAGCAGCGGGAGCCATCCTGGCTCGCCGAGCTGCCTTTCCCGCCAGCCATAGAACACGTAATCAACCCCAAGTGACTTAAGCTCCTTGAGCCCGGAATCGCCGTTTGAGTTCTGGAAGAGGGTCCGGATTGTCTGGCGCGCGAGATCCGCCTGCGGGGTTTCGAAGGGGTGCCCATACAGCACCCTCGCAGATGTAAAAGCAGGCAGCCGGTTGCCGATCGTTTCTGAAGCAAGTATCAGATCGCCGGGCGAAATGTGAGCATCCAGCCAGCGGTATGCACCGAGCTCACCCTGGGTGTGCACGAAATCTGGATCTCCGCCCGAAATGCTGACAAGACTGGCACCGATGAGCAATGCATTGGAGGGCAGCATCAAGGCAAGCGCGAAGAGGATGATGGTCTTTCTCCGTAAGCCATGTGCCTCCAACCACACCACGCCGGCACTAGCGAGGGCGACGAAGGCGAAAAATAATCCCATCGACATGCGGCGCTGGAACGCAACAGGTGCGTAAATCATCAGGCTGCCCAGCACGGACCATGTGGCCAGGAAGCGCCAGCCTGGTTGACTACGGATTCTCTTAACCCTCAGCCCGAAGCATGCCAGGAACAGGACGACCCCAAAGCCAAGCATGTAATCCCAGACAGGAGGTGATGGGGTTTGGTTTTGAACATTCCATAGACGGAGGACCGGATGAGATGCACTCAACCAACCATCGTAGATGAACCAGGGGAGCAAGGCCAGTGCAAAGATGACCAGTGGAAGCAGGTGATTAAGGACCCATTCGCGTCGGGGCTTATCCCAGCCTGACTTAACCTGTAGAATCCACTCTATCAGCTCCCAGACCATGAGGACTACGACCAGGCTCACGGCAGCGAATGGAAGAACTATACCCAGGACTGTGCCACTGACCACGGCAATAATGAGCCTTCTTAGCCGCGGTATTTCAGGATTGACGACCGCTAACACCGCCAAGAGCATCCCCCATAACGTCAGCGGGAAGTGTGCATTAACCATCGCCGAGAGTGACGGGATCGATTCGGGGATCAGCATATCGCTCGCTGGGTGATCCAGAAGCAGAATGCTCACCCAGCCCAACCCTGACCCAAGGATTACAGCCAGCCAGGTGAACCACACCAGATCACGTTCAGCGATTACCCAGCGAAGGAAGCGATAGGCCGTCAAGTACAGGAGAAAGGCTGCGATTACCCGAGCAGCATGGTAGATGCTCAGGAGCGGTAGATTCAACCAGGTAGATAGATGACCAAGCAGGAGGTGGTACGCATATAGGAAGGCCCCTGGACCTGGATCGGCTGCATAGGGAAGCGTAAATATCCAGCTCCCTTCAGCACCCTGCCTCATCTTCGCCAGGTAGCTGAACCCATCAACCGGGTTGACGATGAAACCCGAGAATCCTATCCCGGGCGGTGTTACTTTCGCTGCAAGCAGATAGGGCAGCAGCGTCAGGAGCGCTGCGCCGGCAGAAATCATAAGGACCATGCGGTATTCACGCCGGGAAATCATCGCCCGCACATTGTACGTCGAGGAGAGGCTATGTGCCATGCGTACCTTGCTCTCCTGCCTCTCAAACCCCTATAATCGGAGTATGAGTCGAGCATCAAGCCTCTATCGATTGCAAGAGCTGGACCTCGAGCTTGAGGCAAGCAAGAACCGCATCCAGTCCATCGAAGCCGAGCTTGCAGACGACGAAGCTCTGGGCAAAGCCCAGAAAGCTGTGGATGCAGGTGAGGAGGCGCTGGTTACAGCCCGTTCTGCTAACCTCGCCGCCGAGCACGCTTTCGCATCCCAACAAGAGAAGATCAAAGCTACAGAAAGCAGGCTGTACGGCGGGACAGTGACCAATCCAAAAGAACTGCAAGATCTGCAGCTCGAATCGGAGGCGCTCAAACGCTACCTTGAGACGCTGGAAGAGCGTCTGCTCGAAGCGATGCTGGACCTGGATGAAGCTCAAAAGAACGCTGAAAAGGCCAGGCAGTCCCTGACCGCCGTTGAGGCGCGGCAAATAGAGACCACTGCCCAACTACGGGGTGAACTGTCCTCGTTTAAAGAAAAGGTTGGGCGTCTGAAGGTCGAACGTGAGGCTGCCTTTGGTGATGTCGATCAGGATGATCTCAAGATCTATGAGCATCTGCGGGGCTATGTAGGCGAGCATGCCGTAGTATTGATGCGCTCCGGAAGCTGCTCCGCATGCGGTGTGGACCTTGGACAATCTCAACAACAGGAAGTCCGCAACAACGAAGTCCCTTTCGCATGTCCGCAGTGCGGACGGATCCTTTATGCAGGGTGAGTGCCTATGATTACTTTTATCCGCAACCTCTGGATCAGCTTATTCGGAAACTTCTTCGATGCGGGTGAATTCCTGCTCGGCATACTGCTCGGTGTTTTCTTTACCTGGCTCTATGGTCGAGCAGAACCAATTCGAGATGCAATATCAAACTGGTCCTCATCCAAGATCCGGGTCGCAAACCGCCGTCAACAACGGACTTTGATCGAGCGTTACCGCACGGAAGTTCTCTCCCGTGCCCAGAGCATGCACCTGGCGAGTGCGATTTTCGCCCTCGACGAAATTGTCCTCCCGCCCAAACTGCTTGCACCACCACTGCCCGATGGCGAGGATGAGAAGGAGCGCTCCCCTGAGGACACGCTCTCTGTCCTTCCCAATCTCCCCGACTGGCAATTCCTCTCCAGTATCTACCAGGCGCCCACAATCGGGATCGAAGCTGCCTTGCGCGATGGCGCTAACTTACTGATCACGGGCTGGCCAGGCTCTGGAAAAACGACCGCACTCGCATACCTTGCCACCCGACTGGCCATGCGTGACCCAGCCTTGGGTTCTCTTGTTGATTTGATGCCCGTGCTCCTTCATGCCGGAGATCTGCTTTTAGATCGAGCTGCGGAGAAAGACCCTTTTAAACCAATCGAGACTACGATCCATGATCAATCTGAGACGGGAGGCTCATCCCGTCTCCCTGGACAGGTGCAGTCACTTTTTAAACGAGGCCAGGCTCTGCTCCTGCTCGACGGCCTGGATGAGTTCAATCCGCATGAAATCCCACCGATTGCCGACTGGCTGAAGAACCTGCTGGAAAAGTATCCCGACATCCGCATGATCGTGACCGCCCACATTGACGGGTATAACGGTCTGCCCGGAATCGGGTTGACCCCAATATCCATCGCGCCGTGGAGCGATCATGATCAGATCCTCTTCCAAGAAAGATGGTCGACGGCATGGCAGGAACATATCTTGCCCAATCTACCCAAGAGCCGCATCTCCGATGTAGACCCGGCTTTGCTGATGGGCTGGATGATCGGTTCGATGCGCGGCCTCAGCCCGCTCGAAATCACCATGCACGCTTGGGCAGCCTATATCGGCGACATACGGGGCAACCGGAGCATTGATGCACTCGAATCATACCTGGCGAGATTCCTCTCACCTAACGAGCGGAAGTCAGCCCAGTCTTCTGCGCTGGCCTGGATCCGGAGCGGTTCGGGCATCTTCACCGAGAGGCATCTGAAGCGCGGTATGCCACTGGCTGAGATGGAGGCGGCAGGGATCATTCAACGACACCTCCAGGGCCGCCTGACGTTCTCTTCCGCAAACCTCGGGGCTTATTTGGCGGCACGGGCTCTGGTCGAGGAGAATGAAACGCTTGAGAAGCTCCCCCTTGGCTGGGCGCCTGGTGAATTGATGCTCCGATACTACGCCGCCCTCGGCGATGCTGGCCCACTGAGCGAACGTCTATTGAAAGCCGATGCTGATCCACTCGAGAGCGGACTGCTGACCCTCGCTCGTTGGCTTCCAGATGCCCCCCGAAAACAAGCGTGGCGGGGCGAGGTCCTCCGTCAACTGGCGCAGATCGTTGCCGATGGGACTCGTCCCTACGGATTGAGGCTGCGCTGTGTTCACGCTCTGGCAGCGTCGCGTGAACCCTCGGTTTCGATCCTCTTCCGCAGGTTGCTGAACTCCGACAATCCCACCAGCCGTGTCCTGGGCGGCTTGGGCCTGGGAGGCTTGCGAGACGAAGAAAGCGTGAAAGAACTAATCAACACCATCAAGTCCAATCGCAATTTGCATACACGGCGGGCAGCATGCCTGGCGCTGGCAGCGATTGGAACCGATGAAGCCCTGGAGGGGCTCGGGCACATCCTGCTAGAAAGTGAGGAGGGCGTTCAAATCGCCGCGGCCGAATCCCTGGCCTGCAACCCAACCGAAGGCTTTACGATGCTGCGGGACGCCGTCGAAATGAAAAATCTACTAACCCGCCGTGCGGCCGTGTTCGGACTGGGTCGGGTTCCCGAGCTCTGGGCGCTCGAAATGCTCGAAACGCTCCAAACGGAAGATGAGCAGTGGGTCGTTCGGGGGGCAGCAGCCGAGATTTTGAAACAACGCCGCAACCCGCCCTGGAAGGTGGTAGAACCTTCACGCGACCTCACCCAGCTTGGCTGGCTTAAAGCCTTTGCAAGCAAAGAAGGCCTGGCGATTGCTTCAGAACGCGCCGCGCTGGATTTACTGCGACGCGCATTGACCAAAGGCTCACAAGAGGAACAAATTGCTGCTCTGGAAGCGATCGTCTGGGCAGACGCCGATGATCTGTCGCTAGAATTAAATCAGGCGCTAAAATCCAACCAACCCTACTTGCGAGACGCAGCGTTTGAAGCCTTGAGTCAGATGAGGGCATCCGGGGTCGCGACATAGGCTTGATCACGCACGATATCACTTGAGCCGTGAGAGCTGCCACTAATAAAAAGGTTTACAGTTCAATGATAAAACGGCCGGGGAAATATCCGGCCATTTTATTGTAGAGCTCGTGAGTTAAGAGTCTGAAATGAATCGATCGAGGTGGGTTTTTAACCGCTCTTCTACAGTATGAGCTGGAAGTCCGACCACGGAAATGATTTTATCAAGACCACGTTCCCCGGCAACGATCTCGATCGCACTCTTCCGGACCGAAAGAGCCTTGGCCAGGAACGTAATCAAGACCTTGTTCGCTTTCCCATCCACTGGAGGCGCAGCCACGCGCACCCGAATCGTTCCATCATCCAGCACGCCGCTGAATTCAGTCTTCCGCGCGCGCGGGGTAACCCGGATGGTAAGTGCCGCGCCCTGTTCACCGGCATGGAGTTTAAATGCGCGTTTCGCCTGAGTTTCCTTCATGAGAGGATGCCCCTAAGAACCCGGCTCAAAAGATCAAGCAGGATTAACAACACAAGAGGGCTGAAATCCAATCCCCCAACCGGAGGCAGTATGCGCTGGATCGGTGCAAGCAGCGGCTGCACGATCCCATCCAGGAAGCGGCGAATTGGATGGAATGGATCCAGAATATAGCTCAAGACCACATCGGCGATGATTAAAATCGAAATGGCCGTGATTATGATCGAAATTGCATTCCCAAGCGTCGACAAAGGATCTGCCTGCCTCTCAAAAAGTGTCTATCGAACCTGATCCAGGTACGAGATCAGAGCACATTGTACCGCATGCAATCATTGCCATCTATCAGCGCGGGCCGAAGATCGCTCGGCCCACCCGCACAATTGTTGCCCCCTCCTCGATCGCAATTTCAAAATCGTCCGTCATCCCCATGGAAAGCTCGGGTAATCTGCACGACAAGCTTCGCTCCAGATGATCCCGTAATTCCCGCAGGCGGGAAAAGGTCTCTCGAACGATCTGCTCGTTCGCATTCCAGGCTGCCATCGTCATCAAACCTTCTATCCGCAGGTAGGACAGCTCAAAAATCGGCTGCACTTCTTCAAGGAATTCATCCCAGGTCGTCCGCTTGGCCAGGTTCCAACCAGCCTTGGTATCCTCACCCGATGCGTTCACTTCCAGGTAACCAATCAAGGTTTGTGCGATATCCGCCTGGTACTGATTGAGCCGGCGGGCAATCTTCAACCGGTCTATCGAATGTACGTACTTAAAATGACCGGCGACATCCCCCGCCTTTCGACTTTGAATCCGGCCGACCATGTGCCAGGTCACGTCCTTGAGATCAGTGAGTTGAGCCTGCTTCTCGCTCGCTTCTCCAACCCTGTTTTCACCAAAATGACGGTGTCCACATTGGTATGCAGTGCGGACAACCTGTGCTGGATGAGATTTGGTGATCGCTACCAGTCGGACTGATTCGAGCTTCCGGTGGCTGCGGATGGCTGCTTCAGCGATGCGCTCATGCACACGCTGCAAGTTCCGCTCAATCGCGTCTCTGTCCATGCCCATCACCTGTCGGGAGAATGCTGCAAGCTCATCACAGCCGCATAGCGCCCGGTTTGGCCGCCTTCCGCCCTGTGAGAATACCACGCACTGAGGTCACAGGCTGTGCACATGCCTGCGATCTCAATCTGGGTGACACCCGCCGCCTCAAGCAGATGTTTGTTCGCAGACCATAGGTCCAGGTAGGTCCGCCCATTGCCATGGATGTAATCATGGGTCTGCTTACCAAAGCTCATTTCAAAGGCGGCAATAACATCCTCGCCCACTTCATAGTGATCTGGGCCAATCGAAGGGCCGATCCCGGCGAGAATATCCCCGGGCCGGGAACCAAAGCTCGCGACCATCCCCTGCACGGCAGCACGCGCTGCCCCACGCACTGTGCCTAACCATCCAGCGTGAGCAAGCCCTATGGCCTGCCTCGTTGGGTCATAGAGCATGATCGGGACACAGTCCGCATAACGCATGAGCAGCGCGATTCCTGGTTGATTGGTAAGAATCACATCCGCTTTCTGGTGTGTTCGGCCGGCGCGGGGAGCCTCACCAATCACCACCTCTGCGGAGTGCACCTGCCAGACATCAAAGACGGTGGCAGGATCGAGGGACAGCGCCTTAAAAACGCGTTCCTGGTTTTCCAGCACCCGGGCTGCATCATCACCTACCGTCCCGCCCACGTTGAGTGAACGCCAGGGATCAGGACTTACGCCCCCCTGGCGAGTGAAGATACCATGCTGGACGGACGTGCCCTGCAGTGAATTGAATTGGTAGTATTTCAGGGATCCAGATACTCTGGGCTGCATGTTCTCAGTTTATCATGCTGCCTGACAGCCCGGCAGATTAGTCCAACTCACCGCTCGCTGCCAGTTTGGCCGCGATCAGCGTGCGGGTTTCCTGCATTGCTTCCTCGACATAGGGGTAGGCTAACCATATGTTTGAGAGACCAAAAAGTGTGCCGGTTAACGTCCGTAGTAGAGGCGTGCTTTCTCGTAACCCAAAGTTAAAGAAGGGCAGTACGGAAAGCAGTTGGGAGGTGCCATCGATGGCGATCGGGACGATCCCGATCAGGAACCATAGCCAGATGGACATGGGTTTTAGTCGTCGACGCACCAGGCCGAAGAGCAGCCCACCAAGGAAGATCGAACCATAGATGGCAACATCGCGCTCGCAGAGTGCAACCTTGTACCCAATTACCGCGTCGCCGGTGTAGGTACGGACAAGTCTCAGGTCGTAGGGTGGGATGCTGGATATATCCTCGAATGCAGCCCCCTCCATGCCTGCCAGCCTGAGCGGGTAAGCAGGTTGTTCGCCAAACAGGAACCATGACCGATAGGGAATCTGATGACAAAGTGGTGAGTAGATCGAATAGATCCAGCGCGCCGGCCGTTCAACCCCGGCTCGCATCATGACCGGCGCCAGGAAGGGCAACCCCACATAGAGCAAGACCAGCAGATTGAAAATGAAAAGCCAGCGGCGTGTGATGGCGTACAGCAACCTGTTCAGGAAGACCGCCTGGCCGCGCGGCACCGAAACCGCCTTTGGATCACGTTGTGAGGTTGAATCGCCTGCAGCTTGCAGTGCGACCTTGAGATTGATCTCTTCGATTGGGGCTTCGAGGGTGTAGGGTCCGACTTCCAGGACAGGGATGCGATCCAAATACCGCGATAGCAGGGCCGGATCGCTCTCAATATCCACCTCGACCAGCTCGTGTGGGTAATCAGCTTCGAGACAGCTTAGCTCATGCTTGGCCGCATCGCATAAAGCACATCCTTTACGTGTGTACAAGATAACTTTGATCATATTCACAAGCCAAGGTCCCTAAGGTACCCATCGAGTTGACCTTCCGTCATGAGGCCAATATGCACAATCTGGATCACGCCATCCTCGCCGATGAGGATCGATGATGGGTAGCCGCGTATACGGTACAGATCCTGGATTTTTCCGCCCGGGTCGAGCAAAATTGGAAAGGTAAGTTTCAGGCTCTCCTGGAAGATCCTAACGTCCTCGACCGGATCATCGAAGTTGATGCCCAACACGACAAAGCCACGCGGAGAGAATGCTTCATAGCGTGCCTGCAGCGTTGGCATCTCTACCACGCAGGGACCACACCAAACTGCCCAGAAATTGAGCAAGACAACCTGCCCCTGGAAGTCCTGCAGGCTGATGGCTTCACCGCCGAGAGACTCCAGTGTCCACGCCGGAGCCAACGCCCCGACCTCGGGAGCTACAGGCAACCCGGTCGAATAGCCCCCTGCAGTCGCGTTTGGCCCGCGGACGCTGTTGCCCGCAGGCAACCCGAATAAGGTAATGAGCGTGAACGCCGCCCCAACGAGCACGCCGATCAAGAGCAAATACAATTGCCGCCGGACTGTGGGGCGTGATGTCATCAGCCTCGGCTAAAGTCCGAAATCGACGAAGAAACCGAACTGTGCCAGGCGCTCAAGTGTCCCGGTAAGGAGCATAACCCCCACGATCACCAGGATGACGCCGGTCACGTAGGAGAGAATGCGCACCGCTTTCCCGTATCTGCGCATCAGCTCCGCTACACGTCCGACCCCGAGTGCGGCGAGCAGGAAGGGGATTGCCAGGCCAATTGAGTATGCAGAGAGAAGAACTACGCCCTCCGTAATGCGTGCGCTGTTCAAAGCTAGCGTGAGAACCGCACCAAGCACGGGGCCTACGCAAGGCGCCCAGCCGGCCGAGAAAAACACGCCCATCAAAGCTGACGACAGGTATCCAAGCCCAGGATTGGGTTCCATCTGTCGCCGCGTATCGTAATCCAGAAAGGGGATGCGGATCAGCCCCAAGGTATGCAAGCCGAAGATGATTACTACGAGCCCACCGATGCGGGCAAGCCAAATCCGCACATCGTAGAGCAATACGCCCAGGGCTGAGGCAGCTGCACCAAGGAGCACGAACACGAGGCTAAAGCCGAGCACGAACGCCACACCGTGGCTGAAGGTCACCCAGCGATTTTCAACGACCTCGCCGGCCGGGCTTATCGACCGACCCCCGAGGTACCCGATATAGGCTGGCACCAATGCGAGCACACACGGGGAGAGGAAGGAGAGTAATCCAGCGAGTGCGGAGATACCGATGCTGTAAGGATTGATTCCCAGGTTGCTGATGTTCATCGACGCTTGTCCTCCAAGAGCAGACGATTCATCCAGCCTGCCTAGCTTCAATCGATTCCATGAAGCATAACCCAACCCTAAGGGAGCATCAAGTGGGCAAGTTTACACTTTGGATTGCCGGAGCGAGACTACAGACGAAGCCGGCGCAAGCGCAGGCTATTGCTCACAACGAAAATTGAACTGAAGGACATCGCGCCAGCGGCGAGCATTGGATTAAGCAGTCCCAGGGCCGCGCTGGGGATGAGCAGAACGTTGTAGATCAAAGCCCAGAATAAGTTCTGGCGGATTGTCCTGAGCGTGGCACGCGAGAGCGTGATCGTGCGTGGAACGCCACGCAGGTCGCCACTCAAGAGCGTGATCGGGGCAGCAGCGATGGCGACGTCTGTCCCGGTTCCAATGGCGATACCGACATCAGCTTGTGCCAGCGCGGGTGCATCGTTAATCCCATCACCAACCATGGCAACGATCTTGCCGTCCTTCTCTAACTCCTTGATAACATTCACCTTCTCGCCAGGCAAGACCTCCGCCCGAACGAGAGCCTGCTTGCCGTTTGCCGTGTCCTGGATGCCAACGCTGTTTGCGATCGCCGTCGCCGTCGCCTGGTTATCACCGGTGATCATCCCCACTTCCAGACCCAGAGCCTGCAATTCCCGGATCGCTTGGAATGAACCATCCTTCACAGAATCGGCCACACCGAGCACGGCCGCAGGTATGCCATCAACGACAGTGATAACAGCCGTTTTCGCCTGCGCCTGGATTGAATGTACGGTGTCGATGAGTGAACTTATGCCTATCCCTGCAGCTTCGAGCATCCGTGTGGATCCAACCTGAACCGCATGCCCGGCAACCTGAGCCTGGATCCCCTGCCCCTCGATGGCCTGGAACCCCTGCGGATCTTCCAGGTGCAAACCTTTCTCTGATGCGGCAGCAACGATGGCATCGCCAAGTGGGTGCTCGGAGCCTTGTTCCGCGCTGGCTGCCAAACGCAGGATTTCATCCCCGCCACGGGAATGATCGATGATTTGAATATCGGTAACAGTTGGCTGGCCGCGTGTGATCGTGCCGGTCTTATCGAGCATCACGGTGGTCAGGCTTCCCGCACGTTCGAGGGCTTCTGAGGATTTAAACAGGATCCCGCTGTTCGCCCCGCGTCCGGTGCCGACCATCACTGCCGTAGGCGTTGCAAGACCCATTGCGCACGGACAGGCAATGACCAGTACGGCGACCATGTTGATCAGGGCACGCGTGAAGATTGACAAATCACCGGTCGGGGGCGGCGCCAGGAAATACCAGCCTAGGAAGGTGAGGAGCGCAATCACGATCACGACCGGGACGAATACCTCCGAGACCTTATCTGCCAGCCTCTGGATTGGTGCCTTGCTCCCTTGCGCTTCTTCCACAAGCCGTATGATCTGCGCCAACGCCGTGTCTTTGCCGATTTTGAGCGCTTCGAATTTCAGGCGGCCGAGCTTGTTGACCGTTGCGCCAACCACCGCAGCACCCGGTCCCTTCTCGACCGGCATCGATTCCCCAGTAAGCATCGACTCATCGATCGTGCTGCGCCCTTCGACGACCACCCCATCGACCGGGATCCGCTCACCGGGACGTACGATAACCAGGTCGCCGACCTGCACTGCTTCGGCCGGGATATCCTGCTCCGCCCCATTCCGGATCACGCGGGCGGTCTTCGGGCGTAACCCCAGTAACTTCTTGATTGCCTCGCTCGTCCTGCCCTTGGCGCGTGCTTCGAGGAATTTTCCCATCACGATTAGGGTGATGATGACAGCCGCGGTTTCAAAGTAGACGTGTCCGGGGATCCATCCCAGCAGAACAGGTATGGAGTAGAAGTAGGCCGCCGAGGAGCCCATAGCGATCAAAACATCCATGTTCGCCGCACGGTTCCTCAACGCCTTGAAGGCACCCACATAGTATTGCCCACCCACTATAAACTGCACCGGTGTTGCCAGCGCGAACATCAGCCAGTTCAACCATCCGGCATCTTGTATCGCAGCGGGCAGCAGGCCGAAATCATAAAGCATGGAGAGCGTGAAAAGAGGCAGCGTGAACAGCACCCCCAGGATCAGCAAACGCATCTGGCGGTTGATCTCCACTTCCCGGGCGATACGTTCTACATCATCCTGACCGGCCTCGGCCGCGGAGAGCTCAAAACCTGCACGCTCGACCGCACTTCGAAGCTCGCTCTGGCTTACGGCCGTGGGAAGGTAGCGGACACGCGCTTTCTCCGAGGCAAGATTGACCGAAACTTCCACGACACCTTCCTGTTGCAGGAGGGTGGCCTCGAGCCGCGCGGCATCCGTGGAGTCGGCCAGCCGTCGCAGGCTCAGCTCTGCTTCTCCGAGCGCAACATCATATCCCGCACGCTGTACACGCTCGATTAAAGCAGCTTGATCAACCCGCTCGGGATCATACGATACACTTGCCCGCTCATTAGCGAGGTTCACACTGGCGAAGCTAACACCATCCAGTTTCTTGAGGGTGCGTTCAACCGTCGCCACGCAATTGGCACAGGTCATGCCTGTGATCGGAAGTGAAAGGTCCTTGCTTTGGGTTGTCACGCTGCCATCACCTCACGCAGGTTACGCTGCGACCGGGGGGTAGTTGATTTCTGTCAGGAGAGCGACGATCTGTGCTTCATCCGCAGGGAGTTCGAATTCAACCGTAACCTGCCGCTTATCTTGCAAGGCTTCAACATGCTTGACTCCTGTTAAATCGGCCAGCTCCATCTGGATCGTGTGAATGCAGTGACCGCAGGAGATATTGGGTACATCGTACGTAATTTTCGTCATGGCTCTCGCCTCCTTGAATGGGTTTGTTTCAAACCTTGGTCGCCATTTCATAAACTTCCATGATTTCTTTGAGGACGCGCTCCCGCTCCCCCTGATTCTCCCCACGCACTACGGTGATCAAGCAGGAGTGGATATGGTCATCGAGTACTTTTGTGCTGACCTTGTTGAGCGCCGCTTGAATTGCCTGTATTTGGCGCAGCAGATCGATACAATACGCATCGTTCTCCACCATCCGGGCAACCCCGCGTACATGGCCCTCGATGCTCTTCAATCTGC
>DAOUEJ010000154.1:0-11449 GCA_034430615.1 Anaerolineales bacterium | reverse complement strand
GTCAACCGGTTGTCGCCAGCGTATTCCGCCAGATAAATCGCGGTCCCAATTGCCAGGGGGATGCAGGCGATGAAGGTACCGAGGGTCAGCAGCACAGTTCCCAGAATGGCTGGCATGATGCCGCCTTCACGCATACCGTTGCGCGGCATCGTCGTCAGAAATTCCCAGCTAATCGCACCGATGCCCTGAATCACAATAAAGGCGATGACGAGGATTATGGGGATCACCACCAGCGCGGCAATGGCGGTAATAATCGCTACAATAACTTTTTGCGCCTGTTGTCTTGACATACCTACCCTCTCTTCCGGCGCTGTCCGGCTTCTTGCACGCCAACGAGTCTGCTTGCGATTGAATTGATAGCAAAGGTAATGACAAAGAGAATAATGCCGATGCCGAATAAAACGCTGTAATGTAAACTGCCCTGCGCGACTTCGCCCATCTCGGCGGCAATGGTCGCCGTCATCGTGCGGGCCGGTTGGAAGATCAAACCCAGATTGAGGTCAGGAATGTTGGCGGCGTTGCCGGTAACGAGCATGACGGCCATTGTCTCGCCAATGGCACGCCCAATACCAAGCATGATGGCTATTACCAATCCGGAGCGTGCAGCGGGCAGCACCACCCGCCAGATGGTCTGCCACTGAGTTGCACCGATGGCCAGGGCGCTATCACGGAAGGATTTAGGGACTGCATATAGGGCGTCTTCAGAAATACTGATAATCGTCGGCAAGGACATATAAGCAAGGATCAACGAGCCAGTAAAGATCGTCAGGCCGGTGGGTGCGCCCAGCCGCTGGATCAGGGGAGCAAGAGCGATCCAGCCAAGAAAGCCGAGCACAATAGAAGGAATTCCTGCGAGTACTTCAATGATGGGCTTGAGGAGGTCGCGCTGCCAATCAGGTGCGATCTCGCCTATATAGATCGCTGTGATAAGCCCCAGTGGTATGGCGATGGAGATAGCCACGGCTGTAACCAGAATTGAACCGACCATCAGGGGCCATATACCGAAAATGCCCTCAATGGGATACCAGCGTCGGCCAAATAACTGGCGCAGCGGAATATCGAGAAAGGCGGCACTACCTTCACGCAGCAAAAACAAAAAGATCAGAGCAACTATTACGATAATCGAGATGCCTGATAGCCAGATCAAACGCTCAATGAAAAACTCCCAAACATCACGGATACGGAGGTTTGAAAGCCGTTCACGGAGCCGCTCGGTGACACTATCATCCGAATCATGAACGACTTTCCAACGATGTAACAGGTTCATAGATTATTCCTCATTCAAGGGAACAAAGCCCAGTTCAGCGACAATGGCCTGACCTTCTGGGCCTTTAATCCAATCGATATATTCTGCAATGCTGCCTTCCGGTTCGCCTGCGGTATACATAAATAAGAAGCGAGACAGGGGATAACTGCCGTCCGCACCGGTTTCAGTTGTGGGCAGCACATATGGCGAATTCCCATCCTTTGCGATAGCCAGCACTTTTTCATGCTCCGTGACATAACCCAGTCCATCATAGCCAATGGCGTTGGGATTGCGGCGAATTTCGCTTGTGATGCCAACAGAGGACGGCATGAGCAAGGTCTGCGGGGCAAAAATATCTTCGTTTTCGTCGTCACCCTGACGAACGACCTGCTCAAGGAAGTAAACGTGCGTACCAGAGTTGGTCTCGCGGGAAAGCAAAACAATAGGAGCATCGCTGCCGCCGACTTCGTTCCAGTTGACAATACGCCTGGTATAGATGTCCGATAGCTGCTGAATGGTGAGTTGGTCAACTGGATTATCGGGGTGGACGATCACGGCAAGAGCATCAATTGCAACACGGATCTCTACCGGATCAAAACCGTTGGCCTGCGCCCCGGCGATCTCTTCTTCTTTCATGGAACGAGAGGCGTTAGCAATATCGACAGTGCCATTAATCAGGGCCGCGATTCCGGTACCTGAACCACCACCCGTAACGGCAATGGAGACATCTGGCTGGACGGACTGGTAGGCTTCTGCCCAGGCTAAGGCGAGGTTCACCAGCGTATCAGAGCCTTTATTCTGGATCGCACGGCCTTCTACTGCTTCCTCAGAAGCTGTATTATCAACAGGTTGAACACAGGCAGACAGGGTAAACAGCAGAATCAAAGACAGGACAGAGCACATGGCATACTTTGATAGGTGCATGGCCATAGGACTCCTTCAAGGCGCATGGCAATTGGGCACTGGACAATGCGCAAACGGTTAGATTGTATATGATTATATAGCCTCCACCAAATTCGGTGCTCCTCGAAAACAGGGTGTGCTGGGTCGGGTAGCCGGGGGGCATTGCTGCCCCCAAGCCTGTGCTGGCTACTTAACTCGTCCGAGTTGGTTTCCTCCTAAAAATTAGGTAAAAAATTGCTCATTCTAACGGATTGCGTAGGTAAGCAATTTGGAGCCTCATTTGCTCTAAAAATCGTCCAAATAGGGCAAAACCTTGGCTTGATGAGGCTATTTGTTATCAAATCCATCTTCTAAAAACCGTCCCCGGCACTTTTAAAAGCGAAACCTACGCAAAACGTTAGAATCAGAAAAATCGAGCGGATGTACAAAGTAACCCCCACAGGTCAAGGTGGTAAAGTTGACGAAGTCATCAAAAGCCTTGGGACTAATCACGCTAGCAGAATATCGTGGGAAGGAACTTAAGGTTCCGCTATGCAATATTGCTCCAAGTCGATTTGTGCGAGGTGCAAAGTATATCGAGGATTATCACTATCAGTAGACCGCAACGAGCGGCGAAAACTTGAAAAAGAGAGCCAACCTGTGCCATTCTTGTTGGAGTTTCCAACCTTCAACGAGAAAGAGGCGCAAGTGGCTCAGAACAAGTGTAATCGAATCGACCAGAAAACCAAACAGGTGACAGCGCAAGACATTCATCAACTGACCAGCGAGACGCTGCAAGAGATTTTCCAGTTGGATATGCCGAACCGTTCGTATGAAGTCGAGGATATCTGGGATGTCCTGGTGGGGGCGGCAGTGGAACGGGTGACGATTGAAACAGCCTGTAACCTGCTGGAGGAAGCCCCCAGCCCCAATACAGTGCGAAATATCGTGTACGAGATGCTGGGAGATGACGAGGCGCTGGTGCGGTTGGAAGAACGGGTGAATGAATTGCTGGTGGCTCGTTTGCCGAAAAATCTCTTGAAACGAGATCGTCCAGCGGCCATTGATGTGACCGAGATCCCGTATCACGGAGAGCACGAGGAAGATGACGAATTCATCCGGCGCAGCCGGGCCAAACATGGCACGACGCATTTCCACTGGTATGGGACGCTGTATGTACTCAAAGACAACAAACGCTATACGCTGGCCATCACGCTGGTGCGCTGTTCGGATAGGATGGTAGAAGTCACTAAACGGCTGGTTGAACGGGGAAAGACGGTGGGCTTGAAGCCCCGGCGCCTGTATCTCGACCGGGGGTTCGATAACAATGGCGTGGTGGCCTATCTGAAGACACAATCCTTCCCGTCCATCATCGCACTCACCATTCGTGGCAAAGAAGGTGGCACACGGGCGCTGCTGAATGGTCGCCAGAGCTATCGTACGACCTACACCCGGCACAGTTCGAAATACGGTGATCAGACCTTTGATGTGGTGGTCGTGTGTAAGTACAGCAAGGGTCGCTATGGGCGGCAGGGCGCTTACCATTTCGCCTATGTCATCATCGGCAGCGTCAAGATGGACCCTCATCAGGTTTTTGAGGTGTATCGGCGTCGCTTTGGTATCGAAACCAGCTATCGCTTGATGAACACCATGCGCGCGCGTACCACATCGGCTTCGGTCACCCTGCGCCTGTTCTACGTCGCGCTGGCCCTGCTGCTGTTGAACCTGTGGAGCTATGTCAAATGGCATTTTTTGTTTGTTCCCAAACGTGGCCCTCGGCAGGTCCTGCATCGTCTGCTGCCGCTTGCTCGCTGGCGGCTCTGGTTGTGGGAGATCATTAAACAACGTCTTGGGTTCTCACTTTCGATTTCTGTCCCTTTACCTGCTTGATTGCGGTCTACTGAGTATTGATCCAGAGGCCACAATCCCCATATTACAAATGAGATCAGTACAAATCCAAGCGTCAAAAATATGTCGCGTCTGCTGCGAAACACAATCCATATTCCCAGGTTTGGCTTGGCAAACAGCAACGGGATACCGAAGGGCATAGCCATTATACCGATAATGACCATAACCTCTATTTGTCCCGCCCAGAATACTAACCAGGGATAGGGGGAAATCAGAACCAGAATGACGCCAATAACTGCCGGAAGCCGGTTATCAGGAAAGGTTTGTCTGGCTATTCTGTAGGTCAACAGGGAAACGCTGGAAAAGGCTAAACCCTGTAAGATTATCAGCCCTGTTCTGGATGGCAGAGCCGTAAGCGGTCGCAGCATCAAACATACCCAGGGCGGGTAGTCCATATCAAAGATATGTTGTGAAAACGAAACGACCCAATCAAACCCCAGAAACGGTTGATCTCGTAGTAACGGGGCAATCAACAGCCCTCCCACAATTGTGGCTATCAACATGTACCAGTCTTCTCTCTGTATTTTTTCGTGCTGGGGCGGTGTTTCGGCGATCACAATTACCTCACTTTTATCGAGTCAGAAGCCCGGCAACCCGGTACATATAGGCGTTAGTATAGCCGACAGACCGGGTTGGGGAAACATCACTTGCTATCCAATCTTAACTGCCGGAAAGCCGTTCCCGCGCCTGCTCGACGTAGCTCAACGACTGGTGGCGGAAGTAGGTATTGTACAGTTCTGCGTAGTGCCCGCCCTGGGCGATCAGCGAATTATGGCTGCCCTCCTCGATGATCTCGCCCTCACGCAGCACGATGATCCGGTCGGCGCTGCGGACGGTGCTCAGGCGGTGGGCGATCAGGATCGAGGTCGAGCGGGCCAGGATCATCTCGATGGCATCCTGGATTTGCATCTCGGTGAACGGGTCGATGCTCGCCGTTGCTTCGTCAAGGATGAAGATCGCCGGTTTCTGCACCAGGACCCGCAGCAGGCTGACGAGCTGGCGCTGGCCCATGCTCAAGCGGGCACCGCGTTCGCCGACATCGGTCACCAGCCCGTCGGGTAGGGTTTCCATCCATTCGCCGCTGCCGATGCTGTGGGCGATTGCATCGATCTCGGCGTCGGTGGCATCCTGGCAGCCATAGCGGATGTTTTCGGCGACGGTGCCGCTGAACAGGAACGGGTCCTGGGGAACCAGCCCCAACCGGCTGCGATAGGCGGTCAGGTCGAAGGTGCGGATATCCTGCCCATCGACCAGGATTTGCCCATCTTGAAACTCGTAGAAGCGGGTGATCAGTTTGGCGATGGTGCTTTTCCCCGCCCCGGTATGGCCGACAAAGGCGACGTTTTCGCCGGGCTTAATGTTCAGGCAGAAATCCTTGAGCACGGACGGCGAACCGTTGTAAGCAAAGTTGACGTGCTCGAAGGTAATGCCGCCTGAGAGCTTCCCAACCGGGCGCGTGTCGGTCTGTATAACGGTGTTCTCGGCGTCGATCAAGGCGATAATGCGTTCCAGGTCGCTCATCGCCTGCTGGAACTGGCTCCAGTAGGAGGCGATGTTGATGAAGGGGAAGAAAAACCGGTCGATTGACTGGACGAACAGGTACCAGACGCTGATGCTGATCAGGCCGCCGACGACCGTCTGCGCGCCGAGGTAAACAACCGTTGCAATCGCAAACCCGGACAGGGCATTCAGTGCCGGGAACACCGAGGCGATGACAAATCCCCGCTGTAAGTTGACCCGGTAGGACTGGGTGTTGACTTCGACGAATCGGTCGTATATTTTTGCTTCCTGGCGGAAGTTCTTGGCGACGCCGATTCCGGCCACGCTCTCCTGGATATTGTCGTTGACAGCGGCCATTGCCCGCGAGCCGTGCCGGGTGATCTCCCTGGCGGTTTTTCTGAACCACAGCGCCGCGCCCGCGATGACCGGGAAGAACGCCAGCGCCAGCAGGGTGAGCCAGACGTTCTGCCTGAACAGGACACCAAACAAGATCAGCGCCTCGACGATCTGGGAGACGATCTCGGCGGTGAACATGATCACCTGGATCAGGTCTTCTGTGTCGCTGGTGATGCGGCTGAGAATCTTCCCGGATTTGGTGACATCGTAGAAGGCCATATCGCGGTAGAGCGAAGCGAGCTGGGCATCCTTTCGCATTTGCGCGGCGATCCCGGCAACGGCCCTGTTCAGCAGCAGGCGGCGCAGCCAGTTCGCACCGTACCAGGTAATAGCAATGGCAGCCAGACCGGACACGATCAGGGCCAGAGTCCTGTCCGGGGCATTTGCTTCGAGTGCGGCGATCCCCTTCGACGTCAGAATCGGAATGAATGACAGGGCGGCAGCAAGGAAAAGGCTTGTCCCTACGATCCCCCACGCCTGCTTTTTGAACGGGCGGATGTAGTCTCCCAGGCGTTTGAACAGGTAAGAGTCGGAATACTGGCGGTCGTATTTTTCGGCGTCCAGCCCCATGAACATTGCGTGGTCTCCTTAGACGGCTTCGCCGGGCACAGGTGGTTCGCCGCCCGAAGGTGTATTGGCTGAATCGGCGGGTGGTTCGTCGACTCCTTCGTAGCGGGCGAAGATGCGGCGGTAGGCATTGGACTGCTGGATGAGGTCTTCGTGCCTACCCTGGGCAACAATCCGGCCTTTGCGCATCACGATGATGTGATCGGCCCAGCGAATCTGTGAGAGGCGGTGGGTGATCAGGATGGTGGTGCGGCCATGCGCCGCTGCCCAGATTGCCTTCTGTATCTGGTCTTCGGTGGCGCTGTCAATCGCGCTGGTGCTGTCGTCGAGGATCAGAATCCGGGGATCGGTCAGGAAGGCACGGGCGATAGCCAACCGCTGGCGCTGACCACCGCTGAGGGTGACCCCGCGCTGGCCGATGACCGTTTCATACCCTTCGGGGAAACTCATGATGAAATCGTGGGCCTGGGCTTTCTTCGCTGCCTCTTCGACCGCCTGCTGATCGGCACCGGGGCAGCCAAAGCGGATGTTATCGGCGATGGTGCGGCTGAACAGGAAAATCTCCTGCTCGATGATGCTGATCTGCGAGCGCAGCGCGGCCAGGTACCAGTCACGCACGTCGATGCCGTCGACCAGCACGCGGCCCGTGTCGACATCGTAGGTGCGGTTGATCAGCCTGGTCAGGGCGCTTTTCCCGGAGCCGGTCTGCCCGACAATCGCGACGGTCTGCCCCGGTTCGATGCTGAACGAAATGTCACGAAGAACCAGGCTGCCCGGCATGAAGCTGAAATCGACCTGATCGAAGGTCAGCGAGCCTTTCATCTCCGGCCTGAGACCTGCCTCGTTCTGATCGAGATCGGTCTTGGCCGTGATGACGTTCAGGATACGCTCGGCGCTGGCAAACCCGGAGGCAAGCCGGGCCAGCGAAAAGGACGAGGTAAAAACCGGGAAGTCGAAAAGGCTGATCTGCCCCATGAAGGAGATCGCGTCGCCAATGTCGATGGCATTGGCCCGGTAGAGGATCGCCGCATGGAGGAATGCCCCGACGACCGCTATGCCGAAAAGCAGGATCGCAAAATAACGCGCCTCGATCCGGCCCTGGTCGATGAAACGGTCGCGGACATCGTCGATTAGTTTGCTCAGGCGGGCGCTTTCCTCTTCTTCCTGGGCGGTGCCCTTGACGACCTCGATCCCGTCGAGCGTTTCGGCAAGGCGGGCGTTCATCCGGCCAAAGCGGGCGCGTACATCCTGGGCGACCCGGTGCAGGGACCTGACATAGCGATACTGGACGAAGGCATAGATCGGGATGAACAGCGCAGGCGTCAGGATCAAGGCCGGGTGGATCATCGGCGATGCAACCAGCGGCATGAGGAGAAACATCCCTGAGCCGACAACCATGTTGAGGCCGGGACTCATGAAGAAGTTCATTTCGCGGACATCGTTGGCGACCCGCGCCATGATCTCGCCGACGGGTTGAAGGTCGTGGTAGGCCATGCTCTTGCCCAACAGACTGGCGTAGAGTTCGTCGCGGACATCCCGCTCGACGCGTTGGGCAAACGTCTCGGAGGAGAAGTTACGCATCAACTGCAACCCGCCCCGGATTACCTGTGACACAACGATAACCAGTGAGAGAAAACCAACACGCTGCATGTCTTTGCTGTCGACAATCGCATTGAAGGCTTCGCCGATCAGGTAGGGAAGCACCGAGGCGAGCGCGGCGTTGCTGAACGCGCCGACGATCACGCCCAACCCGACCCAGGGATGGCGGCGGATATGCGACCAGATAAAGCGGCCCGGACTTGACCGGTCGGTACGGTAGAATGGATGGGCGACAAACTCGGCTGAAGTTTCTTGCATCGTGATTACGTTTACTCCTATTTGAGAGTGTCGCATAACTTCATTGGCTACAAGTTAAGGGTTAGCGGTAATTAAAAAGGGTAAATCCCCGGCTGTGCCGGGGAGACAGGCAAAGTTTGACAATTCCGGGAAGGTGTAGAACCTCAAAGACGTGAACCGCTCAAAGGTGAACGTCAAGGAGGTTCTACATGAATGATAGGCAAAGTTTAGCCCACACGAGGTGGAAATGTAAATACCATGTCGTGTGGATACCGAAGTACCGGCGGAAAAGGTTGTTCGGGGAAGTACGGAAAGAGTTGGGGCCAGTGCTGAGAGAACTGGCACGACAGAAACAATACGAGATTATCGAAGGCAAAATGATGGTCGACTATGTGCATATGTTGATTGCCATTCCGCCGAAGTATGCGGTCTCGCAGGTAATCGGGTATCTGAAAGGGAAGAGTGCGATCTATATTGCACGAACGTATGGAGGACGGCAGAAGAACTTTACGGGAGAGCATTTCTGGGCACGAGGTCGACGGTTGGGATAGACGAAGAGGTGATCCGGCGTTATATCCAACGGCAAGAGGAAGAGGATCGGCGGTTTGATCAACTGCGTCTGATTGAATAGGACTTCGCGCTAGAGACAAGACAAGCTCTACTAACCGCTTTGAGCGGTTCCTATGGTGGTGGTCGTTAACTTCTTACGCGGCCTGATGGCCGGCGCACTGAAGGGCTAAGAGCGCCAATAAAACCTGTCGCAAATACATGACGGGACAGCCGGAAAATCTCTGCCGGCTGTCCGGCAGTCACAGCGCCTCCATGTGGAGGCGCTGTGTTGTAACTGCACCAAAGTGAGGGCAGTTCGTTCAATCTATGTTTGCACTCCGCCGCTTTTGGGTATACTTACCCGGAATTAAGGCCGTTTGACAGCGATCCGCCAGTGGGGGAGAAGAAACATTGAGTCAGAAGATACCGGTAGCAGTGCTGGCTGCCACAGGCACGGTCGGCCAGCGATTTGTCAGCCTGCTCGAAGATCATCCCTGGTTCGAGGTGGCAGTGGTGACCGCTTCCGAGCGCAGCGCCGGGAAGCGCTATGCCGAAGCTGTGAACTGGGTGATCCCCGGCGAAATCCCGCCGGGCGTTGCCGACCTGATCGTCGAGCCGACCGATAACCCGGTCGAGGTCAGTGGCGACAAAACGGAGCTTGTCTTCTCGGCGCTGCCATCCGACGCCGCCCGTGAAGTCGAGCCGGGCCTGCCTGCGGCGGGCTACGTCCTCGCCTCGAACGCATCCGCGCTGCGCATGGAACCCGACATTCCGCTCCTGATCCCGGACATCAACGCCGGGCACCTTTCGCTGATCGCCGATCAGCAGGCCGGGCGGGGCTGGCCGGGGCTGGCCGTCACCAGTCCCAACTGCGCCGTCTCCAGTTTTGTGTTTCCCCTGAAAGCCCTTGACGACGCCTTCGGTGTGACCCAGGCGCACGTGGTCACCATGCAGGCGATCAGCGGGGCGGGCTACCCCGGTGTGGCCTCGTTCGATATTCTCGACAACGTGATCCCGTTCATCAAGGGTGAAGAACCCAAAGTCGAAGCCGAACCGCGCAAGATTCTCGGCACGGTGCAGAACGGGCAGGTCGTCCCCGCCGGTTTCCCGGTCAGTGCGCAGGTCAACCGTGTCCCGGTGATGGATGGACATCTCGTGGCGATGTCGTTCGGATTGAAATCACAGGCCAGCCTCGACGATGTCAAGGCGGCGATTGCGAATTACAAAGCGCCTGATTCGGTGCGTTCGCTGCCCAGCTCTCCCGATCAACTGATCATCGTGCGCGAAGAAGAGGATCGCCCGCAGCCGCGCCGTGACCGCGACGCGCAGAACGGCATGGCGATCTCCGTCGGGCGCATCCAGCCCTGCTCGGTGATGGATTACAAGCTGGTCGTACTGGTTCACAACACCCTGCGCGGAGCAGCCGGCGGCGCGATCTTGAACGCCGAGCTGCTCGCCGCCGAAGGGTATCTTGGCGAAAAACCGCCGCTTCAGGAGCAATAACATCGATGACAGGCCAATGGGAGGGGAAAAGCGTCGCGTTCCAGGGTGAGCGCGGGGCATATTCGGAAATGGCAGCACTGGCGGCGCTGGGTGATGGGATCGTCCCGGTGCCGAACCGCAGCTTTGACGAGGTATTTGAAAGTGTCGAGGCGGGCAAAACCGACCTGGGATTGGTGCCCATCGAGAATTCGCTGGCGGGCAGTATCCACCGTAACTATGACCTGCTGCTGCGCCACGCGCTCCACATCATCGGCGAGACGCAGCTTCGAATCGCCCACTGCCTGATCGCCAATCCCGGCGTAACGCTGGACGAGATCAAGATCGTCCGGTCGCACCCGCAGGCGCTTGCCCAGTGTGAACATCACCTGAACGAGATGGGACTGGCCCCCGAAGCCGCCTACGATACCGCCGGGAGCGTGCGCGATCTGAAGGAGAGCGGAGAGCGCGATGTCGCCGCGCTTGCCAGCAAGCTGGCTTCGGAAGTCTACGAGATGAACATCCTCCGTGAGGAGATGGAAGACGACCGGTTGAACTTTACGCGCTTTCTCGTCCTGAGCCGCACCCCGGTTGTGCCTGAAGGCGAAAGCAAAACGTCGATAGTGTTCGCCCTGAAGAACGAACCCGGCGGACTCTTCAGGGCGATGGCCTGTTTTGCCCTGCGCGATATCGATCTGACAAAAATCGAGTCCCGACCGATCCCCGGTTCGCCCTGGGAATACCGCTTCTATCTCGATTTCGTTGGCGATGGAAGCAACGGACCGAGCAAAAAAGCGTTGGATCATTTAGCCGAGCTTGCCACCGAACTGCGTATCCTGGGAACCTACCCCCGGAGCGTCTGATCGTCACAAGCCTGGTTAAGGACAGGTAAAGAGATCGGAGCAATTTCGGCAAAAAGGTTGACACACGCTCCGAAAGTGTGCTATAGTGCCCAGCAATTGGTAAGGAGTACCAGACAAACTGATGACTGCACGAGTAGCTAACCGGAATCTTATTGTCGTCGTCCTCCTTCTTGGCCTTATTAGCCAACGAAGCTAGTTCCGGTTGGGCGGGTGCACAGAGACA
>DAOUEJ010000153.1:0-4512 GCA_034430615.1 Anaerolineales bacterium | reverse complement strand
AGAGGGGGTGGATCTCTCGATCTTCGATCCCTTCCGGGTCAAGGTCGAGGGTCATGATCACACCCGGATGAGGTTAAGACCGGACACGAGCGAGTCTCCGACGACGGTCCATTTTGGCCCGCTGACCTTCATGCTCATCGAGCGTGCTGGCCGTTATGCTCTCCGTCTGTGGGATAACAGTCGGCCTGAACTCCTGAGTTTCCTGGGACGAACCTGGTATCCCATCGATCCGGCATATCGATTTCTGGCGGTCTTCGAACCGGAACACCACCATCGGAACCTGCAAATCGTGAGCACGATCGGCGAGATAACGGATGTACCGTCTGCCGGGCGTCTCACCTTCACGTTTGATGGTGTGCAGGCCAAAGTGCACGCAACCGGTGATCCGACTGCCGGGCTATCGGTACTCTTCAAAGATCAGACCAATGGGGAAACGACCTACGCCTCCGGGCGTTACCTGACGACCGAGGCGGTCGAGGATGGGGCGGTGGAACTTGATTTCAACCGCGCCTACAATCCCCCTTGCGCCTTTACTGAATTCGCCACCTGTCCACTACCCCCTGTTGAAAACCACCTTGGTGTGAGGATCGAGGCCGGGGAAAGGCTCTCGACCTCACATTCAGGCTAGAACGTTCCACAATCTTGATCCTAGAATCTGATATCAGTGTGAAGATGATTTACAGTCGAACGCAGCGAACAGCTGGCCTTGGGGTCCGGCCGCGTGCTGGTCAAGGTAGAGGCTGTGCAGTTCCAGATCACGTGGAGGTTCGAGCAGCCCGCCACGCACGATAGTCGAGAAGGGATCGCCACCGAGTAGATGGAAAGCGAGCGTAAAGTAGAGGCGGTCGAGGATCCTGGCTTCCAGCAGCAAGTGGAGCACGCGCGGACCGGCAGCCGAGTAGATCGTTTGAAAGCCGAGCTCAGATAAACCAGCCGCCATGCGCCTCCCGTCGACCACGTTTGTCCCGCATTCAAGGATCTCAACCGATCCTTGTTGCAGTTTTTCTTTCTGTGTGACATCTGCATCTTCGGTCGTGATCACAACGATCCGCCGCTCGCTCTTGAGCAGAGCCGGTGGGAGGGTAAAGTCCAGGCTTGTGCTGAGCACACCCAGCGTGGGGTAGGGTGGCAGGTCGTGGGCGCTGCGCCACTGCTTCAGGTCTTCAAATTGTGGATCGTCGTAGACCTGGAGGATCTCCTGGGCAGTCCCATCGGCGTAATCGCGCAGGTAGCGCCCGCTGCTGAGCACGAGATCCGCCTGCACGGCCAGCTCCTGGAATAGGCGCCAATCGCGAAAATTTACCATTTGCTTTGGTACGCTCAGTCCAGCACCCTCACCGTCAGAGATGGCGATACGGCCATCTACGCTGCTGATGAAATTTGCGTAGAAATATGGCCGTTCAGTCTCAGGTGTGAGCGATCGCACATCATGTGCCAGGTAGATCCCCTGCAGGGTGAGCCCCGAAATATACTCCGGGAAAAGTTGGGTTATCGGACCCGGTACGCTCGAGTCAGGCATTGGCTTCCCTCCGACCCAGATGCACGTGCAGCAGGCTTCACCCGCACATTGTACCTGCCTTTCGCAAGGTTATTTCCGAAGCGGGATCCGGAGGAGTGTGTGCGCAACGTGGGATTTGTGAGTATTATTTTACGCTGACCATGGCTGATTTGAACCCGGACCAAAATCCTGCCTGGCGCCGGACATTGTCCATCCTCTTCTTTACCCAGCTTGCGACTGCGGTGGGTTTCTCAAGCATCTTCCCCTTCCTGCCTCTATACGTCGAAAGCCTGGGATCTTCAACTGGGATCAATATCGAGTTGCTGGCCGGTGGTGTGTATTCCGCCCAGGCGGTGACGATGATGATCGCCTCGCCGATCTGGGGCATGATCGCTGACCGTTATGGCCGCAAGCTGATGATCCAACGTGCCTCATTCGGTGGTGCGTTCGTAATCCTCTTGATGGCGTTTGCTCAATCCGCCGAGCAGTTGATTGCGCTGCGTGCGCTGCAGGGCTTGATCAGTGGTACGGTTGCGGCGAACAGCGCCTTGATGGCTGCTCAGACGCCGCGCAAGCACACCGGGTATGCGATGGGCATGCTCCAGGTCGGCCTCGGTGCGGGTGTTGCACTCGGCCCTCTGCTGGGTGGGCTGTTGGCGGATCGCCTTGGGTATGCACCGACCTTCTATGCCACGGCGCTGCTGCTCTTGCTGGCTGGACTCGTCGTCCACTTCGGCGTCGAAGAGGAATTCCATCTGCCGGCCTTGGGTGATGGACCGCACACATTGCTCGGAGACTGGCGTGTGCTGCTGGCGCAGACTGGCGTGCGACAGACCTATTCGCTGAGCTTCTTAAGCCAACTAAGTCGGATGATGATGATCCCGATCACACCGCTCTTCGTCCAGGAACTCATGGCTCCCGGGGCGAGTGTCAATACCTACACAGGTTTGATCATCGGGATCAGCTCAGCCGCCATGACGGTGAGTGCAGGGCCGCTTGGCCGCGCCGGCGACCGACGCGGCCAGCGCCGCGTCGCGGCCTGGAGCGCACTGCTCGCAGGCCTATTCTACGTTCCGCAGGCCCTGGTTTCCCACGCCTGGCAGCTGCTGCCGCTGGCCGCGATCGCAGGGCTGGGGATGGGAGGCTTGCTGCCGACGCTGGGCGCCCTCCTGGCGCGCTACACGCGCGAAGGCCAGGAGGGCGCAGCCTTCGGCCTCTATAACGCTGTCCGCGCGGCTGCCAGTTCTGTTGCACCGATGCTGGGCTCGGCTATCGCGCTCATCTTTGGCTTGAGGGCCGCCTTTCTGGCAGCCGGGGTGGTTATGCTCGTGACAGCTGCCTACGCCCGTGTGGCGCTGCCCCCCTCACTTGCGAAGGATGGCAGCACCAGCGCGGCTGCTGTGCTGGGATCCGACATTAATCCCTAACCCTGATACGCGGTGTAAAACCTCCTTGATCCATTTTTAGATGAACATCCGGGTTCGAGCATCCCGCCAGCTTTGGCTTGGTGGAGGGTATACTTTACGTGGAAATCATGAATGTGCTAAGGAAACTTCACGGAGACCGGAATGCGCACCTTCCCTGAATTCTACGACCCATCCCGCGTTGGGAGTCTAACCATGGCACGGACATCGCTGGCTGCGGCAGCCGGGTTGGCGCGGGGAGGAAGTCCAGCAGCAGAAGACCGCCAGCGGACTTTGCTTCTGCTGGTCGATCCCCAGGTCGATTTCATCCACGAAGATGGCGCGCTGAGCGTCCCGGGGGCGGTCGAGGATACTCGCCGGACGATCGAGTGGATCTTCTCTCATCTTGATTCGATCACGTCCATCGCAGCCTCACTCGACAGCCACCTACCGCAGCAGATCTTCTACCCTACGTGGTGGGTTGATGAGGAGGGTGGGCATCCTGACCCCTTTACGCTCATCAGGCCGG
The DNA here is from genome assembly GCA_034430615.1 of Anaerolineales bacterium. Classification (GTDB taxonomy): domain Bacteria; phylum Chloroflexota; class Anaerolineae; order Anaerolineales; family E44-bin32; genus E44-bin32. Next base: position 1,082 of record DAOUEJ010000153.1, on the reverse strand, counting down.
AAGATATCTCGGCACGCCGCTGGCTTCCGCTGATCGATCCAGATTGGTCCGAGTCTTACGTTACCGAACTGCACAGCCAGGCCAGGAAGGAACTCATGATCTGGCCTTACCACACAATGATCGGGACGCCGGGGCATGCCATCTCGCCCGCTCTGCACGAGGCGATCTCCTTTCACGCTACAGCCCGCCAGAGCCCGCCGCGTTTCGTGACGAAAGGTACCCTGCCGCAAACGGAGTACTACTCGCTGCTTGAGCCGGAGGTCAAGGGTGAAGCAGGGGGTGAGCTCAATCGGGAGCTGCTCTATTGGATGCTGGAGTTCGACAGGATATTCGTTGCTGGCCAGGCCAAGAGCCACTGCGTGCTGGAGACGTTGAACTCGATCGCTCGTAATAACCCGGAGCAGCTGGGGAAGTTCAACCTGCTGACCGACTGCACCTCCTCCGTGCAGCACCCGCAGGTCGACTTCGATGCGCTTACAGAAGTGGAGCTCGCCAGACTTGAAGAATTGGGGTTGAAACGAACAACATCCTCCGATCTGTCATAATCGGACTCCCATTTGCACAAACCAGGTGCCAGAAAATCCGCGTGATCGAGATATGGAAGGCATCAAGCTGAAGACTGATAGATTATTTACTTGTCTTCCATCGCTTCGATAACAGTCTGCTCCATGATGATGTCGCGGTCACTCTAGCCCTTCTGGTTTATCAGCTCGATATATACACGCCGGTAAAGGAGCGAGAGATCAACATAGAATTGAATACAGGTCTCCGACAGCTCGAATCGATAGCGGGCAGTATCCCATGCCCTAGGCTGGCAAGCGGATGTCGTTGACGACCCATGTCGGTATCCAGTATGCCCCAGTGGACGCGGGGATGTCAGAGGGGGTGATTAACGCGCCATGTTGCTGCGTTTCTACCGGGACTTCAGGCAGGGCATGCGGAGTTGGGTCAGGCTGGGTTGGAGCGCAGCTGCTGGCGAAGATCATCCCGAGCGCAGGCAGTGATACGAAGCGTCTCCATATCCAATCCTTCCGATCCGGTGGGTTGGCCTGGCGCCACGCTCAGATCCTTCGATCTCGGCG
>DAOUEJ010000152.1:0-8032 GCA_034430615.1 Anaerolineales bacterium | reverse complement strand
GCAGGAGCAGCACGCGGACGATGCGTGCGTTCGAACTCAGAAAGGCCAGCGCGCTTTCACGCTCACCGCTTACCTGCAGCCGGCGTGCGGTCGTATCGAGCACATTTCGCATCAGGGCCGTGTCGGACTGCACCCCGCGTAGGAAGATCTCACGCGGAAGGGCGATCACCTCGCAAGCTGCACCGCCCATGGCACCGGTCGAGCGCGGCTGGTCGGTGAAGAGCGCCAGCTCACCAAAGCAGTCACCGGAATGCATTTCGTTTATTACCAACTCGCGTCCATCCGCAGTTGCCAAATAGAGGGAGATGTACCCCTTGTGTACCAGGTACATGGTGTGCGCTCGCTCATTCTGCGTAAAGAGCACCTCGTCTTTGTGGAGATGGCGGAAGTGGCAAGCTTGCGCAAAGTCCTCCAGTACCTGGTCGCCTACGCCAGCGAAGAGCGGGACAGACCGAAAGAAGGTGGTCAACTCTTCGTTCGAGGGCTTGGGCTCATGCTGCATCGGGCTTGACCTTGATCGCCATCACGGTTACATCGTCCGCGGTTCGGTTTCCCCCTCTGTGTATCCGCAGTGCTTCAAACAGGTGATCACAGATTTCTTCGGCAGGGAGATTCCGGACGGCCCTGGCACTGCGATAGGTGTTTTCATGGCCGAACTGCACATGGTCTGGATCGAAGGATTCGGTGACCCCATCCGTGTAGAGCATCAGCAGGCTTTCTGCTGGAAGAGACAGCTGCTGCACATCAAGCAGCAGATCCTCAAAAAGCCCGAGCGGTTGACCCGCGCTGCGTGTGACCGGAATCTGCTCACCGGCTGGATCGATGAGAAGCGGAAGCTCATGACCGGCACGGGCATACTCAAAGCGGCCCTCTGTACAGCGGAAGACCCCGTAGAGCAGCGTTACAAACATGCCGGCTTCGTTCATCGTCAGCAGGTGCTGGTTAACAGCTTTGAGCACCTCGCTCGGATTGCCCGCCCGCCGGGCTTCCACACGCAGCAGCGTCGCGGTCAGCGCCATAAAAAGAGCGGCCGGCACGCCGTGGTCGGAAACATCGCCCATGGCGATCCCAAACAAGCCCTCCCCGAGCTCGATGATGTCGTAGAAGTCTCCGCCTACGGCCGCCATGGGGATGATGCGGGCTCCAAATTCGAGATGTGGACATTCCGGCAGCCTGCTGGGCAGGATGCTCATTTGAATCGCGCGCGCCACTTCAAGTTCCTTCTCGTAGCGCTCCTTCTCGATGATCTGCTCCTGGGCTTTCTCCAGCGCTTCGAGCAGCTCGGTCAGGCGTTTGTTCTTCTGGCGCAGTTCGTCGATGATGGCAGTCTCTGATCGATCGAGGCGCCGGCTGAGGGTGCGGATGATCTCGTAGGCGAAGGATGGATGGCGGTGGAGCAGGGCGTCGAGCTCGGCGTGACTCATTTCGAGCAACCGGACAGGGGTGCGGGCGCGTACACTGGCCGTGTGCCGGCCGTCCTCGGTGAAGAGGCTCATCTCACCGATGAATGAGTTCGCTTTACGTACGCCGAGCAGGCGTTCGTCGGATGTTCCGAGCGCTTTGAGCACCTCGACCTCACCTTCGAGCAGGATGTAGTAGCGATCCCCTGTCAGATCCTCCTCAAGCACAAGCTCCCCAGCGGGCAATTCGCGCAGGACGAGCACGTCCGCCAGATGATCGATTTCACACTCGGGCAGCGAGGCGAAAAGCGGAATGTCGCGGATGACAGGAGATATTTTCAACGATAAAGGTCCCCGAGAAATTTACTATCCAAAGATTCGCTTACCATCCTATTGCTTGTCTACATCCTTCGAGAATAGGTACTCCAACCAGTTCACGATGAACGATCCTTCAGCATCCTGGCTTTGAGATCCAGGTCTATGGTGATGTCTCTCATCCGATAGAACTGTAATGCATCCCTCTGGAAATTCGTGACCCAGGGCTTGACCAGATCAAGGACCGACCCAATGTATACAATTGGGATGACAAGCACCTGGTCTTGCACAAGATAGCGATCCGCAGCACGGTACAAGGCCATGCGGGCTTTTCGATCGAGCTCCTTGGTAGCCTCTGAGATAAGTCTCTCAAAGCTCTCATCAAACCAACCCGTCATTTCTTTGAGTCTATTAGGCACACCGTGGACGATGAAATTGACCGGGTCGGGAAAATCCGCCGACCATCCAAACACGAGAATATTAGGCTTTACCTCATACGTTTCCCGGAAGGTCTCTCTCTGATCTAGGACTACTTCTAGGCCTAAGTCTTCCTCAAGTTCAAGTTGCAACTTCTTCAACCACTCTCCGATTAAAATTCCTGAGAGGAGTAGGCTCCCAGTCGCTCCCTTACTTCTCTCACGCGCCTGAGATAGATAATCTCTTGCTTTGGCAAGATCCTGCTCCAGCGCAAGACCCGGCGAATGACCGGGCATGCCGGGCGGCACGATGCCGCCTGTGGCTGCTTGGACATGTGAACTATAGGTGGTTCGCCGGACCGCATGAGCGATGGCCTGCCGCACCTCGAGCCGGTCTGTGGGTGGGCGGGTGGGATTTAGAAGTAGGGATCTGGTTTCTAGGATGGGTGGTGATAGGTGCAGTTCATTCGGAGCGATGGTATCCGGGATCATCGGCTCGCGTGGTTCTAAGATCATGTCGCTCTTCTCATCAAGGTAACTTTGTTTGATCGCCTCCTCGCTCTCATAAACATGCCAGCGGATGACATCGAGGTTGCCACGCACAGCCTGGAAGTAGTTAGGATTGCGTTCCATGACCCCGCCTCGGTCATCAAGATGGGAGAGCAGGAATGCGCCGTTAGAAACACTGTGAGGGGGCTTCCACCACTGATCACCATGCTGCTCGACAGCTTTCCGTGGGGTGGGACCGACAGCCGGGGTCGTCATGAGGTATAAAAAATAACTGACCGGTTTGTTTAACCGAAATTCGATTGTAAACCGATTAAGTGCTTGAATACCAACACCATCTTTCTGAATGCTTCCCAGGCAGTATTCTTCCAGCCCAACGATATCCCCGAGCCATGTGTTCACAACTCCTCGCTCAGGAGAATATTCGTAGAGAATAGACCAGACGAAATCCTCAGCCGTCATCTGCTCTCCATCGCTCCAGAAAACGTCCTCGCGCAGGTGAAAGATAAAACGTGTTCCCCCATCCAGGATCTCCCAGGATTTTGCCGCGTGGGGGATGATATTCAGGTTTGTATCAAGTTCGACCAGGCCTGCAAAGAGATCTCGGAACACCTGGCTTTCCTCTTGACTGATTAAATCACCGAGATCCATTTTGATGAAACGCTCTGTGACCGGGAGGTTTAGAACTGCCTTCGTACCTTCTCCATCCAAGGTCTCTTGAGCATTTGCAGTCTTCTCCCCTGCAATCTCTTCCAGCAAGTTAAAAGCTAAAGAATAGGCCTGATGTGCTTGCTCAAAGAACGACAACTGTTGGTAAACCAGGGCGCGCTTCATCCAGGTGTAGGCAAGCTTCTCCTCATCCCCTAGCTGAGACAGGACCTCGATTTCACGCGCGTAGAAATCGTCAGCCTCTTGGAACGCATCCTCCAACCGGGCACGATCGCCGGCGAGATCGAGGTACGATACCGCCTTCTGATGAATTCCTGCCCTTTCGAAGTGATACGCCAGCAAGCCGAAATATTCTTCACGGCGGTCTTCGAACAATCCTTCAATAGCCTCCCCGACCCGCTTGTGGAAGGCTTTACGCCGCTCGGTAAGAATTGAGTTGTACGCCGCCTTCTGCGTGAGGGCATGCTTGAAGATGTACTCAAGCTCAGGCAGGCGGGCTTTTTCGCGCACGAGTTCGCTCCGCTGCAGCTCCGTCATGTGGCTATCCAGCTCAGCCTCGGCTAGCGAAATTGCCTCCAGGATGCGGTAGAGGAAGCTCCGCCCGATCACCGACGCCAGCTGCAGCGTCTCACGCACACCCTCCTCCAGGCGGTCGATGCGCGCCAGCAGCACTCCCTGCAGGGTCTCCGGGATGCCAATCGTTTCCACCTCGCGTGTCAGCATCCACCCATCATCCCCGTGAACGAGCAATCCATTCTCCATCAGGTGGCGAACCACCTCCTCAACATAGAACGGGTTGCCCTCCGCCCGGGATTGGATCAACGCATCCAATCCTGCGGGGATTGAACCCTGGCCAAGCAGTTCAGTGATCAGCGCTGTCGAATCCGCCGCCAGCAGCCGGCGCAGGTGGATCTCCTCGTAGCGGTGCGGGTAGTCCGTCCGGGCCTTGTTCGTTAGCGCCCAAGAGCCGTGATCGTGGTCCACACGCATGAGAGCTAATATGAGCAGCGGCATCCGGTCGGTCAGCCCGAGCAGCTCCTCCAGCACCTCCATGCTGGAAGGGTCGGCCCAGTGCAAGTCCTCCAGGGTGATCACCAGCGGCTGCGCGCCAGCTGCTTTGTCGAAGTAGCGGCGAAGCACGACCTTCGTCTGGTAGCGGCGTGATTCGCTGTCCATGTTTTCGATGATGGTCCTGTCTTCATCATCGAGGCTGAGCTCAAACAGGTGCGCCAGGTACGGCCAATGATCGTCGGCCTCGCCGCCGAAGAGCGCCTCGACCCGCTTGCGCAGCGCGACCTTGATGCGTACCTCCGGCGCCCCGTCAGCTAGACCGAGATCGTCCAGCAGCAGCTGCGTGATCACCCAATTCGACAACGCCCCGCCGTAGGAAAGCGCTCGACCCTCCAGCCAGCGCACCTCCTCGGGTGAATAACCCGCCACGCTTGAGGGATGAGTGGAAAACCGCCGCCGTGCCTCCTCCACCAGCCGGGTCTTACCGATCCCGGCCTCACCGAGGACGGCCACGATCCCACCCTGTCCATCAAGCAATCCAACCAGTGCAGACCCCAGGCACTCTAATTCGAGCTCGCGGCCGACGAAGGAGCTCTGCGTGCCCGCCAACCCACGCGCCGCTTCCGGTTGAGCCTTCGCTCCCACTACCCGATAGGTCGCTTTTTTTTCAGTCTTGCCCTTAAGCTCCAGTTCGCCCACACTCTCCAGTTCGAAAGCATGCGCCACTCCCCGCTGGACCTGGGTCGAGATCAAGATCCCGCCCGGCTCTGCCGCCGACTGCAGCCGGGCCGCCACGTTCACCGCATCGCCTATCGCCAGGTATTCCGTGTGCGCTCCCTGCCCGACCTCACCCAGCACAACCTCACCGGCGTGGATCCCCACCCGCACCTGGAAATCTTCCACCAGCCCAGCCAATTCGTGACGGTAGTCATGCATGTTGGTTTGCAGATCCAACGCAGCCCGCACAGCACGCTCGGGGTCATCCTCATGAGTCACGGGTGCCCCGAAGAAGGCCAGGGCGCCATCACCCAGGTACTGCGCCACCATACCGCCGTAGCGCTCGACGGCTGCGCTCACCCGCCTGTGCGCACCCTGGACGACTTCCTTCCACTCCTCGGGATCGAGTTTCTCAGCGATCGACGTCGAGCCGGCGATGTCGGCGAAGAGGATCGTCACCGGCTTGCGTTCACCTTCAGAGCGCACGATTACCTGCCTCTAGGAAATATGCTCGGTGCCCTGAAACCGAAAACGCACACAAGCCACATCCATCCGATTTGATGTGTGGAGTAGCTGCGCTGAATTCGATGTGCTCGGAGGCAGGAGTGAAGCGAGGGAGTCCGACCACAAGGCCTGAGAAGAAATTAGCAGAATCGATCGTCGTCTTGAACCCCCAATCTCGTTCAAGTCAACTGGTTATGGGTAGTATATATCGAGTATCGACGGAAGTGAGCAAGTATGGCAATAAGGTTGCTTCCCTCGAAAATAACAACCGGTTGGCCGAGAGGTCCTTATCCCCAGGGATTAAATCCCGGGCTGTGGTCCTGCCGACCCGGTCTACCTCCATTCTCTCCATTATTTATTGCAGCATGAGCTTCATCGATTGTGATGTAACCTGATGCAGAATGAGGGGCTCGACCCGAAGCAGGGAACTTAACTTCGTACAGATCGTAGGCATCACAGTTGTCGGGATCAAACTTCAGGACTTCCGCAATTAAATTTCGTACGTGGTACAGATAGTCATATTTTGATTTACTACCTACCATAGCATCGATAGGTATAACCATTCCTGGACCAGGATCACACAAAGAACTCACCAGATCCGCACGTACGATGACATACTCATCGGGTCTATCACGATCTTTGTCATCGAGAGCAAGTACCCGAGCTGCATCTGCATCATCAAATTGTCCTGATACCACCATCCAGGCTCGAACACGCTGTGTATTAATCATCCTAATCATGGTTCCCTCCAAGCTCTATTAACCGGTAGGTCAGGATTCAATGACATTGACTGATGTTAAACCCAAGGTCACCTCCTTGAACTGAAGCCGGCTGGCGGGAGTGTCCGGAAGTATAAATGATGGCTTGGCTAGGACACGCGAACGAGCGTATTGCAGCGGCATGATCGCTACAAGCTCCGTGACAAGGATTTTGTCCGCCTTCTGATAATGGTCGATTCTTTGTTCTGGGTCCAGTATCTCAGCGGCTCGATCCACCAGCTCATCAAATCTTGTGGTCCCGCATTTCAGTGGGAGAAATCCGCGTTGGCTGTGGAATAGCACCCGCAACATACCATCCGGATCAGGGTAGTCGGTAGCGAACCCCATGATCACCAAATGGGGCGGATCCTGGTCTCGCCTCCGCAGAAATTCGGCCCAATCCGAGTTGTGAGAGTCCACCTTCACTGATAATTCCCGTTCCCAGCTGTCGCACAGATATTCAACCGTGGGATTGCTCGACGAAGGATCAGCGTACAGCAACTCAACCCTTGGAAAACCCTCTCCACGTGGGAACCCTGCTTCCGTCATCAAAATTCGGCTCAGGTCCGGATCGTAGGCAAGCCCGATATCTTCTTGATAGCCTGGCATACCAGGAGGTAGAAATCCGCCATGCGCTGGTGAGTAAAGGTCCTCCGATGTATGATGGATTAACCCTGCGCGATCGATAGATTGCGCAAACGCTCGCCTGACTCGCATGTCGGAAAATGGAGCTTCATCACAGCGGAAGGCCAAGAAAAATGTGGATGGATTTGGGATGAACCTGAGCATTTCACCGAACCGCCGGCGTGCTAGCCGTACTGAATTAGGGTCGGAGGTGATCATGTTCACCATGTCAAGCTCACCCCGGTCGAATTGGTCAAATGCCCTTGAAAAATCATCCAGAGAGCATCCCTCAATTCTCTGGATGTTGCCCGGGAAATAGCCACGGTAATGTGGGTTGCGTTCCAAGATGATGCATTCTTGCTGGTTAATTTCTTTCAACACATACGGGCCATTCGAGGCAGGGATGGAGTCGCGAAAGTCCATGAGGTTATCCAGAGTGACCTCATCACCAGGGAGCGGATAGGCAATCGGCAGCGTCAAAACATGAGGCAGATAGGCGATCGGGGTCTCAAGCCTGACCTCAAGAGTGTGTTCATCGAGAGCCCGCAGCCCCAATTTTCCCTCATCCTGCAAGCTGGCATCGGCATAGGCACGAGCATTCTCGATGACATAAAGTAACTGCGCGTTTGGCGAACGCCGGGCAAACTTTAGGTTCCGACACCAGGTGCGCACAAAGTCACCCGCAGTCAGTGGTGAACCATCGCTCCAGAGCAAACCCTTGCGTAAATGGAACAGGTAACGCCGGCCAGCATCGAGGATCTCCCAGCGGGCAGCTGCGGCCGGGAGCACATTATTCTCCGCATCGACGGTTACCAGCCCTTCAAAGAGCTGCCGGACGATGAAGGAAGCAACATCATCGCTGATCAATCCCGGATCCAATTCCTGGGGAATGACCAATGCCAGGCGCAAGGTTTCCGTGATACGCCTAGCGCTCTCGGACTCCCAGACGCTCCGCAGCGGTTCCCACAATTCGAAAGCCTGGTCGTAGATTCGGTTCGCCTCCGCATGCCCCCCCTGAGCATTGAAGATCAAACCCAGCTTGAGCAATGTGCGAGCTGTCGTCTCCGGCGTGCCCTGCTCCTCGAGGAAACCTAACGCTTTCTGGTAATCG
>DAOUEJ010000151.1:0-1643 GCA_034430615.1 Anaerolineales bacterium | reverse complement strand
TCGGCGGGATATGACCGCTGAAGAACTTTATGAGGCAACCCGCAAAGCGTGGGTGATCGGACCCCGCCGAGAGTGTGCCAAGTATGCGATTGCCCACTATCGCGGTCTCACGCGTGAAGTCTATATCATCGAACGCTGGTATCCCGTACCGGCGCATGGCAAGAACCGATGGGCGTTCGATGGACATCTGGCCCCGGAGGAGATTCGGGAGAAGTACCGCTACCAATCGATCAAGGATTATTTCAAACGCGGTGAAGCCAATCCTATCAAGTATGTGAATTGTTAGGTTCAGGGCTGTGAAAGGAATCGTGTTGGATTTCTGAATAGATATGCAAGCTTTATATTGCAAGTGAGTTGTAAGCTGCGAAGAGATGATTTTGTCCTAGATTGGTAGGTACCAGCTATCGAGTATTTGTAACACCTTGGGGGATTATGTCTGAAATCAGCGATCCACATCCTACACTCTCGGTCGAGCCAGCTCCGAAGACCGAGGATCCCTTTTTGTCCCAAATCCAGGCTGAGAAAGCCGCCTATTTAAAGCGCTTGAAACGGCTGGTGCGTGATGAAGCACAGGCAGGCCGAGTGCGGATTGAGCGCATCTGGTCCAAACCGATCCCCGAACGCGTGGCAAGCGCCTACTGCATCGAAGGGGTCGAGATCCTCGACTGCCTGAGTGATGGCGATCTTCTGTTGCGTTGTACAAGCAACCGCTCTCGGTTTCGGGAGGGGGACATCCTCTGTTTAAATCGTGGCGATCCGCACCGCCAACCGGTGATCAACGTCACGTTGCTGGAAGAGCGCGAGACCGAGCTCCTCGTGTCCCCACAGGATCTGGACATCCCCTGGACGAGCATCCTGGAAGAGAAACAAGGGTGGTACTTCGATATAGGTTTCCTCGACCTCTCGCACTTCGTTCTGAGCGCGCTGAACGAGGTGGGCGACACCGTGATCGGGCGCGAGCACATCCTGCCTCTGCTGATGGGGGATGAGCGACCGAAGCTTGAAACCACCCGCATTGAACGCGGCCTGGCACTTGCTGAGGATGCAGGATTGAACTGGAGCCAGCAAGAAGCCTTCGCCCATGCATACGCCACCGATTCCTTCTACCTCGTTCAAGGCCCACCCGGAACCGGGAAGACACGCGTCCTGGCCCATCTAGCTGGCGCGCTGGCCGAGGAAGGCGAGCGCGTGCTCATCAGCGCCTTCACCCATCGCGCCATCAACAATGCGCTAAATGCGATGGCCAAATTCGCACCCGACACACCGGCGGCGAAGATCGGCCATCCCAAGCAGGCTGATGATTTGCAGGTTGAAAACTATCCATCCTTCGCTTCGTCGCCGATGGCAGAGATGAGCGGTGGCTACGTGCTGGGTGGTACACCTTTCGCCACGCGCACAAGCCGCCTGGGTGGAGTGGAGTTTGACACGGTACTAATTGACGAAGCAAGCCAGGTCACGCTCCCACTGGCGATCATGGCTATGCTCGCTGGTCGTAAGTATGTCTTCATCGGTGATCATCAGCAGCTGCCGCCGGTGCTGGTCTCGCAACAGGTGTGGGACGCCTTCCAGTATTCAGTCTTTGGCGATCTCGTCGATCGCGGCTTCGACACGATGCTACGCGAGACGTATCGTCTCAACCAGGA
>DAOUEJ010000150.1:0-9027 GCA_034430615.1 Anaerolineales bacterium | reverse complement strand
AGATCGTTGGCGTGAACCCGCGCAGCACAAGCCAGGCGTGTAGCAGATGCGGTGTAATTGTCGCCAAAAGCCTGAACGTTCGCGTGCATTATTGCTCCGATTGTGGCGTTACTCTCGACAGAGATACAAACGCCGCTTTGAATATACTTGCGCTCGGACTGAGCGTTAGGGCGTCAACGTATCCCAATGGGGACTGCGTAGCCCTGGAAGCTCCCTCGCTTTAGCGGGGAGAGTAAGTCACGGATACCTCGCAGTATGAAGCTGGAAACCAGCCCTGTGCCGGGGGCAGCGGGATTGAGCCGGGTGAGGGAAGCGGGTTGCCGCAGATCGTGCTCCCGGCCCAATCCCGCCGGCGCGCCTCAGCCAAATAAACGTAATTGCTCTCGTTCAGCGCTCTCCGGTGAGCGCAGCAGCCAAGCGGCGTCGGCCGCGACCTGCAGCTGGTCGAGCAGCGACCAGCGCTCCTTAACCAGCACGCGCGGCTCGCGTGCGCCGACGATCACCGGACCGGCCGCGGCCAGGCGCTTCAGATGGGCGATGGTGTCCGTCAGCAGGCGTTCGGCATCGCGCAGCGGGACGCTCTCGTCGTAAAAGGTGCTGAGCAGGTCGAGCACGAAGAGCACTTCTGCGGGCTGCGTGATGGCTCCGGATCCGGCGGGCGCTTCCACAGCAGGGACACCCGCGGCGGGCGCGTTTTCAATCAACTGGGCCAACTGGAAGCAGGTGAAAGCGCGTGAGAGGCGCACGCGCTCCAGAATGGCGTACGGGTCGGGACTCAAGCGGCGCGCCAACCGGGCGGTGAAGTAGCCGTCGAAGCGGTTGCCGCCATCGAAGACGCGCACCTGCTGGCCGCGCGCCGCCATCATCGTCAGCGCCGCCAGCAGCACGCGGGTGGGCGTCTCCGCCCCCCAGAAGAGGGACAGGCGCGGCCGCTTGAGCATGTCCAATGTTGTGGGGTCGTCAAGCGCGAGCGGCAGGTTTGGTTCAAGCGAGACCAACGTGGGTTGCATCGAATACCTCCGGGCGAGAACTGAGCGGCGGGTGCCCGTGGCGGTGCGGCGTGTTTCGATCTCAACAGAGGGATCCGCCGGGACTGGCCAATCGGGCACTAGAACAAATGTGCTACCAGTGTAGCGCTCAGGAGGCAGGGCGCAATCCCGCGCGCGGTGGAACCGCGCGGGTGATCTATGCCTCACCCGCGTGTGTGCGGCTTCGGGTTGGATGGGATCAGGAGCGGGTGGTGTCGGGGGGGCGCAGCGTAAGCAGCCGCGGGTGGTCGGCGTAAAAGCCGTGGTATTCAGGCGGCAGCATGGCTGCGATGCGGCACATGACTTCGTCGGTGTTCGCGCGCAGGCTGGCGCTGCGCCTGGATTCATCGATTGGCGGAAGGTGGAAGGGCTGGCCGACCTGCATCTTGAAGTGCGGCCGGCGCAGCCGGCGCCAGGCGGCGAAGGCTTGTTCGGTGCCCGAGACGGCGATTGGCACGATCGGGATGTCGATCTCGTGCGCCAAGTAGGCGATGCCCGTCTTGCCGCGCGACATGCTGTCGGTCCTGCTGCGCGTGCCCTCGGGAGCCATGCCGAAAATGTTGCCGTGTGCGAGCCAGTTCACGGCGGCGGTAATTGCGTGGCGGTCGACTTGGCCGCGTTCGATGAAGATCGCCCGGCCCATGCGCAGCAGGGGCCCGAAGAACGGATGGCGGGCATATTTCTCGGCCGCCCAGCCGGTTACATTCTCGCCGCCTACGATCCCGAAGACCAGCGGCAGATCGAAGTAGCTCAGGTGATTGGCAGCCAGGATGTAGGGGCCTTTGGGCGGCAGGTTGTCAAGGCCGATGATCTCGCGCTGGGTGAGAAGCGCCGAGGCCGTGTTGAAGAACCAGCGTAAGAACCGTGAAAACATGCGGTTTTCACCTCAGAGGCGACCGATTGTAGACGCATTTGGGTGGTGCTACAATGGCGCCGGAACTCGCATAGGGTCGTCCATGATCGAAGTCAAACGTATCGATACCGAGTCCAGGCGTGATGTGGCGCGCTTTGTTGAGCTGCCCTTCAGGCTCTACCGTGGGCATCCGCTCTGGGTGCCACCGATCAGGATGGATGTGCGCACCCGCTTGAATCGCGGGAAGCACCCCTTTCACGAGCATTCCGAGGTCGATTTCTACCTCGCCGAGCGGGGAGGCGAGGACGTCGGCCGCATCGCAGTCATCGAGAACAAACCCTACAACCGCTATCACGACAAGCGCCAGGCGCAATTCTACTTCTTCGAATGTGTGGAAGACTTAAGCGTGGCGCAGGCGCTCATGGAGAAGGCTTTTGAATGGGCGACCGAGCGCGGGTTGACACAGATCGTGGGGCCAAAGGGCTTCGGGCCGCTCGATGGCTACGGGATGCTGGTCGAAGGCTATGAGTTCCGCCCGGCGATGACGATGATGAATTACAACCCGCCCTACTACCCAGCCTTCATGTACGAGCTTGGCTTTCAAAAAGAGGTCGATTTTATCTCCTGCTATCTGAGCGCCGAGAAATTCCGGCTGCCGGAGCGGATCCACCGCATCGGAGCCCGGGCAGCAAAACGCAGCGGCTTGGAGGTCAAGCGTTTTCGCAGTAAGCGTGAGATGCTATCGTGGGCCAAGCGCATTGGGCAGACCTACAACAATACATTCATCAACAATTGGGAATACTATCCGCTTACAGAGCGCGAGATCGATTATGTTGTTAGCGAGATCTTGACCATCGCCGACCCGCGCCTGATTAAAATCATCATCCACGGCGAGGACGTGGTGGGGTTTCTGTTCGGGTTCGCGGATGTCTCGGCCGCTATTCAGCGCAGCCTCGGCCGGCTTTTCCCATTTGGACTGCTCGATATGCTGATCGAGATGCGACGCACGCGCTGGATTGCCCTTAATGGAGCCGGCGTGCTTCCCGAATACCACGGCCGGGGCGGAAATGCGCTACTGTACAGCGAGATGGAAAAAACGATCCGCGAGTTTAACTTTCGGCATGCCGATCTGACCCAGGTAGCCGAGAGCGCCGTCCAGATGCGGCAGGATCTCGTCAATATCGGTGGGGTTCCGTACAAGAATCACCGCGTTTTCATCCGCAACCTATAACTGTCCAACACTATCCAAGACTGAACCGCGCGCGAACGCCTTCATGCGCGTACATGTTGCGTGGTATGGTTATGCCTCGTATTTGGAGGTGTTTGGTATGGAATCGACGATTGTCCGTGAAACCTCCGTTCGCCAGAGGCACGATTGGCTGCGCAGGATTTCGGTCGCCTTCATCCCGGGTCCGAACAACGACAGTTTGAATGGGATCATGGACCCGCAGCTGGCAAAGCTAGAGACGCTCGGCCACACTGTTCTTGACCAGCTGCATGGGCAGATTGACCTGCTCTTGACCAGCGCCCGTTTTGGGAAGCCGGTCTCATGGCGACAGGAGCTGATGTTCTCAGCCCGCAGGCGCTTTGGCTTGGAGCGTGCCCCGACAGTTGTCACGCTGTCAAAGCGGATAAAGGGGAGATATATCAGGCCATGGAGCGCCTGACGGCCGGGCTAGGTAGCGAACGACCCTCACCAGAAATGTTCGCAGCTGCCGGGTCATGGTCTTGTCCTGGTTGAAAAAGGGATCGATGGACAAGCCACGTTTGAGATCCTGTGGCAGGCGAAGGACGTGGGCACGATCGAGGTCATCAACCAAATCCCGCAGGGCCGGCATAAGTATGTCCAAACTGGCGCGGGGCGGATGGTGTTGTCTGAGGATTAACAGTCAGGTATTCTCCACAGCGATGCGTGCTGTTGTCACCTTTGTGGATCTCCTGCTCATATTTGCACCCGACAGGGATTGAAAAGGGCGCACCGCAGTGCGCCCCTACGCTTTATTGATCTGCTCTTGAATATCCGAATGTAGGGACGGGGGTTACCCCGCCCCTACGGCAATGCTGAACTTCGATTGCCGCACTGTCCGGCTACCCCAAGGCGCCTGTCACCGCTGCTGCACCAAAACCGAGCAGGCCAATAACGGAGGCGGCGACCGCCATCACGATCAGATACACGATGAAGCCAATGACGACAGTGACAAAGGTCTGAACCCACTCGAGGTCGAGGGCTTCCTTGGCCGCCATCAGCCAGGCGACAAGCGCTAGGACTGCAGCGATGATGCGGATGGGAGCAGTGATACAGTTCAAGGCCGGGGCGATGGCACCGAGAAGCCCCAATACCGCTACCGCCTGCCAAACATACGCCAGGCCGAGCGTGCGGACCAACTCATCGAAAGTGACCTCGGCCTTAAAGACTTCCCGCCCGACCCAGGAGATGATCATGGCGCCGAGAGCGAATGCGCCGATGGCGAAGATCGTGCCGATGATGGCTCCGATGACGATCCGTCCCAGGCCTGATGCAGACTGCGAACCGAGCTGGTTGAGGAAGGTGACGATCGCCACCAACACCCAGGCAGTGGAGGTAAAGCTAGCGTCGGCCTCGACTTCTTTGTAGACATCATTACGGAAGGTGAAAACACCCATGATCCGGTTCATCAACATCGTTAAATCGCTCCTTTGAGCATAGGGCCCATGAAATAGGATTCCAATCGCACGCATCCTGACGCGCGATCCACAAAGATTTAACCCTATCCGCCTCGGCAAGTTGCGATGTAAAGGATTTGGATGGGTCTTCTCTGTGCGGGTTTACAGGTGCTCAGTCATCCAGATACGGGCAAAATCGACCGCCGGGCGCTGCCGGAATAAGCGACTCGCTGCGGATCCAACTTGGCCAGCCCGAACCGGGTGAGCACGCTCGAAGGCCTCCCCGATCTCGGCAAACCGGCTCTCATCCAGATCAACATCCGAATAGCTCACCCATTCCCGTTTGCCTTCAAACCGGATGGGGGCGCCGAGAGTGACATCTTTCCGATGAAGTAAGCGGTATTCCGCCAGGTGGAAGGAGGTGTTGCTGTCGTACCCGGCGCCGAGCAGCAAGACATGCCCGTCGAGGTCGTAAAGGCGCGCCAGCGGCGAGCCTTCACCGAGCGAATCGTCCAGGGCATGATCCCGGGTGACGTGCTCTGCCTGCGCCCCCCAGGCGCAGAAAGAGAGCGCCGGGTGATTGCTGCGCAGGACATCAGGCCAGGTGCGAAATTGTTCAGGGATGATGCCAATCCCGCGCGTCGGGGTTGTGCGCGGGTCATAGGCCGGCATCGTCTCACGGACCTGCGTCCACCATATCTCGGGCACGGGCGGGTTCTCCCACTTGACTGGATCCGAGAGATCGCCCGAGTGAGCCGGCATGACGAGCGTGCCGCTTGGCGAAAGCGCATCTTGCAGCGCCTGGATCACCGCCACCGACCCGCCGTTGACCCAACCGAGCGCCGAGAGCGAGCTGTGCACGAGCACGATCATGCCCGCTTCAAGACCCAGCGCCTGCAGGTCGGCAGCCAAGGTTTGGCGCGTGCGCGGTTCGGGTGTGTTGGCGATGAGATTACCTTCGGCCATGTACATCTCCGCCAGGATTATAACGTCCCCAGCCGGCGGCGAGAGCAGGCCTTCAGCTTTCGTCCTGCCACCAGCGCAAGCCCAGGTCGAGCAGCAGCAGGCGCAGGTCGGCCTTGCTGCGCAGGCCGAACTTGCTCAGCACGTTGCGCACGTGCGTTTTGACGGTCTCGGGTGAGATGACGAACTGTTCGGCAATCTCGTGATTGGTGCGGCCGCGTGCCGCCAGCCAGGTGATCTCAAGCTCGCGCGGGGTGAGCGCGGCCAGCACGGATTCGGCGTGGCGTCGCCAGGCTTCGCGCTCGAGCGCGCGCGACAGCAAATCGAGCGCCAGCGCTTGCGGGGAGCGCTCGTGCTCGCGCGCCGCGCGCCGCAGATGGGTCACCAGCTGGCCCTCGAGCTCGAGGGTCAGGCCGGGCCCGCTTGGGACCGGCGCGAGATGACGCAGCCGTGACAGCAAACTGGAGCCCTGTCCCAAACCGGATTCTGCATTTGCAAGAGATAGTTTTTTGGATGACCGACGTAGAAACCGCACAGGTGACTCCCGGGCGTGCACCGTGGAAAAGACCGAAAAGAGGCACGCACGCCACGATTATATAGAACAAATGTTCGTATGTCAAACGCAGGGCATGCGCCGTGGACCCGGACCCGCTTCCCTGTTAGACTCGGCCCGGAGTGACAATGATGAAGAAGATGGCATGCGGGATGATCCTGATGATGGGTTGCATTTCAGCAGCGTGCAACGTGCCGGTCGCAGGTGGAGACGCGAGTATCATCGCGACTGCGGCCCCGGCGACCGAACGTGCGCAATCTACCGCGCTGATCCCACCGGCGGTGGCCACTGCAGCGGGAGCAGAAGAGACGATCATGATCCTTGAGCCCGGGCCCGGCTCCCGGCTGGTCAGCCCTTTGCGGGTGGCTGGATGGGCGGATTCAACCTTTGAGCAAACGCTGAGTGTGCGGCTGCTGTCTTTTGATGGGGGTGAGATCGTCGTGCCTGTGCCAACGCAGATCATGGCTGACGTGGGGCAGCGCGGCCCGTTCACGATAGAAATTCCCTTTGCAGTGACTGAGGAGCAAAATGCGCTGCTCCAGGTGCTGTCCTACAGCCCACGCGATGGCGGCGTGACGCACCTCTCATCCGTCGGTGTGACCCTGCTCCCGGGCGGTGTTGCTAGCCCGATCACCCGCCCAGCATACCCCGAACAGATCAAGGTGGAGCAGCCGGAGCCGGGCGCGATTGTGAGCGGCGTCGTCGTGCATGTTGAGGGGGTCGCCATCGCCAGCTTTGAGGGAACGCTGGTCGTGGAGATCTACGATGAAGCTGGAAGTTTGCTGGCGAGCGAGCCATTGATCGTCGATGCGTCGGATATTGGTTTGCCAGGAACTTTTAACCTAAATCTAGTGTATAGCGTTTCGAGCGTGGGAGCAGGTCGGGTGGTGGTCATCGATCCAAGCCCGGCCTTTGATGGGTTCAACCATCTGGCAAGCGTGGAGGTGCGGTTGGAGCCCTAGCGGCCGGGGTGACGAAGTGTTGTATAAAGGCACACAGAGCGATATCCGGGCGGGCACAGGCCGGCCGGAAAGAAGAAACCGCCCCTGCGGGAAGAGTCCCGAGTTGATCGGAGCTGGATCGAGATGAGCAGCAAACCCGGTCTCACAACGGAAAGACGACCGGCAGCAGCCTCTGGCGCGGGCCAGTCCTACTCGCGCGTGCTGGCAGCGATTGTGCTGGTTCCAGCGATCCCGATGCTGCTGTTGTCGGTCAGTACGCTGCTCCTGTTCTACCTCGCCCCCACCCGTTTCGGTGAGATTCTCGCCCGGCTTCCGGGTGAGTCTTTCATTCGCAGTGCGCTGGTCTTTGCGCCGGCAACGCTCTTCGCAGTCGTCGTCCTGGCAGTGCTATATGCCGTAGAAAAGCCGGTTGAGGCCGAGCGCATAGAAGAAGTTGCGCGGGCGAAGTTGCCCGCGAAGGCCTGGCGCTGGACCGTGCGAGCGGGCGCCCGCGTGTCGCTGTCGTTTTCTGCCCTGGCCTGGCTCTTTTCGCTTGGTTTGTGGAGCCTATCCTTCATCTCGCCCGGGCGCTACGATCGATTGCTCGACCCGCTTCCCGGGGATAGCTATTTGCGCGGCCTGACGCCGATCATGCCCTGGATCCTGTTCGTGGTGGTGATCATCAGCGCCCTGCTCGCTTTCACCCAGGAAGCTGCGGATGATGGACGAGGCGTTCGAAAACGCATGGGCCTGGCGGCGAGCACGCGCAGGCTCGTCCGGCCAGCCGTAGGCGTGGTCCTCGCTTCAGCCTTGCCAGCACTGCTTGGATCGCTGATCGCGTTAGGCCTGTACTGGCTTCGGCCGGAGCGCTTTGCGCGGCTGCTGGAACGGCTGCCCTTCGATACCCTCGTGCGTGCGGCGATGGTCTTTGTACCGCCCACGTCGTTTGTGGTGGTGGTCCTTGCGTCGCTGTATCTGCTCGGTTCGTCCTACAAGAAGCTTCTACTAGATACCCGCCCGCACCAGATCCGGTCCAGCACGCGCAGCAATTTGGGGGCGTTTGTCCTTGTTGCCGGGCTTAGTGTGTCAGCCGCACTGGGCCTGGGGTTGTTGGGCTCGATCCTCTACCTGATCCTGCGCTAGTTTGAGCCATGGCCGCGACACTGTCCACCTATCCCTTCTTTCTGGCTCTCCTGGCAGCCTTCCTGGCTGAGGTCAGTGCAACCCTCATCCGCCGCGTGGCAGCGACATTCGGGAACTGGCTCTACTGGCTGGCCGGAGTGCTCTCTACGATCGCTGCCGGCTGTCTGATCTGGTCCTATCTGTGGGCGATCTCGCTTGCGGAAACCAATCACAGCGCCCATATGCTGCTCACAGTCCTGGGCTCAGCGATCGTCTTGATTGGGGGCTCTGTCCTGGTCTGGTCGCTCATCACGCTCGGCGCGCAGACCCTACTTGCGGCCCCCAGATCGCGCTTGATCAAGCACGGGCCTTATCAGCATCTGCGCCGGCCGATGGGTGTGGGGGTAGGCCTACTGGGCATAGGCGCGGCGATGGCACTCAACGCCAGCACCCTGTGGGTGTGGTCCGCAGCGTGGTTCTTGCTATCACTGCCGCACTTTGAACTCGAGGAGTGGGAGCTGCGCACACGCCTGCCGCTGGCGGAGAGCTATCTGGAGCGGACGCCGCGCTACCTCCCCCACCGGATTGGTTAAGGGGCTGGATCGAGGCGCTGGATCGAGCCCTTTAGATCGATCAAGTAAACCTTACCCTCCACGTCCACCCCGAAGGAACTGATCTGCCATAGAAAAGACGCAAGGGTACTCCCCACTTTATACCGGGGTAATCGCCCGGCATTATACCGGGGTAATCGCCCGGCATTATACCGGGGTAATCGCCCGGCATTAGTGGGGATGGGGAATTGCGCCACCCTCCTGCCTCCCCGTTAGTTTGACAAAACAAAACAAATGCAGCATAATTCGTTCATGGACAGCAAACGAACCCGCCACGCCGTTTACAATATCAACTATCACTTCGTGTGGTGTC
>DAOUEJ010000149.1:0-32917 GCA_034430615.1 Anaerolineales bacterium | reverse complement strand
GCGGCCGTGAATATTGCGGTCAGGGCTGTTGTCAACCAGCCAAACGGGCTTCTTGCCCAAGGTAGCGCGGCTTAGCCGTAGTTACAAGCTCCCTGCTTCACCTGTCCCGGTGTCTTGGGATAGCGGGGAGTAGTTGACGGGATTTCAAGTACTCCTTCGAGATCGAATTTGTCATTCATCGTGCTCTTCCTGGGGCTCGCGTACGATGTAGAGTGGGCGGCCCTTGCTTTCATCATAGATGCGCCCGATATATTCACCTAAAATCCCGAGCGAGATAAGCTGGACCCCTCCCAGAAATAAAACTGCAATCAGGGTGCTCGCCTGACCGAAAAAAGCCTGGTTGCCCATCAGACGAAGTATGGCGACGACCGGTATGGCAAAGATGCTCAAAATCGCGCTAACAAACCCGAGATAAGTCGCGATCTGGAGCGGGAAGTAGGAGAAGCCTGTGATCGCGTTCAGCGCCAGACGCAGCATCTTACGAAATGGGTACTTGGTCTCCCCGGCAAAGCGGGCTGCCCTGCGGTAGGGAACACCAGTCTGCTTGAAACCCACCCAGGCGACCATCGCTCGCGGGAAGCGGTGCTGCTCGCGCATACGCTTCAAGGCATCCACCACAGCCCGATCCATTAGGCGGAAGTCACCCGTATCGAGAGGCAGGTCCACATCTGTGATGCGGTTGATCAGTCGGTAGAACAAGGCGGCCGTGAAGCGTTTAAACCAGGTTTCCCCTTCACGCTCTGCACGCACAGCATAGACGACTTCAAAGCCTTCCTGCCAGCGGGCGACAAGTTCCGGGATTACTTCCGGTGGATCCTGCAGGTCAGCGTCCATAATCACGACCGCGTTTCCCCGGCTGTAATCCAGGCCTGCGGTAATACCGATCTGGTGTCCAAAATTACGGGCAAAGATGACCGGTCTCAGGCGGGCTTCCTCGGCTGCCTGCTCTTCGATCCACTCCCGTGAGCCATCCGTCGAACCATCATCGATCATGATCAGTTCCCAGGACTGACCCAGACCCTGCATGACCTCGGTGATCCGCCGGTAGAGTTCGGGCAGGGATTCCAGCTCGTTAAAGACAGGGACTGCTACCGAGATAGAGACCGGTTTATCGGCCATCAGCATCGCCTCTTTCAAGCTCTTGCTGCAAAGCAGAAATATCAGGACTGATCACGGGAGCCTCCCCGGCTGCCTGCATCGCAGCCCGAACATCCTTCAACCCACTGCCTGTAATCAGGACCAACGCCTCATCACCGCCACCGATCAGGTTTTGATCAAGCGCTGCTTTCAACCCGGCAAAGGCTGCTGCCCCGGCCGGCTCGGCAAAGATCGCCGTCCTCTTTCCTAACTCGGCGATCGCATCCAGGATGGCTTCATCGGGCACAGCAAGGTAGCGACCACCCGTTTGCGTAGCTGCCCGCAGGGCACGCAATCCATCGCGGGGAAGATCGACGGAGATGCTGTCGGCGAGCGTATCGGCGTGCACGGGGTCGATCTTCTCGGTGCCGTTATTGAAGGCATTGGTGATCGCAGCCGAGCCTTCAGATTGGATCCCAAAGATTCGAGGCATACGTCCAATCCAGCCCAGTGCGAGCAGATCCTTAAAGCCTTTGTGGAGCCCCGAGATGATGTTCCCATCCCCAACAGAGACGAAGAGCACATCCGGGACAACCCATGTAGAGTCACCGTTGTCAATCGAAAGCTGCTCTGCAATTTCGAAGGCGGCGGTCTTTTTACCTTCGGCCGTGAAGGGATTGTAGCCTGTATTGCGGCAGTACCACCCAAACTTCTCGGCCGCTATCAGGCTTAGATCAAAGGCATCATCATAAGTGCCGTCGACCAGAATTACCCTGGCGCCGAAGATCAGGAGCTGGGCGACCTTCGCCTGGGGTGCGTTTTTTGGGGCCAGGATCACGGCTGGTATGCCTGCGGCTGCAGCCATGCCGGCCAGCGCTGCGCCGGCGTTCCCAGTGGAGGCTGTTATTACAACCTCCGCTCCGATTTCGCGCGCCCGGGCGACCGTGATCGCGCTGGCGCGGTCCTTAAAAGATGCGGTCGGGTTGCGGCCATCGTCCTTCAACCACAGCCGCTGCAGTCCGAGCTCATCGGCAAACGCGGCTGCATCATAGAGCGGGGTCCAGCCCACAGAGCGCATCGGCGTACCGTGCAAGCCTGGATCCGATACCGGCAGGAGCGGCAGGTAGCGCCAGATCGAGAAGTCAGACGAAGCCCGGATGTCACCCGGCGAAGTTTCGCTGCCAATTCGATCCCAATCGAACACAATGTCAAGGTTCCCGCCGTCGGCAGGGCATGTATATGTCACTTCCTGTGGATCGTAAACCTCACCACAGACTGAACAGCAGTACCCGCTGAATGCACCCAAGCTATAGACCCCTTGCTCCGCGTATGTATGGAAGACCGAGTGCGGCCGGCGCACCCAGGCGTTTGCGCATCGCCTCCCGTGAACCTATGACAAGCACAATGATGGTGAATGCGTAGGGAAGCATTTGCAGAAAGAACCCCAAGTATGGGTTGAAGTAGAACGGGTTACGCAGCCCGAGCAGCATCGAAGGCCCTTGAATATCAAGGATTAGCCTGCGAAGTGCTCCAAAAGTATAAGACCCGAGTGCGGCGCGAAGCGGATCCCATTGTGCGAAGATCACCAGCCCGATGGCGATCCAGCCTTGCCCAGAGGTGGTTAATGCGCTGAACCAACCCGGCGAGACTGCCAGGCTAATGGTCGCGCCGGAAAGTCCAGCAAAGAGCCCCCCGATGAAAACATAGAGATAGCGCAGCCGGGCGACATTGATGCCGAGCGCATCCGCCGCGGCAGGAAACTCACCAACAGCCCGCAGGTGCATGCCTGGTCGTGTCCGGTTGATGTAATACCAGGCCAGGGGGATGGTTAAATATCCCAGATAAACCATCACGCTCTGATTCTGGAACAGAATTGGCCCTAAAACAGGGATCGAAACCAGACCAAGAATACTGAAGGCTGGCAGAAGTGAGACCGCGCCGGCCTTGCTCAACCCCTCTCCGAACACCAGGCTCAGCCCGGTGCCAAGAAAGGTGAGGGCCAGACCGCTCACTACCTGGTCCGCCTGGAATTGGATCGAGATCACCGCATGAACCTGGCTCAGAAGCCCTGCAGCCAGCATCCCCACCAACAACCCCAACCACGGGTTGCCAGTCGAGACGGCCGTGCTGAATGCGCTCATCGCGCCGATCAGCATCATTCCCTCCAGCCCCAGGTTGAGTACGCCGGCTCGCTCTGCAAAGATCTCACCCACGGTGGCGAAGAGCAGCACGGTACCGGAGGCAACGCCCGCCTGCAGGATGATGATTGGGTCCATGATCAGACCTCCTCGAGGCGGGCGATGAAGCGCACGCGGTAGCGAAGCAGGAAATCGCTCGCGATCAGGCACACCAGGATGATGCCCTGGATCAACATCGAGATCCCTGAGGGTTGGATTTCACGTCCGGCCAGGATCAGCCCGCCAAACAGGACTGAGATCGGGATGACCAGGAGCGGATTGAGCTTTGCTAGCCAGGCGATGATGATCCCGGTAAACCCATAGCCCGGGGAGATCGCACCCTGCAGCCGGTGGACAACCCCGCTGATTTCAGCCATGCCCCCCAGCCCGGCCAAGGCACCCGAGACCATCATGACCAGGATCGTGTTGCGAACGATGTTAATACCAGCGTAGCGGGCCGCCTTGGGGTTGTCCCCGATCAACCTGATCTCATAGCCCCACTTGCTGCGGTAGAGAATCCACCAGATGACGACGGCCGCAAGAATGCCGAAGACCAAACCCAGGTGAGTCGTCAGCCCACGCAGTGCCGGGATTTGCGCGGAGTAGTCTGCCAAGCGCGGCAGCCAGGCGCTCTTCGGAAACTGTGGGCTCATCTGGAAACCACCTTCGGACCAGATCGCGAAGATGAAGAAGTTATTCCAGGCCACCGCAATGTAGTTCATCATCAAGCTCGAGATGATCTCGTTCACGTTGAAGTGAGCTTTGAGAAAACCGGGAATAAACCCCCACAGGCCTCCGGCCAGCGCACCGGCCAGCATCATGGTCGGGATCATAATCCAGGGAGAAGTATCGGCCGGGAGAATGGGCGTGAGGACGACCGCACTCGCTCCAAAGGCTCCCGCAAAGAACTGCCCCTCGGCACCGATGTTCCATAGACGCATGCGGAAAGCAATCACCGCAGCCAGTGAGACCAGGATCAATGGTGTGGCTTTTGTGAGCGTATCGGAGAATACGCCGATGTTACCAAAGGCAGCTTTCAGCATAAACGCGTACGCTCTCAGCGGACTTCCGCCCACCATCAACAACACGATGCCACCCAGCACGAGCGCCAGGGCAACTGCCCCCAGTGAGATCAAAGCAGACAGCCAACCAGGCTGCTCCATGCGGGGTTCTAACCGAAACTTACCCTGGAGTGAGAACTTGCGGCGGGGTTGTGCAATATCGTTCATTAGGCCTGCCTCCCCCGCTCACCGAGATCTTCCTGTCGCGTGCCGGTCATCATCAAACCGATTTCTTCGCGGTCTGGCCGGGTAGTCTCACCCATGATTTCGCCTTCGTAGATGACATAGATTCGGTCCGAGAGTGCAATCAGTTCTTCAAGCTCCTCAGAGACAAGCAGCACGGCTGCGCCGTTCAAGCGCTGTTCGAGCAGCAAACGCTGGACAGATTCGATCGCACCAACGTCAAGCCCACGCGTGGGCTGCATGGCAATCATGAGCATCGGCTCGCTCGAGATCTCCCGCGCCAGGATCAACCGCTGCAGGTTTCCACCCGATAGGAGCCGGGCATGTGTATCCACAGTAGGAACGAGGATATTGAAATCCTCCCGCAGCGTCTCGGCGTGGCTGCGTGCAATCGGACGATCGATCGACCACCCCCGGGCAATCGGCGCCTGCCGGTAGCCCTTCATGATGATGTTGTCGGTAACGCTCAGATTCGGGGAAGAACCGACGTGTTGGCGATCCTCGGGGATATGGGAAACTCCCGCATCGATGATCCTGCGGACGGGGTCCCACCGCTTTGATTCGGGACTCCCTTCACCGACAACCACCTGACCCCCCACCCTGACCACGCCCTGCGTGGCCTGCCGCATGCCGGTAATGACCTCAGCCAGTTCCACCTGCCCATTGCCGGCGACACCCGCCAGGCCGATGATTTCACCGGCGCGCACGGAGAGCGAAAGGCCGCGCAAGGCCGGCAAGCCCTTGTCATTGATCGCGTACAGGTTCTCCACAGCGAGGACGACCTCTCCCGGTTCCTGGGAGATCCTCTCTAAGTCGAATAACACTTCCCTGCCGACCATCAAGTGCGCCAATGCCTGTTTGTTGGTTTCACTCACGTTTATATTTGCGTCACTGACTTTGCCCTTGCGCATAACAGTGATCCGGTCGGCGATAGCCATAACTTCATCCAGCTTGTGACTGATGAACACGATCGATTTCCCTTCCTTGGTCATCGATCGCAATGTATTGAATAATTCATCGATTTCCTGCGGGGCCAGGACTGCCGTTGGCTCATCCATAATGAGCACATTGGCTCCTCGATAAAGAGTTTTGAGGATCTCGACCCGCTGCTGCTCACCGACCGAAAGCTGCCAAATCTTGGCCTTCGGATCGACGTGCAATCCATATTGGTCGGCGAGATCGCTTATCACCGCATGGTAGTGAGACAAATTCAATCGAAATCTGGGTTCGTCCAGACCCAACAGGATGTTTTCAGTTACGGTCTGGGTGGGCACCAGCATAAAGTGTTGGTGCACCATGCCAATGCCCTGGGCAATGGCATCCTTGGGTGAACGGAATTCAACTGTCTTACCATGGACGGTGATCGAACCTTCGTCCGGACGATAAAGCCCGGTCAGGATGTTCATCAGGGTGCTCTTGCCCGCACCGTTCTCACCGAGCAAGGCATGGATTTCGCCTGCCTGCAGCGTGAAATCTACCTTGTCGCTGGCAATAACGCCCGGGAATCGCTTTGTGATCCCCCGCATCTCCACGGCATTCGAATGTGTGGTCATGAGTCCGCTCACTTGTGTATGCTCAACCCGGAGGTAGGTCGGCGCTCGGTATCAAGCGCCGACCCTTTGGTCAGCATGGATGGTGTTTAGACATCCGGCAGTTCGGCGGTAATGCCCTCTGCCCACCACTTCATACAGTATTCACAACCAAGACCATACTCGGGGAAAGCGTCGAGATCGACCTGCTCCAGCGCTTTGCCCTCCGGGACAATCAGGTTGCCCTGGTTATCGTAGATCGGACCGGAGAACACGTCGAAGCGGGTGAACTCACCAGCCTGGGTGGCTGCAACCAGGTCACGTACGTCCTGGATGACGTCTGCAGGGAGCTCTGCAACACCGGGTGTGAGTTCCTGTCCTTCCATGAACCCGTACAACCCGAGCGCGCCCGTATCGGCATCGAAGTAATCCCAACCGGGGGTGTATGTCCCGGCGATGACGCCTTCGGCGATCTCCGCGTATACTGGACCCCAGACCCAGTAAGGAGCGGTCAAGCAAGCTTCCACTTTACAGGAGCCGTACCAGTCATATGTAACGCCCCACTTGCCTTTTTCCTGGGCGACGTCGGCCACAGCCGGCGTGTCGGCGCCGGTGAAGACGACCTGCGCGCCAGCGTCAAAGAGCGAAGCCGCGGCTTCCTTTTCGATGATCGGGTCATGCCAGGTGTTGATCCAGCGGACGTCCATTGTGCATTCGGGGCAGGTTCGCTTCATGCCCAGCGCAATGGCGTTTCCGAGGCGGATTTCCTCGGGGATGGGAAAGGTTGCCATATAGCCCAATTTCGGATTTCCGTCCATCTTGGCGCGTGCGCCAGCCAACATGCCGGCCATGTACTTCATGTCTTCCATGGCGCCCATCAGGTTGCCAAAGTTGGTGCCATTGGACTTGATCCCGGTTAGATGGATATACATCACATCCGGGTACTCGCCTGCTACAACTTCCATCGGATCCCCGAAACCAAAGGAAGTGCCTATCACCAGGTCAAAGCCCTTACGCGAGAGGCTGCGGAATACCTGCTCCGACTCGGTCCCCTCGGGGACGTTCTCTACGTAGGCGACATGAACGTTAGGCACGTTCTCCTCGACATAGAGCAGACCTTCATAGTGTGCTTGCGACCAGCCACCATCATCATGGGGTCCGATCAGCACCATGCCAATATTGAACATGCCTTCTTCGACTGCTGGGATTTCAAATCCACCCACGACCTCAGGGGTGGCTTCCCCGCCGCCACATGCAGCAAGTGCCATCGCAGCAATCGCGAGCAAGGTTACGATACCGAGCTTCTTACCAAGAGACATCTGATTTCTCCTTCTTCTCCGTGTGGATTATGGTCAATGTCGGTAGATGCTTTCCTAAAATGATCTGTGTCCATCACCTCCTCTATCGAACTCTTTCCAACTGTCTGTTACTCTCGTCGGCGTTGAATCCGGGTGCCGGTTTCACCGTTCAAGGCACGGGCGATGTTGGCCGGATCGGTGATTAGTGCTTCCCGCCCGCCCTGGTCGAGAAACCCGAGAATGGCGCGGATTTTCGGCTCCATGCTCCCCTTCCCGAAATGCCCTGCATCGAGATATTGCGTCGCCTCGTCGTAGGTCATTTGATCGACCCAGGTCTGATCGGGTTTGTTGAAGTTGATGGCTACCTTCTCAACAGCGGTCGTGATCAGGAGCAGATCAGCCTTAAGGGTTGCGGCGAGGAGCGCGGAAGCAAAGTCCTTATCGATAACTGCTTCGATCCCAACCAACTCCCCGTTCTCGTCCTCAACCACCGGAATTCCGCCCCCACCGACGCCGATGACCACGAACCCGCCGTCGATGAGAGCCTTGATGATATCTGCCTGAATTATACGTCGAGGGAGTGGAGAAGGCACGACCCGCCGCCAGCCGCGCCCCGAATCTTCGACCACGGACCAACCTTCAGTCTGGGCGCGTTCCTGTGCCATACCCTCATCCATGAACGATCCGATCGGTTTGCTGGGTTTCTTAAAAGCTGGGTCTTCGCGGTCGACCTGAACCTGGGTCACGACGGTGGCAGCCTGCTTGGCCATCCCCCGCCGGTGGAACTCATTGTAGAGCGCTTGTTGGAACATGTACCCGATCGCACCCTGCGTATCCGCGCCGCAGAAATCAAGCGGCACCGGGTGTAGTTCAGCCAGGGAGAGCTCAGCCCGGCGCAGGATGAAACCCACCTGTGGACCATTGCCATGCGTCACAACGACGTCCCAGCCTGCTTCGATCATGCCAGCTATATGTTTCATGGACTCGCTCGCTGCAGTATATTGATCCGGGATCGTCTGGTGAGCCTTGTCTATGATCAGCGAGTTGCCCCCCACGGCAACGACCGCGACCTTCCTTGGTTCTCTTTCGCTCATCGCTATTTTCTCCACTTAGCGCATCGTCAAAGCCATGACGGCTTTTTGGACATGCAGGCGGTTCTCAGCCTCATCGAAAACGACGCTGTGCGGGCCATCGATGACCCCATCGGTGACCTCAATATTGCGGTCAGCCGGCAGCGGGTGCATGTAGATCGAGTCGTCCTTCGCCAGGTTCATCAGCTTCTCATCAGCGATCCAGGTTTGATACTTGTCCTGGATCTTTTTGCCCTCTTCTGCATCCTGCGTTGTCATCAGCGGACCCCAGGATTTGGCATAGACGACATCCGCATCCTTGACAGCTTCCGCCATGTCGTCCACGACCTCGAACCCTGTCTTGAATTTCCGGGCCTGTTCCCGGGCCTGGTCCATGATCTCCGGCATAAGTTTAAACTCGGGAGGGTGAGCCAGGATCACGTCCATACCAAAGCGCGGCATCTGCAGGATGAGCGATTGAGGAACCGACATCGGCTTGAGGTAGGATGCGGCGTATGCCCAAGAAACGACCAACTTCTTACGGTGCAAATCACGACCCTTCTTCTCGATGATCGTTAACAGGTCGGCCAGGATTTGATGGGGGTGGTAGATCTCACACTGCATGTTAAGGACCGGTACCCGGGAAGCCTCGGCAACCAGGTTCAGGTAGCGATTCCCGATCCCAAATTCGACGTGACGGATGGCGATCCCGTCAAAGTAGCGCCCGAAGATTTCACCCAGTTCCTTCTCGGTATCCCCATGTGATATCTGGGTTGTGCGTGACTCGATGAAGGCAGCATGGCCACCAAGCTGAGCCATGCCAGCCTCGAAGGAACCGCGGGTGCGGGTGCTGGAGAAGAAAAACAACATCGCCAGCACCTTATCCCGCAGGTAGGCATGCGGTTCACCGAGGGCGCGCTTGCGCTTCAGGTCCAGCGCCACGTCGATGATGGTTTCTATCTCTTCTTTTGAAAAATCAAGATCGCCGATGAAATCTCGGCCGCTCAAATCTGTTTGCATCTCGCATTACTCCTTGGCGATGCCCGTCAGGCGGGATCGCCCGATTATTCGGTGGCGCCTAGGACCAGGGCCAATAATCCCATGCGCATCACGACACCGTTGAAGGCTTCCTTCCAGTAACGTGACCAGCGCGTCCCGTCGACATCGGGCGGGATCTCATCCATGCGGGGCAGCGAGTGAAGCAAGACTGCATCCGACTTGGCCTTGGATGTGAGCAGCTCACGTGTGATTTTGTAATTGGCGGGTGTCATGCCCACATCGCCCTCGCGTTCATCACGTGATTTGGTGTAATCGGGCTGTACAACAGGTTCAACCAGGATG
Organism: Anaerolineales bacterium; assembly: GCA_034430615.1. Classification (GTDB taxonomy): domain Bacteria; phylum Chloroflexota; class Anaerolineae; order Anaerolineales; family E44-bin32; genus E44-bin32. The sequence continues at coordinate 23,181 of DAOUEJ010000149.1, read as the reverse complement.
ACATCGGCATCGGCGATCGCCTGCTCGACGTGTTCTGCTTCCTTGAAATTCAGGCTCAAGTCTTCGAGCTCGGCTTTGAACTCATCTGTGAGCGACATCTCTGGAGGGGAAACGAAGGTGATCGGGCAATCGAACTGTGTCAACCCGTAAGCCAGCGAGTGCATCGTGCGCATGCGCATATCCCCGACAGCCAGCCAGCGCAGTCCATCCAGGCGGCCCTTCTCCTGCCGGATCGTGTAGAGATCGGTCAGGATCTGGGTCGGGTGCTCACCCCAGCCATCACCACCGTTAATGATCGGCACGCTCGCCCAACGAGCGGCTTCATGCGGCGCGCCCTGCTGGAAATGACGCATAACGATGACATCCCCGTAGAACTCAAGCATCTTCACCGTGTCTTTTATCGACTCCTGGTAGAAGTCCCCGGCGCGGGTCATCTTAGCATCGGCAAATCCGGTCACTTGGCCACCCAGGCGGATCATCGCTGCTTCGTGGGCCAGTCTGGTGCGGGTGCTGGGTTGGTAGAAAGCTGTTACCAGTGTCTTCTCGCGCAGGAGATCGCCATTATGCCGATCTCGTGCATACGGCGCCAGACGGTCACAGATCTCGAAAACGCGCTCGTACTCCTCGCGCTCGAACCCTTTCAACGACAGAATGTCTCTTCCGGCAAAGCTACGCATGATTTATCTCCTCTTTTGCGAATATAGTCATTCCACTGACAAGCTGAGATGGCAGTGGATCTTGAACCCTTAGATTTCTTTGATTCTCCGTAGGATATGGAACCTGAATGTCCCGGGGAGAAAATAGCTGAATGTGTGTTCGATGGCGCGCGCCTCCTTGGTATACAGCCAGGATTCCATACAAAGCAGAACATCACCCCGCTGGATCCTCAATGACCGGGCCAGGTGCCCGGAAGCCGGGATTGCTGTGATTTCCGCACGAGAGTACCCAAGCTCCGGCCGCCCGTTGCGAAGGAACATATCCAGAATCGAGCCTCGGAAGCGCTTATCATGCATTTCGAAGGGCAGCATCTCCCGGGGTAGGATGTCCACCAGGTAGGCAACCGGTCTTTCCTTGGTCAGGATAACACGTGTAATTTCGAGCAGAGAGGCCTGCGGGTTGAGGCCGAAGGCTTCTATTTCATCCGCTTCGGGCACACGCTCGCGTAAGTCGAGTTCACCCATCTCCACTTCCAACCCGATGCGGGCTGCTACAGTTTCGATACTCTCCAGCGCTTCCAGCCCGCTTTCAATGACGCCAATTGGCTGGGACACAAATGTTCCGATCCCCTGGCGTCGGATGATGCGGCCTTGATTCTCGAAGATGCGCATCGCCTCGCGCAGTGTCGCACGCGAAACCCCAAGCTGGGTTGCTAGCTTGGGTTCCGACGGCAAATTATCTCCGGGCTGCAGGGTTTCAAGCAGCGCCGCCAGGGATACAGCCGTCTGCTGGTACAGCGGGCTTGACAGACCGGAATTCTTCCTCAAGCGCTTACCCATTCAACCTCATACGCTGTTTACCCACGTGTGCATTCGTCATCAACAAGTCATTCTCCGGGTTCCAGTAATGGAATCAGTTCAAACTCTTCCACGTCCACAAGACCGAGATCCGAGATCCTCAGTGCTGGAATCACGACCAGCGCGAGAAGGCTCAACTGCATATTGGCATTGTTCAGGTGGCATCCGCAGGTCTGAAATGCCTGCAGCAAACCGGCAGCTTTTTCAGCGACGATCTCTGCCGGTTCGTCCGACATCAAGCCCGCGATCGGCAATTCAATCGTCGCCAGAACCTCGCCTGCCCGTACGACCACCTGACCGCCCCCCTGTTCGGCGAGTGTGTTGGCGGCTAACGCCATCGCCCCTTCATCCGTGCCCACGACGAGCATATGATGCGAGTCATGAGCCACGGTCGAACCCAAGGCACATCCCTCATCCAGACCAAACCCCGATACAAGTCCGACCTGGATCCGGCCGTTTCCTTCATGCCGTTCGACAAGCGCGACTTTGGCTAAATCCTGGGAGCCGGAGAGGACGATTTCTCCGTTTTTCACTACTACTTCTTTCTTTAAATGTCGCGTCGGTGCCTGGTTCTCAACAATGCCGATGACATTGGCCAGCGCCCGTTCTCTTGTACTGGCCGGGATGCGGAAATCATTACTCGTTAACGCCCGTGCAAGGTGAACCGAATTTCTGATTTCGGCAGGATAGGTGAAGCTTGGCCGGGGGATTCGCAGCGAACCTTGTTCCGCGACCACTCGGCCCCTGGCAATCACCGTCTGAACCTTGAAGGAGTCCAGTTTCTCGACGAGCAGGACGTCGGCATAGCGACCGGGTGCAAGCAAACCGACCTCGCGCGTAACCCCAAAGTGCTCAGCGGTGTTGATCGTAGCCATCTGGATCGCAACCATCGGATCCAGCCCTTGATCGATGGCATGCCGGATGACACGATCCATGTGCCCATCATGAACAAGCGTGCCGGAATGGCTGTCGTCGGTCACGAGCAGGAAATTACGTGGATCAAGACCTAGCTCGGTTACAGCTCTTACCTGGTTGGCAACATCATGCCACGCCGACCCGTATCGCATCATAACCTTCATCCCCTGGCGAACGCGCTCTACCGCGTCTTCCAGCCGGGTACCTTCGTGATCATCCTCCGGGCCCCCGGCGACATATCCATGGAATGGAAGCCCGAGATCGGGCGAGGCATAGTGGCCGCCAATCACACGACCTGCCAGACGAGCCTCGGCCATCTCGCGATGGATCTTCTCGTCCCCGAGGAAGACCCCGGGGAAATTCATGACCTCACCTAATCCAATAATCCCCTCCCACCCCATGGCCGTTGCGACCTCGTCTGGTCCGATTACGGCCCCGGGTGTCTCCAGCCCGGGTGCGGACGGGATGCAGGACGGCATCTGCACCCAAACATGGATCGGTTGGACTGCGGCTTCATCGACCATCAACCGGACTCCCGGCAGCCCGAACACATTAGCGATTTCATGCGGATCGATGAACATACCTGTCGTTCCATGCGGTAGTACCGCGCGGACGAATTCGGTGATGGTAAGCATGCCTGACTCAACATGCATGTGCCCATCAAGCAAGCCCGGGACGAGGAACCGGCCTTCTGCATCGATAAGTTCCGTCTCAGGTCCGATCGTATGCGATGCGTCAGGACCAATATATGCAATCCGCTCATCACGGATGGCGATCGATGTTCCGGGGATCACCTCCCCTGATTGCACACACACCCAGCGCCCATTTTGAAGCACACGGTCTGCATGCTTGCGACCCATGGCGACATCGGTCAAATCACGTGTCAGCTCGCTCCAGGTGTTTGAATCCATAGACACCCTCACTCCTTTGGTTCACTGGCCGGGTGCAGGTTAACCATTCACAAGGTGCATGGCAGCGCGATTATGCATCTCAACAAGAGGTGGAAGGTCAACCGTGACCAGTTTGCCTTCCCTGACAACCGGCTTTCCGTGTACATAGTTGAGTGTCACGTTGACCGGTGAACAAAAAACCAGGGCTGCCAACGGGTCGTGAAGCGCGCCGGCGTATTCGATCTGATCCAGATCGATTGCGATGAAGTCGGCACATTTTCCGACCTCGAGTGCGCCGATGTCTTTCCGGCCAAGCACGGCCGCTCCACCGCGTGTAGCCAGTTCCAGCGCCTGACGTGCAGTAAGCAGTTCGGGGATATCGTCAATCTCCGGCGCAACAGCCGTTCCTACCCTTGATAGCAGTAGTGCCTGGCGAACCTCGGCGAGCAAATGGGAACTGTCGTTGCTTGCTGATCCATCTACCCCTAACCCGACCTTAACCTGCCGGGCAAGGTAGCGCCGGATCGGCGCGATCCCTGAAGCCAGCCGCATGTTCGATGATGGGCAATGGGCGACTCCCATCCCGGCCTTCGCCATGCGATCAACCTCGTCGGGTTGGATAAAGATGGCATGCGCAAACCAGACATCTGAACCTGCCCAATCAAGGGATTCAACATAGGCCAGCGGGCGCAGACCGAAACTCTCCAGGCAAAAAGCCTCTTCATCGATGGTTTCTGCTAGGTGCGTATGCAGATGAACCCCCAGATCACGAGCAAGGGCAGCCGATTCGCGCATCAGGTCAGAGGTCACAGAGAAGGGCGAACACGGAGCAACAACGATGCGCGTCATTGCTCCGGGTTCGGGATCATGAAACTGCTCGATCACCCGTTGTGTATCAGCGAGGATCTGCTGCTCGGTCTCCACCACCGAATCAGGCGGCAGACCACCCTGCGATTCGCCCAGACTCATCGAGCCACGCGAGGCATGCAGTCTCAGCCCCACCGTTCTACCCGCTTCGATTTCCTCGTCAAGCCGGCATCCATTGGGGAAGATGTAATGGTGGTCAGAGGCCGTGGTACAACCTGAAAGGGCTAGCTCGGCCAAACCCAAGGTGGAGGAGATGCGCATGTCGTCTGGGGTCATTCGAGCCCAGATCGGGTAGAGCGTCCTGAGCCAATCAAACAAATCCGCGTCCTGCGCTGCTGGCACGACGCGAGTCAGTGTTTGGTAGAAGTGGTGATGGGTGTTCACCAGTCCCGGCATGACCAGGTGCCCAGAAAGGTCAAGCACCTCATCAGCGAACGCGGGCAGGTCCCCCTGCTTCCCAACCGCCTCGATCCAGCCGTCCCGGGCAAAAAAACCGCCGACAGCGATCTCCCGGCGCGCTTCATCCATGGTAATCAGCCAGCGAGCATTTTTGACCAATAGTGTCGACATGGATCCCTCTTTAGGTGATTGCGGCGAGTGTAGCATTACAGCCCGCGCGGGTCAATTGTCAGACAACATAACTGCAGGGGAAATTTGTCACCCCTGGCAATTGGTTAAAAGGAAGAGCTTGCTGCAGGAAGCACAGCAAGCTCCAAGACAAATAGAGCTGAAGCCTGTGTCTCAGGCGGCTGCTCGCTGGGCGGCACGTAGGGTATTCTGGAGCAAACCAGTGATCGTCATGGGTCCAACGCCGCCGGGGACAGGTGTGATTGCACCGGCGACTTCAACCGCTTCGTCGAAGGCAACATCGCCGGTGAGCCTGTATCCACGCTCCTTGGTGGGATCATCGACACGGTTGGTGCCGACGTCGATGACATACGCTCCCGGTTTGATCCAGTCTCCGCGGATCATCTCGGCCCGACCAATGGCTGCAATCAGCACATCCGCTTCACGGCAGACCCCGGGAAGATCCTGGGTCCGCGAGTGGCAGATCGTGACGGTCGCATTCTCCTTGACTAATAAAAGAGCTGCCGGCATACCCACGATGTTTGAACGGCCGACAACGACCGCTCGGGCACCTGCGAGTTTTGCCCCGGCTTTCTCGAGCAGGATGATGCAGCCGGCGGGTGTGCAGGGCACGAATAACGGATCGCGTCCCTTCTGAGCCAGACGGCCGATGTTGATCGGGTGGAAGCCATCAACATCCTTCTCGATGCTGATCGCCCGCAGGATCGCTTCTTCATCTAACCCGGACGGCAGCGGGAGCTGGACCAGGATGCCATGCACTTTTGGATCGGCATTCAACTCCTTGACCAAGGTTTCAACCTCTTCCTGGCTCGCCGTTGCCTCAAGTTGATGTCCAAAGGATTCGATCCCCAGCTCCTTACAGGCCTTGCGTTTCATCCGCACGTAGGTTTGCGAGGCCGGATCCTCGCCTACCAGTACGGTCGCTAGCCCGGGGCGAGGTCCGCCGGAATGAACAAGTTTCTCAACACCGAGCTTGATCTCTCCCCGGATTTCCTCCGCGATGGCTTTTCCGTCGATCAACGTAGCAGTCATGTTTCACTCCCTAAGCTGAGTTTTGAGGGGCTTATACTCGATACTCGCATTATCACCTGCTTACGCATGTGACCGCACCCGTGATTATCGCTTACTCATATTCCGGGAGACAAGTACGGAGGTCCGTGCAGGAACCTGACAAGTATCCCTACCCTGACGTCAACATTGGTTCAGGAAATACTCCGTGGTGCCCTCAGGGCGAGGGGCGCCAGACGGCGTCGAAATCAAGCGCGGGGTCCTGGCTGACTTCGAAGTAGTTTGTACACCCGAGGCGCATGATGGCGATGTTGTGGTTGGTGCCATCGGGCCAACTCTCGAAAACAATCCACTGCCCATCCGGCGACCAATTCGGTTCTGCCATTGGCTGGGCGGATCGCTGCCCTTCAGGGCAGACGCGTGATAAGCGGAACCCGCCCTCGTTGAACGGGCCGACCATCAAGCGGGCGACCCCGCCAATCTTGCGCTCGAAAAGGATGAAGGTCCCATCTCTCGACCAGGCAGCATGGGTATCTCTTTCGCCATCAGGGCTGATCGAGAAGCGGTCCACATCGCCTCCAGCAGATGGCATGAGCCAGATCTCTGTCTCGCCGCCGCGGGTGGATGTGAGCAGCAGTTGCGATCCTGATGGAGCCCAGGCAGGCTGCCGGTTATGGGCCAGGTCCTTATTGAGGTTATTCAGGTTGCCCCCATCCAAATCCATCACGTAAATCTGCGGGCGATTATCCCGCAGTGAGGTGAATGCAAACCGGCCGCCATTTGGATCCCAGGCTGGGTCGAAATCGCCCCCTGGTGCAGTGCGCAGCTGGGTCGGATCGCTGGCGTTGCCCAGCGCGTCTACTGAAATCAACCACAAGCTCGAGCCAGGGTACTGATCCTGGTTAAAACGGCATGGGGAGGTAAAAATCAGTTGGTCGCCAGCAGGGGACCAGGTCGGCTGACAAGCACCATCTTCAAGGTTCGTCAACTGGGTCACACCCGTTCCATCGATATTGATCAGGTAGAGCTGGGGGACGCCCGATCGGCTCGAGGCGAAGGCAATCTGCCCGACCCCTCCCCCGGTGGGTGTTGATGTTGCAGGCAGGGGCTGAGCTGGCTCGGCCGGGGTCGCCGAGGCAAAAACGGTCTCGACCGTTGGAGTGGGAGTCGCAGGGGGGAGCACTACAGGCAAAGTGGCGGAAGCCTCTTGCTCAAGCGTACTCGTTGGGGTTTGCGTTGTGGTTGTTGCTGGGGCAGCCGGGCGGGAGAAGATCGAGGTAAATAGCGTTCCGACACCCGGCGCGATCAAGTAGATTGCGCTAAAAAGGACCACTGCTGCAATGATGGCGAATAACCAGCGCGGAAAGCGCCGGCGGGGCATGCGTTGGGCGACGAACACGGGGGGCTCTTCAGGCTCTGTCAGGGGTGTGGTCACCTGCGAACGTTGAAGATTAGGCAGACCACGGACGATCGTCGGGTTGGTTGCCCGCGTGCTCGCCGCGAGGGCAGACGCCAGCTCTGGTACTGTTTGGTAGCGGTCCCCTGGCTCAACAGAAAGGGCTTTCGAGATTACCCTGGCCAGCGCCGGATTAACCGTTGGCTTGCGTTTGCGGATGGGTGTGAGTTCCTCACGGCCCATCGCCCTTTCAAGCGAATCCTCAGGGATGGTGGCCGTGAGTGATGCATATAGGGTCGCCCCTAGCGAATATACATCGGTGCGGGGGTCAGTCCGGCCTGTGCCATATTGTTCAGGGGGCGAGAACCCGGGGGTCATGGCCTTGGCCCCGGTAGTGGTTGTGCTGCCCTTGTCGACTATCTTGGCCAGGCCAAAGTCAACCAGGATCGCGCGCCCATCTGGCATGATCTTAATGTTGCCCGGTTTAATATCGCGATGCAGGATGGGTGGGTTCCTGCTGTGCAGGTAGGCCAAGGCATCACAGATTTCGAGGAACCACGGGAGCGCTTCTGCTTCGAGGATAGAACCATCCCGCTCTAGCTTCTCACGCAGGTCAACCCCCTGGATGAAATCCATCACCAGGTACTGTCCCTCACCCTCGATCACAAAATGGTCAGTAACCCGGGGCAGGTTTGGATGGCGCAAGCTGGCCAGGATGGTTGCTTCCCTTTTAAACTGGCGCGCATACTCTTCAGTTGTGAAGAGGTTTTCCTTCACAGCGACTGCCACGCCCAGGTTGATGTCGAAGGCCTTGTAAACGGCCCCCATGCCGCCCTGGCCGAGGACGCCTTCAATACGGTAGCGATGTCTTAGAATGCTTCCAGCTGTGAGGGGCATCTACGTCTCTGCGGGTTCAGATTTCGAATGAACCCAATCATTGTAGCAAAGCCGATTCAATTTGACTACCATAGTATCCTTGGGAGAGCAATTTGTAAGCTAGCTGGAAGCTTAGTCCAATATTGGGATGTGCGCCGTGGAACGGATGATCGCAATTAATTCCGGCAGGCTCCAATGACCGCGAGGGAACAAATCCTAAGCCGGCTGCCGATCCTTACTAGCGCCTGCCTGCTCCTCGGTGTAGCTCTCCTTTCGGCTTGTGGTGGAACAGGTAATCCGGAGAGCCTGGTGAGTGAACTAACGTCGAAAGCGATGGTCACGCCCGTCACTGCCGTCCTTACCGAAACCGGGCAAATAACGCCTGAACCAGGCAGTGCGCACGGTGTGGTTTCCTCCCCTACAGCGAGAATTGAACCCAGCGCAACTCCCACACGCAGCCCTGCCATCCCGATGACGATCGGAACATCTGAAGCCGGCCGCCCGCTCCAGGTGTATACATTCGGAACGGGTGAGCACGCCCGCATGATCATCGCCGGGATTCATGGTGGATATGAGGGGAATACCATCCGTCTCGCTGAAGAACTGATCCAGGTACTCGATGCGCGTCCGGAGCTCGTCCCGACATCAAAAACACTCTATATCCTGCGAGCGCTCAATCCGGATGGTGAAGCCCGCTCCTCAAGCTACAAAGGCCGGGTAAACGAGAACCTGGTTGACCTGAACCGGAACTGGCCAGCGTTGTGGGAGTCAAGCTGGCCACTGGAGGGCTGCTGGACCTATACCTACGTCACAGCAGGTCCGTATCCCGCCTCGGAGGCCGAAACGCGCTCACTGTTGAACTTCCTGATCACGTACCAAGTCGAGGCCATCATCTCCTATCACAGCGCAGCGCTGGGCATCTTCCCCGGGGGACAACCACCCGATCCGGCTTCGATCGCACTGGCCGAGACGCTTGCCACTGTGAGCGATTACCACTACCCACCCATCGATACGGGCTGCACCTATACCGGGCAGTTGATCGACTGGGCTTCCAAGATGGGCATCGCAGCGGTGGACATCGAGCTCACGAATCACACCGATACAGATCTGTTTCAAAACCTGCGTGTCCTGGAGGCATTTCTCGCCTGGGAGCCATGACCCTGCAAGGATTGGACATGAACAAGGCTCTGGTGAACGGATCTATCCAGAGTGGCACAAGCGCAGGATCCAGCGCCTGTGCCGTGCATGTGCGCAAATGTATTACTCTGATTTGCGTCTACGTTCACGGTACGCGCCTCGTAATTGAAACACAACCCCACCCAGTCCACGCAGCAACAGATAAGGGAAGAATCCAAACCAACCTATGTAGGGCGTCAGGCTGGCCAGAACGAGGACCGTTCCTGCTGAAGCAGTTGATCGCCAGTTGTCACCCTCCGGTATGAGACGTGCGCGAGCGCTGAGCACCATACCGGTTAGACCAAACACCAACCCCAGGGCCAGCGCCACCCAGATAATCACGCCCAGCAGCCCGATCAAGGCAACGCCTGTCGATTGCGCCCAGGCGACAAACAAGTATCCAATCGCGAACAGGAAAAGTGTGTTGATCAAACCGATCAACACCGATCGTCCCGGGTGGGCATCCACGGCATCCTGGATGCCGCGCAGGAAGCTGCCGAAAAAAGCCTCCAGCCCTACGAAAAGCATGACGAGGGTGATCCCTGCTGCTATGGCAAGGAGAAGGAAGAGTACAAGTTGGTCCATCTAAGTTACCTCCAGTTCAAATTGTCTGCGTTGTTCCCGCATCGCGCTCAAGCACCCTGGCGCGGGTTGATCTCTCCAGAGGATTCTTGAACCAGCAGCCAGTGATTGGCCAGGATCCAGGCCAGGCAAGCACCCAAGCCAACCAAGGCCCATCCAATTTCCAGCGAAGGAAAAAATGGACGGGGGAAAGATAGCTCCAGGACACCGGGAACTTCCGGTTGGAACTGGATAATTGTGGCCTGGAACCACTGGAACAGGATCCCTATCTGCGTCTGAATGCCGGACTGCCCCAGCCAGTTCTGGATAAACATAAGCACCTGTTCGGCCTGGGTCAACAATGTCCCAGAAAAAAGGATGAGTACACCACTGAAAACCAGCAACTGGATGGCAAGCACCCGCCCCCAATTTGGATCTTGTATCTTGCGGGCCCCGATCGTTTGCAGAACACGCGGTACAAGATCGACTTCCAGTCGTGCTTCGGACACGCTATCGATCTGGCTGAAGAGTAACCGTAGCGATGCGAGCTTCGCTGCGCAGGTCGAACAGGATCTCAGGTGGCGTTCGAGTTCCTCGACCTGGCGCTGTGGGATTTCTCCGTCCAGATAGGCATGCAGAGAGTCTTCTCGTGGATGCGGGATTGTAGGTCTAGACATGGCCTTCTAACCTCTGTGCTAACTGATTCCGAGCCCGGAAAAGGTGGCTCTTCACATCGGAGAGCGGCAGGTCTAACGCTGATCCTATCTCTGCATAGCTCAAACCCTGGTAGTGACGGAGTTCAATCACAGCCCGGTAGTTTGCTGGAAGGTCGAGGATCGCCTGGCGGATTTTTCTTTGGCGATCACGCATGATGACCTCCTGCTCTGGAAGGAGTTGGGCCGGCCGCGAGGGAGTATCGAGTTCGTCCTCCAGTGGTACGCTCGCCGGAGCATGACGCTTCAAACGGTTCAGACATAGATTGGCAGCAACACGCCGGATCCATGGACCAAAGGGGCGTTCCTTATCAAAGATTTGCAGGCGCTCATGAGCACGGATGAACGCTTCCTGGGTCATATCTTCCGCCTCCCTCCGTTCACCCATCATCCTCAGGCAGACATTGAACACAGAAGCCTGGTAGCGCTGCATCAGCTCACCGAACGCCTGTTGTTCACCTTCCCGGGTTCGCGTGACCAGGACCTGATCTGATGGATCATGCATCTCTATACCTTACTACAGGCAGTTGGACCATTTGGTTGCGCGACATTGTAGGATAATAAAAGCAAGCCCCGCTACAGGGGCTTGCCACAAACTTAGTATATGAACACATATGCGTCAGGGTTTGACCGCCCCGTGAGCGAATTGGCCGCTCCCGATTCCATATCGTTCCCTAACCAGCGGCCAGGTGTGACGCATGAAGTCTTCCTCGCCTGACCAGGAGAACTTCTCCCAATCACGAGCTGGGTGGACTGTCTGCTGGATGAGGTACATCGTCGCCTTGACGGCTTCCTTCTCCTCAGCGCTCAAACCCGCACCTTGAGCAAGACGTTGGATGAGCCTTATGCCACGTGGGTCGATCATCACAGTTACCTCCCAGATTGCCCTTGAGTTGCGCTTTGGCCGCCTGACTAGCGGATACGATCCGAATCAGATCGTAGCCGGCTCATAGCCTGGTTTTCGATTTGACGCACACGCTCGCGGGTAATGCCCATTTTCTCCCCCACCTCCTGCAGTGTGTGGGAACGGCCGTTGGTAAATCCATAACGCAGCATGAGCACCTGGGCTTCACGGGCAGGCAGCGCATCGAGCACTTCACGCACCTGCTGCTGCATCAGGTTATCAACCGTGCTCTGCTCGGGAGATTCGATCTCCCGGTCGGGGATCATATCTCCTAAGGTTCGGTTTTCATCGTCATCCTGAGGTAGGTCCAAGGAGATGGGTGCCTGGCCGATGTTGAGGATCTCTGTCACCAACTCGGGTGAGATCCCAAGTTCCTCTGCCAGTTCGAGATCATCTGGATCACGACCAAGCGCTTGCACCAATCGATTTTTCGCTTGCGAGAGCTTGCTAATTTCAACACTCTTGTGGACCGGAAGCCGTATCGTGCGGCTTTGATTATCGATCGCACGGGTGATGGCCTGACGGATCCACCAGGTAGCGTAGGTGCTGAAACGGTTCCCACGTGTGGGGTCAAACTTCTTCGTCGCCCGGATCAACCCGATGATGCCTTCCTGGATCAGGTCGAGCAGCGGGATGCCGCGGTTGGTATAGCGCTTGGCGATACTCACTACCAGGCGTGTATTGGCCATGACCAGCCGCTCACGTGCGGCCGAGCCAGTCTCGATCGCACCCCGCAGTTGCGCAATCTCACGCTCACGCAAACCGCCCTGCGCTAGACGCTTGCGGGCCTCGCGCGCTCTGGCCAAGCTCTGGGAGAGCGCAACCTCTTCGTTGGCGGTGAGCAGCGGTGTCTGCGTGATCTGTTCAATGTACTCGTCCCGGAAAACTCGGGGCCCACGGATACCGGTTGTACCCATTTCTTTCCCTCCAGTATTCTCTGAAGTACCTAGACCGCATAATCTTGCTTGTTGCTGGATTATTAATATGATAATAACAGTCTAATTTATGAATTATCTTAACAGGGCATAACAATCCCGTCAAGGTATATTTCATATTTTGTCCTCTTTAGTAAAAGCGGAGTCCTGGGCTGCTCCCCAGGGCGAAGCAGGAGGCATAAGTCGAGGGGCATAGCCGTTTGACGCACTTGCGGACTGATTTCTTTCCTCATTTATCCTGCGAGCCAGGGCGATGTGTTTATCCCGCGGTATAATCCCCGCGTGAGGAGACTTGATGATCGAGATTACTGAAGCTGCACAAGAACAAATACGTAGCTTGCTCGAAAAAGAAGAACGCTCCGGTATGCTGCTTCGGATGCAGATCCTGGGACGTGGTCCAGGTGGCTTTCGCTACGCCGTCCGCTTTGTTCCTCCGGACGAGGTGCAAGCCGATGATGCCCAGGCCGACTTCGATGATTTCAAGGTGCTGATCGATCCCGCTACACTGCCCAATTTGCAGGGCTCGACCCTCGATTACCAGGAAGACAGCTTCCAACGCGGTTTCATGATCGAAAACCCGAACCCCGTCTGGCGCGACTCGACGGCACAGGCGATCCAGGACCTGCTTGATAACAAGATCAATCCTGGCGTGGCTGCCCACGGCGGTTTCGTATCGCTGGTTGACTTCCGGGATGAGGTAGCCTACATCGCATTTGGTGGAGGTTGTCAGGGATGTGGAATGATCGATGTGACCCTGAAACAGGGAGTCGAAGTCATGATCAAGGACACCATCCCCGCCGTGCGTGAGATCGTCGATACGACCGATCACGGCTCAGGTGCAAATCCGTTTTATAACCAACAAGGTGGGGCTTCCGCTCTCTCGTAAAGGATCTCCAGCGGAACGCTCAAAGAATTGCTGATTAACAAAAACCGCCTCCCCAGTTATGGGGAGGCGGTTCGATTCCGGTTGCTGTTTTAAACGTCCAGGTTACGAACCTCACGCGCGTGTGTCTGGATGAAGCGCTTGCGAGGTGGGACAGCCGCACCCATCAGCATGTCAAACGTCCGATCGGCCGCTGCGGCATCCTCAACAGTGACCTGGAGAAGTGTGCGGTTGGTCGGGTCCATCGTGGTGTCCCATAGCTGCTGAGGGTTCATCTCACCAAGACCCTTATAACGCTGTTGCGACACCTTCTCCCCATCGACACCCATTTCTTTAATCACTTGTTCGCGTTCGCCTTCGGTGTACGCATAGCGCCGTTTGGATTTGTAATCAATTCGGTAAAGCGGTGGCTGGGCCACGAAGAGATGTCCTTCATCGATCAATTCCGGCATATAGCGGAAAAAGAATGTCAGCAGAAGTGTGCGGATGTGGCTTCCATCGACATCCGCGTCGGTCATGATGATCACCCGTCCATAGCGCAGCCCTTCGATGTCGAAGGTCTCACCGATGCTGGTCCCCAGGGCCGAGATGAGCGCTTTGACCTCATTGTTTGATAGGATCTTGTCCAACCGCGCTCGCTCCGTGTTCAAGATCTTACCCCGCAGTGGCAGGATGGCCTGGAAATGTCGATCGCGACCCTGCTTAGCCGAACCACCAGCCGAATCACCCTCGACGATGTAAAGTTCACACTTGTTTGGGTCACGCTCGGAACAGTCCGCGAGTTTACCCGGCAGCGTCAGGCTCTCGAGGGCGCTCTTGCGGATAACCAGATCGCGCGCCTTGCGCGCCGCGTCCCGGGCGCGGGCGGAAGTGAGACACTTCTGCACGATCGCTTTGCCGGCGCGCGGGTTGCTATCCAGGAATTCGCTGAAGGCTTCACCCATGACCTGCTGAACCTGGGTCTGGACTTCGGCGTTCATGAGCTTGACCTTGGTCTGGCTCTCGAACTGGGGATCGCGATGCTTGACGCTGACGATGGCCGTCAGCCCTTCCCGAGTGTCATCCCCGCTGAAGTTGGGATCCGAATCCTTCAACAGGTTGTTCTTGCGTGCGTAGTCGTTGATCGTTCGCGTAACGGCAGCTCGCAGCCCGGTAAGGTGCGTGCCGCCGTCAACAGTATTGATCGTGTTTGCGAACGAGTACACCGATTCGGCATAGGCGTCTGTATACTGTAGTGCGACCTCGATCCCGGTCTCGTCCACTTCTTTGTCCACATAGACGACCGGGTGAAGAAGGTCACGGTTGCGGTTCAGGTAGTTGACGAAGGAGGTAATACCGCCTTCGAAATAGAATGTCATTTCCCGCTCGTCACGTTCGTCGAGGAGATGGATCGTGACCCCGCGCGTGACAAAGGCCATCTCACGGAAGCGCTGGACTAGGGTTTCGAAGCGGTAGTCTAGCTCTCCCTTGAAGATGGTCTTGTCGTACAGAAAGGTCGACTTGGTGCCAGTGACATCCTTGGGGGCTTTCCCGATCACCTCAACCGGCTTGGTCGGCGCACCCTTCTCGTAGCGCTGGAAGTGGACCTTCCCGCCGCGTTTGACTTCGATTTCACACCACTCGGAAAGCGCATTGACCGCTGAGACACCCACGCCATGCAGCCCGCCGGAGACCTTGTACCCGTCACCGCCAAATTTTGCGCCAGCATGGAGAACGGTCATCACGATTTCAAGGGCCGGGATCTTCTTTTGTGGGTGCAGATCGACCGGGATACCGCGACCATCATCCTCAACCGTCACGCTGCTGTCGTCGTGGATGGTGACATCGATCATCGTGCATGCCCCGGCCAGGGCTTCATCGATCGAGTTGTCAACTACTTCATAGACGAGGTGGTGTAAGGCCTTGACATCCGTGCCGCCGACGTACATACCCGGCCGCCGTCGGACGGCTTCCAATCCTTCCAAGACCTGAATATCTTTTGCGGCGTAGCTGCTAACCTTTTGAGACCGCTTAGCCACGTTGCGTTCTCCTTATCAACTGGATGTTTCCCGAATCATCATTTTGCTTGACTGCCGCTTGCTGCCGCTTAGTTATCTCCTCCGCCAGGCCCAGCATCCACGCCCGACGGCTCTGGTAATACGCATAGCTCGCCGAGAGCAGGGTTGTGCTAACAAAGGCATGACCAACGATCGCCAGCAGCAGGTACCATGATCCTTCGTCAGGCAGGCTCCACACTTGTGTTGCCCCGATCCAGGCGATCAGGAACACGCTTAGCAAGAAACCCATTGAACTGAAGAAGTTCCAACGTACAATCCGCAGACTTTCCCTCATTGCCTGGCGCAGGCCAAGGCCAAAGAGAATGATCCCGTGCGAGGTAAAGCTGAGATAGACTGCCCCAACGAATAGGATTGGCATACCCAGGTATAGCAGGGCGTCAATGGAACCGATCAACATCGAGCCCAGTAGAACCGCCCCGCTGACCACGTACCCCAGGATCGCCATGAAGAGCAGCCGTTTGAAGGTCTTCCAGAAGGGAATTTCTTTAACCTCCGCTGCATATCCACGCGCAATCTCGCGCAGGTAAACTGCTCCCAACGCCATCCCCAGCAGTGAAATTCCCAGCCAGATCCACAGGGTAGACGCATCCTGTGAGATCTGCACCTGCGCTGTGACACCGAGGGGGGTAGCCGTTGGAAGCACTATGGCGATCAGACTCGGAACACCGACACTCAGGCTGGCAATAAGGCCAAAGATCAGGTTGAAAGGTAGACCCGCGGGCAGCGTACTCAAAGCTGTAAACAAGTTATAGCGCGATGCGAGTTCGAGGAACGAGTCCTTGAACAGCGCCAGCTGTTCAACAACCACCGGATCCACGCTTGCGGGCGGGGTTAGCCCGGTGCTGATGAACTGAATGATCGATGGGATGACAAGGTGAGGTCCGAACCAAAGGAACAGATCCAGCACCACAGAGGGCAGGATCAGGATCGGTAAGGCCGCAACCCGGTCGAACCCAGTCGCGAGCGCTTTAATGGCGCCAATCGGACGTGATCCGAGGTTGTTTTCAGAAGCATACACGAATAACTATTTTACCATAGCGGGTCCTCACCGCCTAAGGCGCCGTAAGCCACGACCAGCCCTTTCAATTGACCCCTCCACTCCGACTGGTTTAGAATCTCGTCGGAGATCCTATGATATCGACCATCGCATTGCTGACTGATTTCGGGCTGGAAGATACCTACGTTGGCGTCATGAAAGCCGTCATCGCAGGCATTGCCGAATCGGTTCAGATCATCGATCTTACGCATGCCATTCCTGCCGGCGATCTGCGCTGCGCTGCCCTAGAGCTATGGCGGGCAGCGCCTTATCTCCCACCTGGAGCGGTCATCCTGGCTGTTGTTGATCCGGGCGTCGGGAGCGAGCGACCAGCCGTGGCGGTTGAATTCAAGAATCACATTGCAGTAGGACCAGACAACGGAATCTTCAGCTACCTGCTCTTTGATGAGGTACCGGCCAGAACCATCCGGCTCGAGAACGTGGCGTTCCAACGCCTACCACGCAGCTCAACTTTCCATGGGCGTGACGTTTTTGCGCCTGCCGCCGCCCATCTTGCGGCTGGCGTCAAAATCGAGGCGCTTGGTTCTCCAGCATCCGGGCTGAAGCAGCTGACGCCCCCCCGGCTGGAATTGCCTCCTGGTAACCCGATCGAAGGCGAGATCCTGCACCGGGATCGGTTCGGCAACCTGATCACCTCTATCGGGAAAATGGTACGGGATAACCAGGGAGCCGCCTTGTACAATTGGATCCGGCCCAGGGAGCAGCCTATTCAACTTAGAGACCCAATACGGCTCGAGCTCCCCGGCGGAATTACCTTAGCCATGCGTGATACATTCGCCGCTGTACCCTCTGGCCAACCCCTGGCGTATACTGGAAGCTCTGGGTTGCTGGAGATCGGGCTGCGTGATGGGGACGCAGCAGATTCACTCCAGTTGCACATTGGTGATAGCATACGCCTGACAAGCGCATAAGGATGGAAAATGCCCTCATTCCGGATTGAAGGCGGGAACCCGCTGCAAGGCGAAGTGACGCCTTCCGGCAACAAGAACGCAGCTCTGCCCTTACTCTCGGCCTGCTTGCTAACAAGTGAACCTGTCATCCTTCACAATGTGCCGGATATTGGCGATGTCCAGATCATGCGCAGCTTGCTCGAAAGCCTGGGGGTTGAGATCGAGACGATTGCGGATCATTCCTGGCGGGTGGTAGCAAGCGATATCCGCCAGGCAGATCTTGACCCTGATTTATGCCGGCGAATCCGGGCCTCGATCTTGATCGCGGGCCCAATGCTCGGACGTCAGGGGAGCATTAACTTACCTCCCCCCGGGGGTGATGTCATTGGCCGCCGGCGGGTTGATACTCACCTGCTTGCACTGGAAAAACTTGGCGCCTCTGTCAACTACAGCGAGCGTGAGTTCAGCATGCAGGTGGCAGGACGGCTGTCAGGCATCGATCTGCTCCTGGATGAAGCCAGCGTCACGGCCACCGAAAACGCCATCATGGCCGCCGTCATGGCGGAAGGCGTATCCGTAATTCGCAATGCAGCCTCAGAACCTCACGTCCAGGAACTATGCCAATTCCTGAATCTGCTCGGTGCAGAAATCGAGAACATCGGATCGAACACGCTCAAGATCAGCGGGGTAAAGCAGCTCCACGGGGGCGAACACACCATCGGCCCGGACTATCTTGAGGTCGTCAGCTTTATCGGCGCAGCCGCCATAACCGGAGGCTCGATCCGTATCCACAATGCAGGCCCGGGCTTCCTGGACATGCCGCGCTTGGTATTTGGCCGCTTGGGGATCGAGTGGGAGGTTGAAGGTGAGGACATCCTCATCCCGGCCGACCAGGAGATGGCCATCCGTCCCGATGTTGGCGGGAAGATACCACAAATCAGCGTCATGCCCTGGCCGGCTTTCCCAACCGATATGATGAGTGTGGCCATCGTCGTCGCAACCCAGACGAACGGCACCATCCTCTTCCACGATTGGATGTACGAGACGCGCATGTTCTTCATTGATAAACTTGTATCGATGGGCGCGCGCATCATCCTCTGCGATCCACATCGATCGATTGTGCAAGGCCCCAGCCCGCTCATCGGCGAGCATCTGGAGAGCCCCGACATCCGCGCCGGCCTCGCACTGACCCTGGCCGCTCTTGCAGCCAATGGCACCTCGCACATTGGTAATATCGGGCAGATCGAGCGGGGGTATGAACGCATCGATGAGAAACTGCGAGGCCTGGGGGCTAAAATTACACGGCTGACAGAGTAACACTGACCCAGTTTCCTCCAAGATGTGTGATGACCGTCCCGAACCCTACGCGGCGTTGACCGGTCCTAGCCACTGCGGTATAATCCTGCGGCTATTCAAACGATACTTTGATTTCGCCGAGGAAAAAGGGATCTCATGCCGAAGCGTACATACCAACCCAAGAAAAGACACCGTATCAGGGTCCATGGATTTCGGGCCCGCATGAGCACGCGCGGCGGTCGAAGCGTGCTGAAAGCACGTCGCAAGAAGGGTCGCTACAGTCTTTCCGTTCGCATGAATGAACACGTCAAGAAACTCAACTGGAAGGCCTAGCTCGCTGCCTCTGAGCACGAGCTATCGACAGCCGGCCAGGTGGATGAACCGTAGGTTTCGGATCACCAATTCGAGTGACTTTCAGCGGGTGCGGCTCACCGGAAGTTCCTATGCCCACCCGCTTGTCATTCTACTGGTCAGCCCAGGCGCCGAAACGCATTCCCGCTTCGGATTCACGGCTGGTCGGGCGGTTGGGGGTGCTGTTGCCCGAAATCGCGCGAAGCGCCTGATGCGAGAGGCCATTCGGCACTACCTACCGGAAATTGAGCCAGGCTGGGATGCTGTGATAATCGCCAGACCGGACCTGCTGAAAGCCGATTGGAGCGAACTGCTCGCGGGTCTCGGTCAATTATTGAAACGTTCGGGAATTAGAAATGCCTGACCTGGCTGCAGGTGCCCATGTCGATCACTCGGAACCATCCCTGCGGGATATCCCGGTCAGCTTGAGCACCTTGCCGCGCTTGCCTGTCTTGGTGGTGATTCGCCTTTACCAACGGCTGATCTCACCCGCGCTTCCTGCGGGTACATGCCGATTTGAACCGACTTGCTCGCACTACAGTTATCAGGCCATTGCTAAATTCGGCTTGCTAAAAGGGTGCGCACTCTCGATCTGGCGCATCCTGCGCTGTCAGCCATTCAATCCGGGCGGGTATGACCCGGTGCCATAGGAGATCCATGAGCCTTAAGACCTCTTCACGTTCAAAAGCCATCTTCTCGATTGGGCTGCTGATTATCCTCGCCGCACTGCTCTCGGGCTGCGTTGGTGGCAGCGCCCTTGCAGCCTCAAGTTGGCCTGGAGTGTCAGTTGATGAGACCACCGCTTACGTCGCGTACGGACCGAACGTCCATGCTATCGATTTGAGAACCGGCGAAGTACAGTGGCGCTTCCCGACCGAACCCGATCGCTCGCTTTCATTCTATGCCCCGCCGGCAGTTGACCCCGCCGGGCATATCGTTGTCGGCGGGTATGACAGAAAGGTCTATGAACTTCAACCGGAGGGCATAAGCGCCAGTGTCGCCTGGACCTTTGAGGGCGCTGAGGATCGGATCATCGGAGGCTTGCTCATCGCCGGGGATATCGTCTACGTACCCTCAGCCGATTGGAAGCTCTATGCCCTCAATCTGGATGACGGTACCCCGGCCTGGCCGCAACCCTTTGAGGCCGAGCATGCGCTCTGGTCTGCTCCGTTAATTAACGGCCAGCATGTCTATGTCGCTGCCTTGGATCACAAGGTCTATGCCCTCGATCCTGCTACCGGAGCTATTGAATGGAGCGTTGACCTGGGGTCAGCCGTATCGGATACACCAACGCTTGCGGGGGACCTCCTTCTCTGCGGCACTTTTGAAGGCATCCTCTACGCACTGGATACAAGCAGCGGCAGGGTCGTCTGGACCTTCGAGGCCGGGGAGGCCATCTGGGGCAATCCCGCTGTGAACGAAACCCATGCATTCTTTGCAGATGTCTCTGGAGTTGCCTATTCAATCGAAATCAAGAGTGGGCGCGAGGACTGGCGCCGGGACCTTTCAGGTCCAGCCTCTGCTACCCCGGCGCTCACCGATGAGCGGGTATTCTTCGTCAGTGAGACTGGAGCCGTTGATGCTTTCAAGCTTGACAACGGTGATCCAGCCTGGCCCTCCAGTGCTATCCTGATAGGCCGACTGCTTGCCGACCCTATCCTGACCTCGGAGGGCTTGCTGGTACCCGTCATGGATGGCGAGTGCATCCTCTATATGCTCGATGTCGATACCGGGAGCTCGCGCTGCCTTTTCCAGGCAGAATAACGAATCATTGAGGACGGAAACCTATGTGGAATACTTTTATCCTCGAACCGATGATCAATGCCCTGCTCCTGATTTACCGATTCCTGGGTCAAAATTTCGGTTTAGCGATCCTGATCTTTACGGCACTTGTGCGGCTCATTACGCTGCCACTGACCTACCAACAGATGAAGGGCACGATGGTCATGGCCGAGATCCAGGGTTCGGATCGCTACAAGAAGATGCAGGAAAAGTACAAGAAGGATAAACAAAAACTCTCAGAGGAGCAGATGAAGCTTTTCAAGGAGGTGGGCTACAACCCCTTCAGTGGTTGTCTGGGCTTGATCATCCAATTCCCAATCATCATCGGCCTCTACCAGGCCATCATCCGGACCATGGCAGCCACACCCCTACAGTTGTTTGATCTCTCAAAGCTTGTTTACAACTTCGTCCCCACGGGTCTGATCCCGCTTAACAGCCAGTTCCTGTATATGAACCTCGGGCAACCAGAGCGTCTCTCGCTTTCTTTCCTGCCCTTCGACATTCCTGTGCTTACGATCCTTGTCGTAATCAGTACGTATTTGCAGACCAAACTAACCACCCCTGCATCCCCAGATTCACAGGGATCGCAGATGACGCAGATGATGACCCTGTACATGCCGCTGCTCCTTGGATATTTCGCATACACGCTTGCCTCTGGCCTAGCGTTGTACTTTGTCGCTTCAAACCTGCTCGGCATCCTGCAGGGTTTGATCATGCGTCGGGTGCGCGAATCGAACGCTCCAGTTAAAAACAAGGTTCATAAACCAGCATAGAAGGTTGACCCGATGACCAAAACCAGCCTTGAGATGATCGCTCCAACAGTTGAGGAAGCCATTCAGCGCGGCGCGCTGGAGCTGGGATTGCCCGAAGACGCGCTCGATGTGGAGGTACTCGATGAAGGCGGTCGGGGGCTATTCGGCCTCGGAAGCCGCCAGGCGCGTGTGCGCCTGACCGTTCGTGACGAGTCGGCATCAAGTGTGTCCATAGCCGGTGCTGTTTCCCCAGACCGATCGCAAGAACCAATCGGTTCGATTGAAGCCGGCGACGAAGCGACGGATGAGGAAGCGCTCAAGATCTCACAGGAAACGGTTGAAGAACTCTTGCAGCGTATGAGCATTGACGCCAGCGTGCGCGCCCACTGGGGTGAACCGGATGCACCCGGGAAAGTACGTCCGCTCTTCATTGATATCCTAGGGGACGATCTCAGCATCTTGATCGGGCGTCGCGGCGAGACCCTCTCCGCCTTGCAGTACATCACCCGTTTGATCGTTGGGAAGGAACTGCGGCGCCCGGTTGCCGTGCTGATCGACGTCGAGGGTTACCGGGCCCGCCGCGAACGCCAGCTTCGACAGTTGGCCAGGCGTATGGCTTCACAGGCGGTGGAAACCGCCCGAACCATGACCCTCGAACCTATGCCGGCCTACGAGCGCCGCGTCATCCACATGGAGCTGCGCGATGATTCCCAGGTAGACACGGTCAGCGTCGGGGAAGGATCCCGACGAAAGGTCACGATCATTCCCAAGCAGTAAAGGTACCGGGTGTGGTTGTGTGACCACGCCCCTCGTTTATAATCAGCACCATGCACCCCGACGGTGGACCTCCGAGAGCGCTCCTGATCGGCCACACGACAAGAGACCTGACACTGCATAGACACAAGCTTGGTGGTTCGGTTGCCTATGCCGGTCTAACGCTTGCTGCACTTGGCTGTCGTGTGCGCGTGCTTACCGCTGCAAGCCGCGATCTCGATCTCGGCCTGCTCAACAGCCTCGAGCTTCACCGTCTCACTGCTCCGCAGAGCACAACTTTCGAGAACATTTACCGGCAGAATGCCCGGGAACAATTCCTGCGAGCCCACGCCGGACCCATTACGGCTGGTGACATGCCGCAAGCCTGGTGCCGGACTGACCTGCTTTTCCTGGCGCCAGTTGCGAACGAAGTCGGACCTGATCTTGCTCGAAGTGTGGACTTTAGCCTGCTGGGCGTAACTGCCCAAGGATGGTTCCGTGAGATACGCCCGGACGGATCGGTTAAACTCAAACCCTGGCAGCAGGTGCTGCCTCGGATTCCGCAATCGGCGATCGTTGTTCTCAGCACCGAGGATCTGGGCGGGAGCTCCGCCGGCGCCGTGGAAATTGCCAGCAAGTGCCGTATCCTGGCACTTACCGATGGCGCACGCGGCGCGGATGTCTTTTGGGATGGCCAGCAGGTACACATACCTGCTCCGGTTGCTGACGAGATAGATCCGACGGGCGCAGGAGATATCTTTGCCGCAGTCTTTTTCTGCCGGCTTCTGCTTGGGGATGAAGCCCCGATTGCGGCGCGGCATGCGAACCTGCATGCCTCCGCTTCGGTAAGCCAATCCGGATTGCGGGCAGTGCCCGACGTGATCGAGATTCTGGATACGGGAGTCGTTCAAGCGTGATGACCCGATTCTATACCTTCGTCAACCAGAAGGGCGGCGTGGGGAAAACGACCACGGCGATTAGCGTCGCGGCAGAGCTCGCACAGGCTGGCTTGCGGGT
>DAOUEJ010000148.1:0-6309 GCA_034430615.1 Anaerolineales bacterium | reverse complement strand
TTCGATCGTGTGGGTCATCAATCTTGGATCTTCGACTTCCACGATCAGCATCCGCACCCGATCGCCAATGATGCGGGCGAACTGGTTCGGGATGAACTTCTGGAAGACGACGGTGACCGGGGTGTAGAGCTGGGCATCGAAATCGACCCCGCTCACCGTGCCGCGCGGCTCGAAGGTGCCGATCACGGTGAGTTTGGTCGTTCCTACGGTCACGACCTCACCGATCGGGTCCCCTTCGCCAAAGAGCTCCGTCGCCAGCGTAGCCCCCAGCACGGCGACCTTGGCTTTTCGTTCGACATCCTTATCGGTGAAAAAGCGGCCCTGGGCGATGGTGATGTCCCGGACCGAGGGGAACCCCGCCGTGCTGCCCTGGACCGTTACGCCATCCAGCGCGACATTCGCGGCTTTCACGGTTTCCGAGGAGCCTTGCTCAACGACAACAGCGGCGACGTTAGCCACCTGCTCGGCGATCGCGGCGGCATCGTCATAGACCAGCCCGCCCGAGTCCCCGCCTCCGGGTCCGAACCCACCCCGGCCGAAGGATGCATTTACATAAACAAGATTGGATCCCAGGCCGGTGATCTGATCCTCGATTGTCGCCTCCGTGCCGGCGCTGATCGAGATCATTACGATGACCGAAGCCACGCCTATGATGACCCCCAGCATGGTGAGCAAAGTCCGCAGCTTGTTGCTGAGGATGCTGTCACGGGCCAGACGCAGAAACTCAGACAGGTTCATGCCCAAGCTCCTCTGCTGCCACGGCCTTTTGTTTGAAGCCATTCTCGATGACCTGATCGATATGACCATCAAGCAGGTGGATGGTGCGTTGCGTGTGAGCGGCGATCTCTGGATCGTGGGTCACCATGACGATCGTGCGCCCCTGCTGGTGCAGGTCATGCAGCAGCTCCATAATCTCCTCGCCGGATTTGCTGTCCAGGTTGCCTGTGGGTTCGTCGGCCAGGATCAGGACTGGATCGTTGACCAGGGCCCGGGCGATCGCCACCCGTTGACTCTGCCCGCCGGATAGTTCCTGGGGCATGTGATGCAGGCGGTCAGCCAAGCCTACTTTTACGAGCGCCTGTTCTGCCAGCCCGGACTGCTGCTCATGGCTGAGCTTGTTTTTGCGCTTATAAATCAGTGGAGCCATGACGTTCTTCAGGGCGCTGGTGCGCGAGAGTAGATTGTAGGACTGGAAGACGAACCCGATGTGGGTATTGCGGATTCCGGCCAAGTGGACTCGATCCATCTCGCTTACATCGACGCCATCCAGGATGTAGTGGCCTTCGGAGGGACGATCCAGACACCCCAGGATGTTCATCAGCGTGCTCTTCCCAGAGCCGGAAGGACCCATCACGGCGACGAACTCACCCGCCTGGATGCGGATGCTCACGCGGTCGAGCGCGATCACCTGGATCTCACCCATGCCGTAGATCTTGCTGACATCTTGTGTTTCGATGATCGGAACCGGGATCATTACTGCGTCTCCACGATGCCGGTTGTGACGATCTCACCTGCATCGAGCCCTGAGGTGATCTCGGCGTAGGTCAGATCCTGCAAGCCGACCTCGACCAGGCGCAGCTTGGGCACATCGCCTTCGAGCACGAAGACAGCATATTTCCCGGGGGAGAGCTCGCGCAGAGCCTCGACCGGCACCAGGACCGCTTGCGTGGCGCGCCCGGCGATCACATCGACTGCGGCCCTCATCCCGATCATCAACTGTGTCAGATCGGGGTTATCTGTAGCGTCGAGCTCAACCAGGGCACGGATCGCGGTCAGGTTGTTGGTGCTGTAGAGGGAGGGGTCCACATGTGTGACCTGGCCATGGAAGGTGAGATCCGGAAGTGCATCAAAAATGACGTCGGCTTCGTAGCCCTGCTCGATCATGGCCATATCGGACTCATCGAGGAAGATCTCAAGCGTTTGAACATCCAGGTTAGCCATGTTGATGAAGGCGCCGCTGACTTTATCACCTACACCAGCAGAAACCGAAAGGATGATGCCTGCTGTTGGTGCCGTCAGGATCGAATCGGCCAGATCCTGCTCGGCCAGGTCGAGCTGCTTCTGGGACTTCGTCAACTCGACCTCAGCCCGGGACAGATCCTCCTGGCTGGGTCCATCCTTGACAGAGTCATAGGCGCGCTGGGCGATGGCCACATTGGCCTTCGCCAGGGCAAGCTTGGCGTCGAGCAGGGCTTGATCAACAGCGTCGGGGCTGCCGTTATACCAGTTCCATGTCGCAAGGGCTGATTCGTAGGCCTTTTTCGCATTGGCGTAATTCAGCTGGGCTAGCGAGTTCTCCGGGTCGCGGTTATAGGACTGCTCGGCCTGGTCATACCGACCCTGGGCCAGTTCCAATTCTGCTTCAGCTTGCTCGAGCGTGGATGAACTCGCCCGGTTTCCTTGCTGTTGGACGGTCCAGTTATATTGTGCGGTTTCGAGTTCGTTGAGCGCGTTCGCCAGCTCGAGCTGTGCCTGGGCTGCGACGAGATCGGCATCAGCGACAAGTGCGTCACGCGCCTGCTGTGCATCGAAGAGTGCGAGGCGCTTCTCCTCAACAGCCATGGCCAGGTCGTCACGTTCGGCCTGCGTGGCAAGTACGTCACCGGCCTGCACTTCATCGCCGGCCTGGACCAGCAGCTCAGAGACGGTCCCATCGACCCCGAATCCGAGGCTGATCTCATCCCCTACGATGAGTGTCCCTGTGCCACTTGCGAGCAGGACGAGATCTCCCTGTCTGGCTCGCGTGGATTGGAGTTGTTCAACTTGCGCTGCAGATCCATCGGTAGGACGGGTCAGAGCGAAAGCCCCTACGGCGGCGATTATGATAATCCCCAGCAAGATGAGCAGGGTTCGTCGCTGCCTCAAAATTTCCAACGCTCGTTTCATTCGCTGCTCCTCACACCAATCTTCGGAATAGAGTCCACAAGGAAGCGTATACCGTTGCGATAGGATTCTTGTTGAAGAGATGTGAAGAGGTTATGAAGAATGTCGGGAGTTTGGACGCATTCTTGAGCACATGTCGCGGTTAGAGGAGAGGCTGCTTCTCAATAGACGGGCTACAGGCGCAGCCTTGTCGGGATCCTGGGACGTCGATGTCAGCTAGCCCTGAAAGCCTGCATGCTATAATCCGCGCGCAGGGGTTTAAACCCCCTGTACGTATTTTTCCAAGGAGCAGCCCTACTAGATGACCGAAGAAAGTTCCCCCATGGAAAATCCACTCGAGCAACGCAAGGTCTGGCACGCCGTGGAGGCGTCCGACGTGGTCCAGGTGTTGCGGACCTCCCCCGAGCGTGGGCTGAGTTCGACGGAAGCCGAGAAGCGCATCAGCATCTTCGGTCTAAACGAACTTACAGGTGCACCACCCCCTTCGCTGTTAAGTCTGATCCTGGAACAGTTCAATAATTTCATCGTGATCGTATTGATCGTGGCCTCGATCCTGTCTGCGCTGCTGGGTGATTACATCGAGGCCGGCGCGATCATCGCCATCGTCGTGCTCAACGCCATCCTCGGCGTTTTCCAGGAGCGCCGGGCGGAGCAGGCGCTGGCGGCGCTCCGCCGGCTTGCGGCTCCGGATGCCCAGGTCATCCGGGACGGTCATCGGCAGACCGTGCCGGCGCGCGAATTGGTGCCGGGTGATATCGTCCTGCTCGAATCCGGAAATTTCGTTCCCGCCGACCTGCGTTTGATCGAAACGGCCAACCTACGCATCGAGGAAGCTGCCCTGACTGGCGAATCAGTGCCGGTCAACAAGGACGCCCGGCTGGTGCTCACGCAGGACGTAGCCCTTGGCGACCGTCGCAACACGGCTTTCAGTGGAACGCTGGTGGCCTATGGGCGGGGCACAGGTGTGGTTGTGAGCAGCGGCATGCTGACCCAGATCGGGATGATCGCCACTATGCTCCAATCCGTGCACGAGGAGCCAACACCGCTTCAGACGAAGCTGGACGAACTGGGGAAGACGCTCGGGTGGGCCGCGCTAGTGGTCTGTGGCGGTGTGTTTGCGCTGGGTTGGTTGCGCGGAATTGACGTGGTGGAGATGTTCCTGGTCGCCGTCAGCCTGGCGGTGGCTGCCGTGCCGGAGGGTCTGGCAGCCGTGGTGACGATCACGCTGGCGATGGGGATGCGCGAGATGATCAAGCGCCATGCGCTCGTCCGGCGCCTGGCCTCGGTCGAGACGCTCGGGTCTACGACGGTGATTTGCTCCGACAAGACTGGGACGCTGACTCAGAACCAGATGACGGTGACCCGGATGTGGGTCGACGGCGTGGAGTTTGAAGTTACCGGTGGCGGATTCGAACCAGTCGGGGACTTCCAGATCAATGGTGAGCGGGTGGAGCTGGCTGATTACCCGGCCTCGCTGACCGCGTTGTGGGTGGCAGCCCTGGCTAACGACGCAGAGATTGAGACCGAGGAAGCGAACGGACGACGATCGACGCTGGTGGTTGGGGACCCGACCGAGGCGGCGCTCCTGATCGCTGCTGGAAAAGCGGGCGCCTTTCGAGCGGATCTCGAGAGAGCGTATCCACGCATCGATGAGATCCCCTTCGATTCAGCCCGCAAGCGTATGACAACTGTACACAAGATCATCTCCCCGGCGCCGGATGATGCCAGCCCATTCTACGACAGCCGTCTACAGGAATGGGAGGTAGCGGCAATCAAGGGAGCCCCGGATATCGTCCTTAACCTGTGTACGCAGTACCAGGGCATGAATGATGAAACCAGACCGATGACGGAGGAGATGCGAGAGCGCATCTTTGAAGCGAACGGGAGCATGGCGCGCTCAGCCTTAAGGGTGCTCGCTGTCGCTTACCGCGTTGAGCGCGATGTCCCAGATGAAGCGACCCCCGAAAACATCGAGCATGATTTCAGCTTTGTCGGGCTGATGGGCATGATCGACCCGCCGCGCAAGGAAGTCCCACCCGCCATTGCCCGGGCACGAAAGGCCGGTATCCGCACGGTGATGATCACTGGAGACTATCCAGATACAGCCGAGGAGATCGCCGAGGAGATCGGCCTGCTTCGTGTCGGGCACGGTGTGCTGACCGGGCACGAGCTGGATGGTATGGCCGACGAGCAGCTGCGTGAAGCGGTTGGCCATACTGATGTATTCGCCCGAGTCTCACCCGAGCATAAGGTGCGCATCGTCGATGCGCTCAAGCAGCGGGGTGAGATCGTGGCCATGACCGGGGATGGGGTGAACGATGCCCCGGCCCTTAAGCGATCCGATATCGGCATCGCCATGGGCGTCACCGGAACGGATGTCGCCAAGGGGACGGCCGATATGGTGCTCACGGATGACAACTACGCCAGCATCGTCTCCGCCGTGGAGCAGGGCCGCGTGATCTATTCCAACATACGCAAGTTTGTCTTCTACCTGCTCTCTTGCAACTTGGCGGAAATCGCGGTCATCTTCATCGCCATCCTGGCCGGGTTACCGTCACCACTCACCGCAATCCAGCTGCTGTGGCTTAACCTGATCACGGACGGCGCGCCGGCGCTCGCCCTGGGCATGGAAGCAGGTGACCCGGATATCATGGATCGTCCTCCCCGGCCGCCGGCTGAACCCGTGATCAACAAGCCGATGCGCGTTCGGATCGGGATCCAGACAATTGCTATCGCTGGTGTCACCCTGACAGCTTACCTGCTAGGGATCCAGCTTTATCCCGGTGTGCCGGAGGAAGCAAAGACGATGGCCTTTGTCACGCTTTCGTTCTCGGAATTGCTGCGGGCCTTCACGGCCCGGTCGGAGAACTACCCTCTGCTGCGGGTAGGGATCTTCAGTAATCGTTGGATGGTGGTCGCGGTCTTGACCTCACTCATGCTCCTGGTGGGAGTGATCTACCTGCCGTTCCTCCAGCCAGTTTTCAACACAGTCCCTCTCGGATGGTTGGAGTGGGAAATTGTGCTGCCGCTGCTCCTGGTACCGGCAGTTGTTGCAGAGTTGACGAAAATGATCAGCACCCGGCGGGCGAGAGCTGAGCAGCCAGCTTAGGACCTGAAGCATGATTGATAGATATGGCAGGTTGCCGGCCCTGTACGGACAGCCTCCTGAACACGCTCTTAAAGGCGATCATGACCAGAACGCTCGGCTCACCTTAGCTGCGCACATCATCTGGCGTGCATTCGGCATGATGCTGTTGGTCGGGATCATCGCCTCGTTCATATCCTTTTTCGTCTTCTAGCCCCAGGCTCAGCCTCGCTCAAGGATCGTCGCTGTTGCCATCCCGTGCCCGATGCACATCGTTTGCAGTCCCCAGCGGGCTGATCGATCACGCATCTCATGTACGAGCTTGGTCATCAAGATTGCAC
>DAOUEJ010000147.1:0-2939 GCA_034430615.1 Anaerolineales bacterium | reverse complement strand
CCTGGGAGGGATTTTCGCTGCTCTATTATGGTCTGGTGGTCCCCAATACTGCCCTTGCCAAACTCAACACGGGCATTCCGTCTTCTGAATTGATCCATCAGGGATGGCTATACCTGCTCGATTCACTCGAGCGTGATCCGATCACGCTGGCCGCAATTCTGCTCGGACTGGCGAGCGTGATGCTCCTCCGCTCCTGGAAACGGACAGCCGTAGCAGCGGGCATCATTCTCCAGCTGATGTACACTATACGCATTGGCGGGGATTTCATGAGCGGGCGGTTCCTCTCATTGTCGCTTCTCGCGGCCGTGGTCCTCCTCTCCCAGCTTAACCTCTCTCGCACTTCGGCGGGTGTTCTACTTGGTGCGGTGTTTTTACTCGGTCTGGCGGCTCCCTACCCCACGATTCTCACTGGCCAGGATTACGGCCAATCGGAGGGCCAGCGCAGTGAACTGTTCAATGGCGTGACCGACGAACGCGGCTTCTATTACCCCGACACCGGGTTGTTGCGGGCGGACCGGATACTCGACCTCCCCCGCCATCCGTGGGTGTATGAGGGTACGGCAGCACGCGCTCAAGAAGGAGAGGTTGTGAGCCGCGATACCATCGGATTCTTCGGCTTCTACGCCGGCCCGGAAGTCCATATTGTGGACTATTATGGGCTCGCCGACCCTCTGCTGTCGCACCTGCCTGCCCGGTCTTCCCTCGGATGGAGGACAGGCCATTTCGAGCGTGACATCCCCGGGGGCTATCTTGAGAGCATTCGCGCCGGCACGAATCTCATCGAAGACCCGTCCCTGGCGAAGTTTTACGATGCAGTTGAACTCGTCACGCGTGGCAGCCTGTTCGCACCAGGGCGGATGCGGGCAATCTGGAAGCTGAACACCGGCGGGTATGATGAGCTGTTGGAAGATTACAGCCGTTCCAAGTATCCAACCGTGAATGCTACCAGCCTTGTGCCGGGTGGAGAGCTGAGCGAGTCGTCTGCTCCCGTGCTGTTCAAGGAAACCGGTATAAGTATTCTGTTCGACGTTCCAAAATTCGGTGAGGTGCTGAGACTTGGGATCAGCAATCGCGTCGAGTATTCACTGTTCTATATGCTTGATGAGCAGACCCTTGGGAGGCAAGTACTGTCCGTCTGGGACGAAGCACAGGATGAAATCGCAGCAGCCAGCATTGTCATCCCGGCCGCCGTTCAGCAAACCGGTTTTGATCGCATCTTGATTATCCCCGACGGATTCGGCCAGTACATGCTTCAAGCCCTTGAAGTGGAATAGACACGCATCCCCACCCTAGTGCACAGCGATCGGTGGGCTCGGCCTATGGTTCTTTCACCCGCTTGCGGAGTTAGTCCCCGTAAGTTGGGGCTTCTCCAGCATTTCTTGAGGGCTCCTGCAGGGTTGCCCCGACCGCCGGAAGGATAATCAGGACATACGGCACGAGGAACAGTCTGGCCTCGGCAACGATTCCACCTGCAAAATGAACCAATAACCAGAGCGGGACCATCAGGATGGAAAACCGCTTGAGAAGGTTCGGCCAGCGCTTCCAGGTCAAGAAGGCGATCAGCGGCAGGACCGAATAGGTAGCAAAGAGCGAAAAATAAGATGACACCTGGCTCAGATTGTAGAGCAGCAAATCGAAACCCGGGGGGTGCAACCCATACACGGGCCTGGGTCCATAATGCAATCTCACTGCAAACAGAAGGAGCAAGAACAGACCTGAGCTTATCAAGCTCGGCAACAGAGCCTTTTTCTCAATCTTGAACCCGGGCTTGAATTTCACTGCTGCTGCGATCGGCAGCAAAGGGATGAATATTCCTGTCTCCCGATTGAGCGCACTCACCAAGGAAAGAGGAACGATCCACGCGTACCGTTCTGCGAGTATGGCCAAACCGGCGAGCAGGTAGAACAGGATGTCAAAATAGGTGTCGATCGCCAGGCCGCTGCCCCATGTACCGTATGCCATCCCCCAGGCCAGGATTGCCAGAAGCACGTACACTGCCCGCCTCGTTATCCCGAAGCGCTCCCAGTACCTGACGGCGAGGAGAAAGATTACGAACGTCTGTAGAAATCGAAATCCAATAAAAAGGCGGATATACGAGATGTCGATCCCGATCCCGCTCAGGATCTGCTTCAGGCCCTCGAGCAGGTAGGGTGAAAGGATGCGGAACTGCCAGGGGTTGATCGCGGTGCCCTCGATCACACTGCGATGAAACAGCCGAAGCTGCTCATCCCACAGATAGTCCAGGCCGATCCGGTTGAAGACCTGATCGTAGACCACAAAAAGCGAGAGCAGGAATGCAATGAGCAGTTTTAAGGAATCCCAATGTATGGCAATCCTGTGCTTACGGTTCCGAACCAAGGGTGATCATCTCCTTCGCTGACACAATCCAGAGCGCTGGATTGATCTTCGACGTTTCCGCCGAAACTCCAACTCCCCCGAGGCATCGTTAATGTAGCACAGACCCAATAAAATAAATCCCTGGCAAGACGATTCCATAGTCGTTGCACCAGAAATTCGCACAAAGGAGGCCTGCTGTTGATTGTGGTAAGCTGCCAGCGAAGGATCCTGTTTCCAGGCCCGGGACCCATCATACACATTGCACGAAAACCGGACTTTGGGTTCTCCTGGATGCATCCTCGGCCCAATCCATCGCCGGTCATGAACAGGGTATCGATGCCGAAGGAATCGGCATAAAATCCTTCGAGCTTGTTCGAAAGTTCAAGCCAGGTATCATCAGAGAGACAATTGCCTTTACGCTTGCGAGGAAAGGAAGTGATGCCTAAATTAAACGTTCTTTCGATCGATCGGTTTGAGCTGTCAATCCTCGGGATCTCAGTCGTCCTGGCACTCGTGTTCCTGATCCTCCCCGAGAGCTCAGTACTTGCATGGTTCACGACCGACGATGCTTTTTATTATTTCGTCACGGCCAGGAACATCTC
>DAOUEJ010000146.1:0-6440 GCA_034430615.1 Anaerolineales bacterium | reverse complement strand
CCAGAACAGTCCGTAGGAATTCCGGCTGCTGCGCACGACCAGATCCAGATAGGGCTGGACGTAGGGCTTGAAGGACTGAGCGCCGAAGATCAGTCCCCCTGGCCGCACGACCCGGATTGCTTCGGCGATAGCCTTGTTCGGATCCGGGGTCCAATGCAGCAGGAGCTGCCAGAAAAGCGCATCATAACTGTGATCTTGGAAGGGCAGCCGCATGGCATCCGCCTGGCGAAAAACAGGCATGTTCTCGTCGGTCAGGACTGCATGGCCGGGATCGAGCTTATCGAGGTAGGCCTCAAACTGATTCTCGGCCAGTTCGAGCATGCTCGGCACGGAATCCACAGCGGTGATCCGGATCCGGCCCTTCATCCGGAGCCAGATCTCTGCCGTTTCAAGCCCATTGCCGCAGCCAATCTCCAGCAGTTCCTTATCCATCAACCAGCGGTATTCAGAACGCGGCAGGTAATTAAAGCATCCTGCACGAATGCCCGAGTAAATCCCGCCGCTGAGCAGGTTATTGAACATCTTTACCACGCGCTGCCCCTCACCCTCGAACACTTCTTTAAATCCCTTCCGTTCAGCCCGCATCCTCTCAATGATGTTATCGGACATGGCTTCCGCCATTAAGCCCATTTGGCGAATGCGCTTATCAGTTTGCCCTACGATGTCATCCAGTGCCGGGACGTGTTCTTCAGGGTTGCTTGAAAATGTGTCGCTGTTCTGTACGAGCATGGCCTGTTTATCGTGCAGCAAGACACTCAGCACTTCTTGGGTATACTCATTGTCCTCAAACTCATATTCCGCCAATATTTCACCGTATCCCCGTGGTTGTTTCAGGAACTCAAAGAAACCGATCGTCTGCAAAGCCTGCAGGACGAAATAGCGAAATATCCGATCGCTCTGTCGTCCAGCGCGCATGCCGGTTCCGACCGTTCTAAAGATGCTCCACCAAGCTCGTAGTGTACGCATGCGTCTCCCCTGGAATATGCCTTATGATCGGTTAGTCAGGTATGGTCGAATGAATTGGACGAATTCGTCAACTTCGATCGGCTTGGCGAAATAATCATCACACCCGGCCTTCAGAGCTTTTTCCCGATCCCCGACCATAGCGTGTGCGGTGAGCGCCAGGATCGGGATGTGCTGGAACTGTTGGTTGCTCTTCAAGGCCCGGGTCACCTCCCACCCATCCAGCTTGGGGAGACTTAAATCCATCAGGATTAATTCCGGATTATGTTCATTCGCCAGGCGGATGCCCTCATGCCCATCCCTGGCGATGGTGACATCGTGTTGATCGAGCATTAACTCGAGGATACTGATCAACACCTCGATATTTGCCTCTTCGTCCTCGACGAGCAAAATGCGTTTCTGTTGGTAGCCCCTCCCCTCGCTGTTCATACTCCCCTTCCTTCCGTCTCGTCAATCTTCACCGTCAGCCATAAACGTGCTGCTGAAAGCCTTAAAGAAAAAGTCCGGCCCCTGGTACATTTTGCGGCGAACAACCACACCCCCACAGAGTATCGCCCGGTCAAGGAACAAAGGCCAGGGCGGTGAGCTACGAAACTCGGCTCTCTAGTTATGCAGAATTAAGCTCAGGTAGTTCATCCATGCCGAACTTGCGCGCAGCATTGAGCGTGATCGCACGCAGCTCGTCCTTCATCTCGAGCGAAAGCCCATTCGGTTCATAATCCTGCACGAGTTGATCCACCCGCTGAGCGGCCCGATCCCAAGCGGTCAACTCACCCTGTGCGGTCCAGGCTTCCAGCGATCCCCGATCGATCACTTTCGATGGCAGGTAGAACTCTTTACGGAACCAGGTTCGGGTATGCGCCTCGCTGAGGAAATCGGACTTGTGCCCAACCCTGCGCATGATGTCCAGCGCGATCGGATCATCACGTTGTTCGATACCCGCCACCAGGCGTTTGGCCATCCCGATGATCTCGGCGTCGATGACCAGCTTCTCAAAACACTGGCAGCTCTCGAAATCCATCATCCCAGCCCCGGAGACCATGTTCACGCCGGCCAGCGCGGCCATGAACACACCACCCGCCGATTCCAGTCCACTCTGTGCATCCACGATCTTGGCGTCCGTCATCCCCAGGTACGCATGGGTGGGCATGTTCAAAGCCTTACCCACCTGGACATACCCGCAATCGATCATCCACGTCCCCACCGCGCCCATGGGTGTTGTTCCTTCGCGCATGTCAAACACAGACGGGGAACCACCCCACACGATCGGCGCGCCCTCCTGCGCCAGCTGGCAGATGACAACCCCGCTCAGGCACTCGGCCGTATGCTGTACAATCGCGCCGGCCAGCGTCACCGGTGCCGTAGCACCGGCCAACGGCATCGAGACCAGTTCGGAGGGGATCCCCGAACGTGCACAATCGATCATGTTCTGACAGGTGAGATCGCTCCACTTTAAAGGCGGCGAAGGACAGACGTCGAAAATAGCGATCGGTTTATCCGCCAGAGCTTTGTCCCCGCCGGCCACGGCTGAGAGCATTTCCTTCATCGTCCAGAAGGTATCCTTGCGAAAGGCGCCCGTGACGATCGGTTTGCGCATGAAGTTAAGCGCCAGGTACAGACGATACAGGTCGCCAATCTCCTCGGCCACATCCGCGCAGATCAGGGCCGTGCTCTGTGCATCGAGTTGCGGGAGGCGCTCGACCAGCTTGACGAATTGCACGAAGTCCGCAGTCAAGGGGGCGCGCTGACGCTTGTGCTCACGATCGAGGACATGGATCGCGGCAGAACCGGGATCGAAGTGAACCGCATCCCCGCCGTAAAAAACAGCCGGATTGCCGTCCAGGTCATAGAGTGAAAAAGTGGACGGAGCGCTCTCCAACGCCCTTTCCGCCAGGCTGCGGGGAATGTTTACGATCCTCGTTTCAGGGTTTACACGTGCACCTGCCGCTGATAGCAGCTCCAGGGCATCGTCATTATGCACCTCGATCCCAGGGTCCTCAAGCAGTGCGTATCCCTCTTCAATGATTTGCTGGAGCAGGGGCTCATCGAGCAGGGTAAGTTTCGGGCGCATGAGCGACATCCCTTCTATCCTTGGAAACCGGATCTTATTCTGGAGGTCCTTGAGTGTACTTCAAGCAGGGTGTAAGGCCTAGTGATCTCTGACACATCCCAAGCTTCCCTCCCCCACTGCCCCAGATGGCCTGAACGATTTATTCCTACTGCGGTCGATTGAACCTATCAGCGGATTTGGGGGTTATCGTTCATAGAGATCACCATAGGAAGCGAAGAGCTAGTCCACCTATGTCATCCCTCTGACTTCCCTGGAGCAAGGAGGGTATTATGGGCCCAGATGATCTCTTCTCGCTGTACCTCGAAGACATTGGTGCCTGGCCGCTCCTCAGCCATCACCAGGAGTTCAAGCTCGGCGTCGTCATAACCGCCACTCAATACCTCTTCCGCACCCCTGACACGATGGACATAGCAGACGTTGACCCGGATCGGTTTTTTCGTACGCTGATCGAACAACTTGTCGATGTCTCCTCATCCTACCTTCAGCTTGCTGGTGACTTCGGCCAAGATCCCTATCCACTCGCCGAGATTATTGGCGAAGCGATCCTCATGTGCGAGGCCTACCTTGACGATTCGCCATCTGCCTTCTGGACATGGTTGGACCAACTTCCCAGGGGTAAGGATTCTCAATGGCCAGAAGTTGCAGGAGCAGCGGTCGAGCTCCTCCGCCTGTTCTTCGTCCTTCCATTCGAGACACAGGCACTGCTCGAACAGATTGCCCATTCCGAACATGACATGCCTGGTATCTCTCAACTCCAAGCTCTTCTCCCTTACCCCGAGATGTTACATCTTGACCTTCTCGAAATGCAGGACAAATTCCATGTAGCCCGGGATGCGCTCATAACGGCAAACCTGCGCCTGGTGATCAGTCTTGCCAAGCGATATCGTAATTCAGAGATTCCATTCTCGGATCGTGTGAGCGAAGGCAATATCGGCTTGATACGCGCTGCGGAGAAATTCGACCCAGCCCGTGGCACCCGTTTCAGTACCTATGCAACACATTGGATTCGCCAGGCCCTCTCACGCTCAACTTTCAATTCCAGTCGAACGATCCGATTGCCGGTGCATGTCATCGAAAAGGTTACCAGGATGAAACGCATCATGGCTGAGTACGAACAGTTGCATGGACGTCCCCCGCGTCCTGAGGAAGTTCTTTTCGAGATGGGAATGATACCGGATAGCCTACAGAAGGAAATTATTGCTCATCAGGAAGAGGGGCAAACGCTCAGCCAGCCAGCGAAACGGACGCTCCGCCAGCTTACACGAAAAATAGATCGACTTTTAATCCAGAGCATGGAGATCGAATCGTTGGATGAGGTGTTAGATCCGGAGATAGGGGCCACCCAGGGGGATCTTTACGTGGATACGGACCAGGAAC
Organism: Anaerolineales bacterium; assembly: GCA_034430615.1. Taxonomy (GTDB): domain Bacteria; phylum Chloroflexota; class Anaerolineae; order Anaerolineales; family E44-bin32; genus E44-bin32. Next base: position 2,029 of record DAOUEJ010000146.1, on the reverse strand, counting down.
AGGTCGAAGCCCTCGTTGAAGGTTCACTTATCCGGGAGAAAGTTCACCGGGCACTCGGGCATCTCAATCCGAAGCAGCGCCGAGTGCTGGAACTCCGCTTCGGATTGCTGGATGGCCAGCCGAGAACGCTGGAGGAGATTGGAGCAGCGTTAAACGTGACCCGCGAGCGAATCCGCCAAATTGAAGCCAAGGCGCTGCGTTTACTAAGACACCCACAAGTAAGTTGGAACCTGATGCTTTTCCGATCCTGATAAGGAAAATTGTTTTCGATAATTCGAGATTTTGAACCGAGAACATCCGCAGGGGGAGTTTCCGCTACAGACCATGTCGAACCAACTACGACCTAGACTCACCCGGCTCGTACAAGAGCTGGTCAATGAGGTGCGCAAGATTGGTAATATGTGGATCCGCCATCACAATGATATCCACCAAAAATCAAATGCGAACTCAGATTGGGCTAATTCTACGGCAAAAATAGATGTCACCGCGATCACGGTGGCTTCGGATCAGGAAATCTGAGGGATGGTTTTCCGGGGATGTTTTTTTGGTTTTAACAAGACGAACACCATGTACGTGAAATATGCCGTATGTTCAGGATCGAGATTGTCAGGTATGGAGAAAATCGCTGGTTAGTCCAAAGACCCGGGTTTATTCTCTTTGATAGCGGATCCAGATCCCGAAATCCAGTGCCGGCGCCACCAGTGGTACTCACGCAGCCAGAACCACACCAGGGCAAACCAGGATTCACGATCCCGAGCAGTCCCATGCATAGATTGAGCGCCTTTATTTTCTTCTATGATCGGTTCCAGCACACTTACATCAGAATCCCTGGTTGCTCGAACCACGGACTTGGCTGAACCTTTGCCCATGATTTTCTCTCCTGGTCCCCTCATCCATCAGACATGTGGTTCTGCTACAAACTTCTCCAACATGTACAACACAGCGTATCCGGCAAGGAATATTGCAGGATTCAGGCCGTACAAGCATGGTGCACCGGATCAGGGTCTCAGCCTGGTAGAGAATCTATGTTTATTCGAGCCATGGTTAGGAGGATGAAGAGGAACAGCCTTTTATGAAGGCCTGTCTCGGAGCGACCCAGGCCAAGGACAGCTTGATGCGATGTCTAAATGGGTTAACCCGAACCAGCGTGAAGACTATTTCTTTTTTTCTAAATCGAGCCCATACAGAAAATGGATCAAGGCCTGTATCCCACGCCGGAGTGTAGGGAGATGAATACGCTCATTGGGGCCGTGGATGTTGTCATCTGGCAGGCCGAACCCGGTCAGTGCTGTATCGATCCTGAGCTTTTCCTTAAGCTCCCCAACGACCGGGATGCTGCCTCCAATGCGGCAAAGGAGCGGCTCGCTTCCCCAGACGATCGAGAGTGCCCGGCTTAACGCTCGCACTGCCAGCGTGTTCGTATCTACAATCACTCCCTGATCGCCGATGTATTTCTCGACCTCCCAATGGACGCTTGGAGGTGTTCGCTCATCCAGGTAATCGAGGAGCATCTGGTGAACCTGTCGATGATCCTGATCCGGAACGATACGAAAGCTGATCCGCGCCTCGGCCTGGACCGGGATGGCATTCTTGCGTGCGCCCCCTTCAATCCAGCGCACGTTCATCGATGGCCTCCATCCAATGCGTTCCACGGGGAGGTAATCCGGGTCCTCCACCAACCCGGTCGCGCCGCTGGCTGAGAGAAAAAACGCCGTATCGTGTGGGTGTCGCTCTATGAGTGCATGCTCCTCAGGATCGATCGCACGGACCCGATCGTAAAATCCGGGCAGCGTAACCCGTCCATACTCATCCTGAAGACCACTGATCAGCCTGGCGAGCACATGGATCGGGTTTTGCACAACCCCGCCGAACATACCGTCATGCAGATCTTGTGCAGGGCCAAAGATGCGTACGGTGCAGTTAGAGCTTCCCCGGAGACCATAGGTTATGGTTGGGATTTCAGATCCCAGCATTCCCGAATCGACGTTGAGGCATACATCAGCCTTCAGCAGGCTTCCATGCTCCTTGA
>DAOUEJ010000145.1:0-2890 GCA_034430615.1 Anaerolineales bacterium | reverse complement strand
TTCCAGTGCATCAACGCTTCGGAATCCCGCAGCGTGAGACTCTGCGTAGAATTTGTGAGATCGGGGGAGTTCCAAGGCCTGTGTATGAGCAACGACTTGGTTTGGCGATGCAGAGATTGGCGCATGAAATGAGCGCTTCACTCCCCGCAGAACTCTCTTCGTACTTGCTGCCTGGAGCAATCGAGCTGCTTAATAAGCTCCAAATAAAACCGGCAACGTATCTTGCCCTGGCGACAGGAACTATTGGACCTACGGCGGAAATTATTCTTGCGAGAAGTGGCCTTAAACCGTACTTCCCCGTCGCGGTTTTTGGACATGAGAGCAATACGAGATCTGATCTGATGCGGCTCGCAATCGAACGATCCATCGGTTATTATGGAATCGATAGAGAAGACATGCAGGTGATTACCATCGGTGACGCCCCTTCTGATATTGAAGCAGGAAAAGCGATTGGGGCGCTGATCGTGGCTGTAGCCTCTGGTAAGGTTTCAACATTAGTACTTTCCCAATATAATCCGGACGTACTCTTAGATGATTTTTCGGATGTTGATATCGCATTCCGTAGTATCTTTAGAACGAATGCCCAATAATCTTGAATCGATCGAGATCTCAGCTTCTTTGTTCAGGCATTCCTTACCGGATGTGTATCGCCATATCATTTCTGGAAAGCTATCCTCACGGCCGCGGAGCCTGGTCGAATTTCATCCACAAAAAGTTCTCCAAAAATATGCTACGGCTGTTGGCTCCTAAGCTCTTCGAACCATAGTCAGGCGCTAGCAAGAACCCATCGAAGTACAATATTGTGAATTTCGGATATCCAGATCAACAGTGCAATAGTGTATGTGCAACGTTCAAGTAGAAATCGAGGTCACCATCGATGATCACCCTGCATGGCTCACCAGCGTCCCCTGGGATTGCCTTAGGACCTGCATTCCGGGTCGAGCATGTGGATTACCAGCTCATACGCACGATAGTCGATGACTCAGAGTCCGAGATTGTTCGGTTCAAGACCGCATGCGAGCAGGCAAAGGACCAACTAACAGTCATCAGGGCTAAAGCCGAGCTTGAAACCAGCAGCGAGGAAGCTGCGATCTTTGAAGCCCATGCCATGTTCCTCGAGGATCCAGCCCTAGTTGGCGAAGTGCGGTCAAAGATAAATTCCACTCAATGCAATGCAGAATGGGCACTCGATCAAGTTGTGAGCGCGCTGGCCGCACAGCTTGAAGCCTTGGACGATGAGTACTTCCGCGCCAGGGCAGCCGATGTACGTGATGTCGGAGCGCGCGTGATGCGCCTCTTGCTAGATCTTCCCGAGTCCGATCTCACTCAGCTTCGCATCCCATCGATTATCATCGCCAGGGATCTTACCCCCTCCGATACAGTCCGCCTCGATAAATCGCTCGTCCTGGGTTTCGCCACAGCAGAGGGTGGGCCCACCTCCCATACCGCCATCCTGGCCAAAGCTCTTGCGCTCCCAGCGGTTGTAGGAGTTGGACCAGAATTGATGGATGTTTCCACAGGCCAGGAGGTCGCACTGGATGGGATAAAAGGCTTGGTGATTCTGGAACCAGGTGCTGATACTAAGGAGAAGTTGACAGCTCGCCAATCTCAGTACTTGGTCGAATCAAATAAAGCTTTATCCCTCGCTAACGAGCCTGCTGTAACCACCGACGGCGTCAACGTGGAAGTTGTCGCCAATGTAGGCAATCTGGAGGATGCCCGGCGAGCGCTGGAGGCTGGCGCTGAAGGCATCGGGCTGCTGCGGACAGAATTTCTCTACCTCGACCGGAGCACCGCACCCGACGAGGATGAACAGTATCGTGCATACAAGGACATCCTCGAGGCAATGGGTGAGCGACCGGTGGTCGTGCGCACACTCGATGTCGGGGGGGATAAGGAGCTGCCCTACCTTGATCTCGGATCGGAAGCCAATCCGTTCCTCGGGTGGCGGGCGATCAGGATGTGCCTCGACCGGCCGGACTTCTTCAAGATCCAATTACGGGCGCTGCTCCGAGCCAGCCCAGGGCACGATCTGCGCATCATGTTCCCGATGATCGCAACTGTTGAAGAAGTCCGCAGTGCAAAAATCCTCCTGGTAGCAGCGTCGGATGAGGTCAAAGCGGGAGGGCACGACATCGCTGATAAGCTGCAGATCGGCATCATGGTAGAGATCCCCTCTGTTGTCGTCCTTGCTGATCAGTTTGCACGCGAAGTTGATTTCTTCAGCATTGGGACCAATGACCTCACCCAGTACACCATGGCTGCGGAAAGGACCAATGATCGCGTCGCTCATCTTAGTGATGCCATCCACCCTGCTATCCTGCGCCAGATCCAACGCGTAATCGAAGCCGCGCATGAGAACGGCATCTGGGTGGGACTGTGTGGTGAGCTCGCCGGCGACCCGGAGGCAATCCCCATTCTCCTGGGTTTGGGTCTGGATGAGTTCAGTATGGCTCCCGCCTCGATCCCGAGGGCTAAAGCGCTGATCCGGCGCTGGTCCCAAGCAGACGCGGCAAAACTTGCCCAGGAAGCCATTAACCTGGATAGCGCATCGGTCGTGCGTGAGATCGCGCGGTCGGCCAACGATCGCCGCGGATGAAAGCGGAATCCTCGATTCGCAAGGAGGCTCACTGCGTATGACGAAACAACCCGTCCGCCTCGTTTGGACTGGCGGACAGCAGTATGTCGGGACCGATAGCGGGCGGCACTCGATTGTCATTTCATCACACGATGATGAGAATAACACCGGAGTGCAACCATCAGAGCTGCTATTGCTGGCTCTCGCCTCCTGCAGCGCCTACGACGTTGTAAGCATCCTGCGCAAAAAACGAATAGACCTGCGCTCGTTGGAGGTTACCGTTACGAGCGAACAGGAACCCGATCCACCGTG
>DAOUEJ010000144.1:0-2241 GCA_034430615.1 Anaerolineales bacterium | reverse complement strand
ACGGTCCCTGCCAGCCACCCAGGAAGAGCGTCGCCGTGAGCGCTGAGATCGTGAAGGCATGCAGGAATTCTGCAACGAAGAACATCCCGAACTTCAAGCCGGAGTATTCAATATGGAAACCAGCGACAATTTCCGATTCGGCTTCAAGCAGATCGAATGGCGCCCGTCCAACTTCGGCCAGCGAGCTGACAAAGAAGATGATGGCAGCGATCGGCGCCAGGATGACGAAGGGCAGCGGAGATTGGGCGTTGACGATGGTCTCCATATCCATCGATCCGGCAAGCAGGACGGGTACCAGCAGTGCCAGGACCATCGGCACTGCGTAGGAAACCATCAGCGCCACCGTCCGGAAGGCGCCCAGCAGGGCGTACTTGTTGTTGGAGGACATGCCGGCCAGCATGATGCCCAGCGTCCCGATTGCGCCGACCGAGATGATGTAGAGCACCCCGACGTTGATACGGGCTCCGAGCAGCGTAGGTGCCATCGGAATGACCGCCCACAAACCAACCACGGACATGACTGCCAGAAGCGGAGCCAGGTTATAGGGGATCAGATCGGCCCCGGTCGGCGTGATCAGCTCCTTTGTAACCAGCTTGAGCAGATCGGCGACGGTCTGGAAGACACCGAATGGACCTACCCGATTGGGTCCGAGGCGATCCTGGATGCGGGCTACGATCTTACGTTCAGCCCAAATAAGCAGGAAGGTAAGCAGCAGCATGGCTGTCGCCATCACGAGTGCCCCCAGGAGCTGGAGCACGAACGTGACGCCTTCGGGGGCGAGCCCAAGCGAACCCAACCAGTTCGCCAGCTGTCCACCAATCCAACTGAATGGATCCTGTATAAAGTCAACCATCGAACACTCCGGGGCGCACGCAAACAAACGGCTGATGGTTGGTACCATCAGCCATGGGATAATAATGGATTGCTACTAAACCCACTCAAGGACACCCTTGCGCCAGGCATAGAGCAGGCCAGCTCCAAGGATCGCAATGAAGAGCACGCCTTCCAGGACCATATAAAGTTGGAGCTTGTCGTAGGCGACTGCCCAGGGAAACAAGAAGACGGCTTCGATATCGAACACAACGAAGATCAGGGCGTAGATATAGTAGGAGCCTTTGAGCTGAACGTAGGTCTCACCAATCGTCTCGATCCCGCATTCATAGATCGATTGTTTAAGGGCATTGGGTTTTCTCGGGGCAAGCAGCCAATTCGCTGCGATGGCGATCGCCGGGAGGAGCATCCCGGCCCCAAGCAAGAGTGCGATGAAGATCCAGGGCTCAAGCATTGATGCTCATTATAAGATCAAAATGGCTACTGTGGGCAGAACGAACAGAGTTTACCATGGCACTCTAATAGCGTCAAAGGTGCGGGGTCCAACCCGTAAACGGCTGGCGGCGTGTCTATGGCTAGCCGCAAGTCATACCTCGCAGCGACCCAGGGAGACACGCCGCTCCGCCCCCTTTTGTGCTGGTCGGAACGGCAAAGCCTGTCGTCACGTGGTTCTCTTAAGCAAATGAGCCCAGGGCTCTGCCAACCATCGATGTGGTGCGAACGCAAACGTCGCGGAAATCCCTCACCGCGACGCTACGCTCGCTTCATCTTGCTCCTTTCCCCCTGGAAGCCGATTGTTCTCGCATGGTACTGCAATACTATGGGTCTACTTTAGCAAGCCATCGAGACCTGTGTCATCGCCCTTTATCGATTGAGATCCACAAAGACCACCGCATGATCTGAGGCCTGCTCGGCTGATCGAATCATCCCAGGAAGGTCGGGACCAGATTCCACATGAGCAGTATGTGGTCGAATCGATTTCTAAAGCTATACGTATCGAAGGTTATCGTTAGCAGGTTAAACAAAAATAAGAACTGGGCATTAAATCAGGCAGCAGGATGGTGACTCTCCCACCCTGCTGCCAGTCTGAATACATCCATCATTTTTATGCCAGGCGCCGCCCAGCAAGGGGCTGTTCAATATCCATGAGTAGTGGTCGCCAGAAGAAATGAAGGGATCTAAAAGGGGCTTAGCCGGACGCTCGAGTTAGAGGAATGCGGGTAGAAGGGTACTTGGAAGTGGCTTGTTGCTCTACCTAGCTTGCGGCAAGCTCACCTTCAGCGAGGGGCTGGACGACATCCAGAATCGCTTCCGGGTGTTTTGCGGCAATCTGGAGAAGGACCCTTGCTGGTCCATGCGGAGTACGGCGGCCCTGCTCCCAATTGCGTAAGGTTGCGATGCTTATCCCTA
>DAOUEJ010000143.1:0-44534 GCA_034430615.1 Anaerolineales bacterium | reverse complement strand
AGCCGACACTGCAGGCGGCGCTGGCCTGGCTGTACCTGATCATCTTTGGATCGGTGATTGCTTTTACCGCCTATGTTCAGGTGCTGCAGCAGCTGCCCACCAGCCTGGCAATGACCTATGCCTACGTCAACCCCGTGATCGCCGTGCTGCTCGGGGCATGGCTGCTGGGCGAATCGCTCACCATGACCACGCTGGCCGGCGCAGCGCTTGTGCTGCTGGGTGTGGTGGGTGTGTTCCGGACGCGGGCGGTTGGCCAATGAGCATATAGCTCGTGACACAGTATTGAACAGAAAAACGCCGTGGGGAAGAGCCCCACGGCGTTGTCTTTCCCGGGCGAGCAGGCAGATTAGGTCTGGGCAGCGTTAAGCCTCTTGACCTCCTCGATTCCCTTGGGGACGTTAACGAACGGGAGCAGGATCAGACCCATTACGAAGAAGAAGATCAATGACAGAATCGCTGGGCGCAGGCTGCCGAACGCCTGGTTCATTATCCCGAAGAGCAGCGGCCCGGTCCAGGATGTGCCGCGTTCACTGACTTCGTAGAAGGAGTAATACTCGGCCTCCTTCCCATCCGGGATTAACTGGGCAAACAGGCTGCGGCTGATCGCCTGCGAGCCGCCCATAACCAGCGCGATAAATGCACCCAGGATCCAGAACTGCAGCACACGCGTTTCCCCCTGCAGCCCGAAGTAGGCGTAGATCACCACGCCGGCCCAGATCACAAGGCTGAGCATGATAGAGTTCTTGGCGCCCATGCGCCCCGCCAACCTTCCCCAGAGCAAGGCACCGAAAAAGGCAACGAACTGGATCATCAGGATCACCTGGGTCAGGGTACCCTGATCGACTTCCAACCCGCCGCGCAGGACCGGCGCGGCTGCAAAGGTTGCCGAAACCGCGATCACGGTCTGGATGCCGTCGTTGTAGAGGAAGTATGCCAGCAGGTATTTGAGCGTCTCGGGGAAGTGCTTCATTTCGCGCAGCGTGAGACCCAGCTGCTTAAACCCGACCCTGAGATAGGTCTGCCCTTCCGGCAATGGACGCCGGGCACGGCTGCGCGGCAGGCGCGCCCAGGTGAAGAAGGACCAGCCCAACCACCAGATCCCGGCCGAAGCCAGGTTGATCCGCACGGCCAGGCCAGTGGGCACGCCCAAAGACTCGCTCGTAAGATAGAAGGCCAGGTTCAGGACAAGCAGCAACCCGCCACCCAGATAGCCCATTGCCCAGCCGTATGAAGACACGCTGTCGCGCTCATCCTCAGCGGCGATGTCCGGCAGATAGGCGTTGTAGAACACGATCGCCGCTCCAAAGGCCAGGTTGGCCAGGATAAACAGCAGGCCGCCCACCCACCAGAGCGATCCCGAAACCAGAAACAACGCAATCGTCGCTAATGCCCCAAGCGTGGCGAACAGCCGCATCATCTGCTTGCGCAGGTGTGAATAGTCGGCGATAGCGCCCAGGATCGGCAGGAACAGCACCTGCAGCCCAACAGAGATCGAGACGCAATAGGGAAAGAACGAATCTGCGGCGATCGGGATCCCTGCAAAGCGAACCATGTTGTCGCTGTAGGCCTTGGCAGCTTCCGCCGCTAACGAGGCCAGGTAGGGGCCCAGGAAGACGGTCCCGACTGTAGTGCTGAAGGCCGAATTGGCCCAGTCGTACATCGCCCAGCCGCGAATTTGGCGTTTGTGTTCGCGTTCATTCATGGCACCAGGCATTGCGCTGCTCAACGATGTCATGGGTTACCCTCCTCTGTAGTCATGGCAAAGTGATCAGGCAAGTGTATACCCGTAACGCTTGCAGGAAAACGAAGCTGATCGGGATCAACTCGCGCAGGGGTTGTCCTAAGATTAGGGCTTACATCATGGGCATTCCGCGCCATGGTCTAGCTTCACCGTGAATGTTGGTTCCTCTGTCCAGACGGTCATAATGGAAGGCAAGGTTACCGTTCCGTCCGGGCAGACCGCTGAAGCTGTACCGGCGTTGGTGCTGACAATACCAAGCTCCAATTCGGTCTCCCCGATGATATGAACGCGCAGCTGCAGAGGGTCGTTATAGGGCATCGTACAATCCCCGATAATCTGCCCGGAGGTGGGAATGATGGTTTCAACCTCTTCGCTGTTTTCGGGTATGGTGAATGCGATCGATCCACTCCCGGAACCTGTGTTACCAAAGTCTGTCCAGGTCCCCGCAAGAGAGAGTGTGCCCTCCCATGGACTGTGGATGCCGCCGCAGGTGTGCGCCTCGCCGGTCATGGTGACCATACCGGAGACGGTCCGGCTGAAGCTAAAGGAGAAGCCTTTGCATTCGTCAGGGGTATCGCCCATTAGGGTCTTGAGGGCAGCGGCCGCCTTGGACCAGGCAGCATCGTAGCGGGCATCGCCAGGCCCGTAGGTTCCAGGCACACCGAGCAGTAGGGCGGTTTGCAGCGAGACGAGGAGCTTGGTGATGTCATCCTTCAGGACCTGAGGATCGGGAAGGCACGGGTCGAAATCCTCGATGGCAGTGTCCAGCCCCTCGGCGGCGATCTCCTGGGCTCGCTCCAGCGTCCGCTGAGCGATGTCATCCTGCCCCAGAAGCTGGGCTTCTTCGCTGAGACGCATGGTCTCGTCGAATGAGGCGCTGTTGAGCTCGGCATTGGCCATCTCACTAAAGGTGGAGTTGGCCCTATCGATGAAATCCTGGCCATCGCCACCCAGGGATTGATCGATGCCTGCAGCGGTCAGAAAACCCTTGATGAATGATCTGGATTGCCCCGGGGTTTGGAGGCGCACGCTCAGAAGGTAGCCTCCACCAGGACGGGAACCCAACTCGAGGAGCGAGTCGAGGAGCATGCGTGCACCCGCCTTATCGCCCTGATCGGCGAGCCGTTTGGCATTCTCCAGGATGGGCTGGAATACTGCTGGCAGGGGGGCGTCACAGAAGGTGTCCTGCGGCTGGATCTGATCGGCGAGCGCCTGGGCTCCCTCTTGCCCCAGGGCCCCCAGGGTGGGCGAATCTTCTGAACTAATTAGTGCCGGCGCAGAAGCCGCGCCCTCCAGGTCAAACCCCAGATCTGGCATGCTGGCACAGGGATCCCAGCCTTGAGCGGATTCCTGGAGTACATTGGGGGTTCCCTGTTGAAAATTGCATGCCGCCATACTGAACCCGAGCAGGAGAAGGGCTGAGCAGAGCCGAAAGTTTATGCGTAAGGACATCGTGATCTCCTATCGATGATAAAAACTAAGGGCTATCGATGGTCAAGCGCAGGTCATTCGAGAATATCCTTGAATACGGGTCTTTTTTATGCTCATTACCTTCAGGGAGCCAGGGGTATTGGTGAGAGGCGGTAGGGTTAATGCGCGCGAGGCGGCGATCGACCTTCCAAGGTATTTCCCTCAGCGAATGCCGAGCTTCACTGGAATCGTGTCACCATCATCATACATCTTTCTCTTCCAGGTGAACCAGGCAGTTGAGGCTTTCTCCTGTAGCTAATGGATGCAAGTAAAGCAGGGTCGATCTCTTGCATGCTTCGCGCTGCAACCGTTGTAGAATGGTTGGACCATGAACACTACCTTCACACTTCCCGGCAACCTCAACCTCACCGAGGAAGACCGCCTGCAGCTGGACGGGGGGCAGGGTCCGGGTGCCCAGTTGGCGATGCGGATCATCACCCGCATGGCCGCCATCCAGGGCGCAACCGAGCTGCTCGACATCGAAGCTGCGCACATCGACAGCTCGCTCTATATGGGGCAGGCGACGCTCGACTTCGCCGAGCGGCTCGTTTCCTTAGGCGCGAAAGTTCGCGTGCCGAGCACGCTCAATGTGAGCGGGGTTGATGAGGCCGGCTGGCGGGCCTGGCCGGTCCCATCGGAGTGGGCGGAGCAATCGCTGCGCCAGATGCGCGCCTACCAGGCGATGGGCTGCATTCCCACCTGGACCTGTGCGCCATACCAGACCGAGCATCGGCCCCATTTTGGCCAACAGATTGCGTGGGGTGAATCCAATGCGATCGCCTTCGCCAACTCGGTCATCGGTGCACGCAGCGAACGATATCCGGATCTGATGGATATCTGCGCCGCGATCACCGGCAGGGTGCCGGCGGTAGGCCTGCACCTGACGGAGGGGCGCGCCGGACAAGTATTGATCCGGTTATCAGGCATCCCAAACGAGATCCAGGCCAGCGATCTCTTCTACCCGGTTCTAGGTCATATCCTGGGAAAGGTATCGGGTGAGAAAAACCCGGTTGTGGTCGGGCTAGAGGTAGAACCTAACGAGGATCAACTCAAGTCGCTAGGGGCCGCCGCGGCTTCTTCGGGCAGCGTCGGGTTGTTTCACCTGGTCGGGATCACGCCGGAGGCGTCAACCCTTGAGCAAGCGCTCCAGGGCCATGAGCCGCTGATCTCGATCGAGATCGGGATGCCAGAAATGCGTGTGGCGCTGGCCGAGCTTTCGACTGCGGAGGGCTCAGAACTCGACATGGTCGTGCTCGGCAGCCCGCACTTCTCGCTGGCCGAGTTTCAACAGCTTGGGAGGCTGCTGGAGGGGAAGCAGAGACACCCCCAGGTGGAGTTTCTGGTCACTTCAAGTAGGGCGATGTGCCTGCTGGCCGAGCAGGCCGGCCATCTCGCCGCACTCGAGTCGTTTGGCGGCAGCGTGACGGTTGACACCTGCATCCTGACCACCCCGATGCTCCCTGACCGGGTCAAATTCCTGATGACGAATTCGGCCAAGTACGCCTACTATGCACCAGGATTGCTGGGAACCCAGGTCGTCTTCGGTTCGCTCGAGGATTGTGTCAACTCCGCCGTGGAAGGGCGTGTCGTACGGGAGAGGTCGCTATGGGATGCGTGATCCAGGCGCAGATCCTGGTGCCCGGTGCGGCCAAAGGCACGCTGCTTGTGAGCCAGGAGCCGCTCAGTCTCTGGGGTGGGTATGACGCCGCGAGCGGCGAGATCATTGATCGCCGGCACCCGCTCTCGGGCGAGAATGGGCGTGGGCATGTGCTCGCTCTGCCGTTCTCGCGTGGCTCGAGCACGACCACGGCCGTCCTCCTGGAAGCGATCCGTTGTGGGACTGCCCCGGCGGCGATCCTGACCACCGGTGGGGATACTTTTTTCGCACTGGCAGCGATCGTGGCCGAAGAAATTTACGAGAAAAGCCTGCCCATCCTGGCTGTCCATGAAGACGATTTCAATGCGCTGTTTACAGGCGACGAGGCCGAACTGCATAAGGACGGGACGGTCGTGATCCGAGCTGCCGGGTGACCGCTGGGTGTTGAACGGCTTATAGAGTTCGGCCTTACCGGTGTACATATGGACGAGGGTAGCCGAGGTATCGGCTTAACATTCATTTTGTTGGGGCTACTGGATGAAGCTCAATCCCAGATCGAGATGCATCCTGGTCATCCTGGCAGTTACCTATGCATCTTGATCGAGAAATGGACTGTCTGGATATGCGCTGCCTGAGGTGCCAATCTGACAACCCCGAAACTGCCAGGTGCTGCTTGAGCTGTGGAGCCTTGCTTGAGCCGGCTTCTAGCCGGGCTTGCCCGGCTTGTGGGACGGAACTCCCGCCTGCTGCTAAATTCTGCCCTGCATGTGGCGTGAAAATTGACCACGCAGACATGACTCCGCAGGAGTCCAGGCTTCAGTTGCTTCAGCAAGCTGCCCCCAAAGGTTTGCAGAAGAAAGCGCAGCAGGCATGTCTGCGTACCGAGGGCGAGCGCAAACCGGTCACGATCTTGTTCGCCGATATTGTCGGCTCGACCACATTGGCTGAGAAGCTGGACCCGGAGGAGTGGAGGGAGATCGTCAATGGCGTTCATCGGCGGGTGGTAGAGGCGATCTACCGATATGAGGGCACCGTTGCGCAATTGTTGGGCGATGGCGTGTTGGCATTCTTCGGGGCACCGGTTACGCATGAAGACGACCCCATCCGTGCCGTGAGGGCTGGATTAGACCTTCAAAGCTCCATCCGGGATTACAACCGGAGTCTTGAAGGCTATATTGATGACCTGCAAATGCGGGTGGGGATCAACACGGGCGAGGTGGTGATTGGCAATGTTGGCACGGATATGCACGTCGAGTACCTGGCGATAGGCGATGCGGTCCATATCGCAGCCCGGTTGCAGTCGGCTGCGGAACCCGGCTCGATCCTGATCTCATCCTCGTCTGCGCGCATGATCGGCGATGATTTCGCACTCAAGGACATAGGCGAGATTTCATTAAAGGGGAAAACTGACCCCATACAAGTTTTCGAGGTGCAGGAGGCACGCGGGATACCAACCCTGCGACGCGGTATCGCGGCGCAAGCAGTTCCCTACATCGGCCGGACGCAGGAAGTCGAAAAACTGCAAGCCTGTCTTCGCGCCCTGTGCGCAGGGCAGGGAGGAATTGTCGCGCTCCTGGGGGAAGCAGGTATCGGAAAGAGCCGCCTGCTGGAGGAAGTGCGTGCACATATTTCGAGCGACGACGAGAACCTGGATGCAGCGTCCATGCCTTTTTCCTCGATCCACTGGTTGGAAGGGCGGGCACTCTCTTACGGCGGTTCGCTCTCCTACTGGGTGATCACCCAGCTTCTATTGGATGACCTGGGGCTTTCGGACGGTGCGCCGGAAGTGAAGATCAAGGTCGCACTGCGGAAACGCCTCGCTGAACTGCAAGGGGAAGTGGATAGTGCGTCTTTCGCATATTTTACCCACTTGTTAGGCCTCTCTCACGAACCGGATGTCAAGGATCAAACACAATCAATCGACGCAGAAACCGTGAAGCGTGAAACGCTTGCGGCGCTGAAGGACTATTTCTGGCACCTCAGCGAATCTCAACCCACAGTGCTCATTCTGGAGGATCTGCACTGGGCGGATCCTTCAAGCATGGATGTTCTGAGCGAGATGATGGCGCTCACGGATCGCGTACCGCTCTTATTGATCCTGTTGATGCGGGTCGAGCGCGAGCATGGCTCGTGGCGGTTAAAGCAGCTGGCGGAGACCGAATACCCTCACCGCTACACGGAAATGATGCTTAGCCGTCTGAGCGATGATCAGGCGGACCGACTGATGAACCATTTACTGGGTGAGGGAGTGTTCCCTGAGCAGATCAAGGAGCTTGTCCGGACGCGTTCGGAGGGAAACCCGTTCTACCTGGAAGAAGTGACATACCACCTTGTGGATAACGGATTGATTGAACGCGTGGGTGGTGAGTGGCAGGTAAATGACGCAATCGAAGTGGTCGGAATCCCTGAGACGCTGCAAGGGGTGCTGCTGGCACGCATCGATCGCCTCGAAGAGGATGTGCGCCATACCCTCCAAATGGCGTCGGTGATCGGGCGGAGCTTCCTGTTTAGCCTGCTGGAGGCAATTTCAGAGGCCGAACAGGAACTGGATGAGCATCTTTCAAAGCTCCAGCGGATGGATTTGGTCCGGGAAAAAACTCGCCTGCCAGATCTGGAATACATCTTCAAGCACACGTTAACCCAGGAGGCGGCCTACAACTCTCTGCTGCAAGGACGCCGGAAGGAATTTCACCTGAAAGTTGGGGAGGCGATCGAGACTTTATTTCCAGAACGGCGGGAGGAGTTCCTCGGTCTTCTGGCGCATCACTACGAAGCGGCCGGGTCGTCCGAGAAGGCCAGGGACTACCTACTCAGGGCTGGAGACCAGGCACGCCTGGCCTATGCCAATGAAGAAGCGATCGACTTTTACCGCCGGGCGTTGCCTGTTTTACAAGAGCTGGGACAGGATGAAATTGCGGTCAGGGTGCTGATGAAGCTCGGACTGACCTGTCACGGTGCGTTCCATTTTGACGCCGCCCGCAAAGCCTATGATCAAGCGTTCACGAGCGGTAGGGAAATCGGCAAGGGCCAGAGCCAACCCGGGCAACCGTATTCCGCCGATCCATTGCGGTTCGAGTTGTCGGATATCCCTGCCTTGGACCCGTCAGGGGCTGCTGACAATACATCCAACGTGATCATCCAGCAGTTGTTCCGCGGTCTACTTAAGATGGACCTAGAACTGAATGTCCGCCCGGATATCGCCAGGAGATGGGATGTGCTCGAAGGCGGGAAGAAATATGTCTTTCACCTTCGGGAGGATGTTAAGTGGAGTGATGGGGAGCAGGTGAAAGCGGGTGATTTTGAATTTGCATGGAAAAGAATCTTGAGTCCCGAAAACCACTCAACCCTGGACAATTATTTTCACGATATCCAGAACGCGCGGGCCTATCACCAGGGGGAAATCACGGATCCAGGGAGTGTTGGAATCGAAGCCGCCGATGACCATACGCTGGTCGTCACACTCGAGGGACCCTGCAGCTATTTCATGTATCTGCTAACCATTCCGGTCACATTCCCCGTACCGGAGCATGTCGTCTGCCAGGACCCCCAAGGTTGGGCGGCACCGGAGCACATCGTCGGCAACGGACCGTTCCTTTTGGAAAGCCTGCAGCCTGGCAAAGAACTTATTCTGCAGCGCAATCCCGAATACTACGGGGACGTTTTGGGCAATGTACAACGGATCGAGGTCAAGCTGGATCTGGATGAAACCGCTCCAGGGAAATCAATCAAGCGCTATGAGAATAGCGAGACTGATCTCCTCTACCTTCCTCCCATCGTCATGAGTGAAGCGAAAGCGAAGTGCAGGACATTTGCAGAAGACCTGATCTCCGTCCCGGACCTTGTTACTTCCTACATTGGTTTCAACGTTCGGTGCCCGCCCTTCGATGACCGGCGAGTCCGTCTGGCTTTTGCAATGGCACTCGACAAGGGCTTCATCGCCGATGTATTGATGGATGGAGTGGGTTTTCCCGCCGCCGGAGGTTTCATTCCGCTCGGTTTGCCGGGCCATTCTGACGACATCGGTATTCCCTTCTCCCCTGATCGTGCCCGCGAGTTGTTTCAAGAGGCTGGTTACCTCTCTGGAGGTGATTTTCCACCTGTGGAAGCCTTAGCTGGCTCTGCGGTGGCAAGGAAGATGACTGAATATACCCAGACGCAGTGGCAGGGTATCCTGGGGGTGGAGATCCGTTGGACCGAACCGGGCTGGCCGCAGTTTCTGAAAAGAATGCACAGTTCACCCCCCAATGTTTTTGGGATGAGCTGGATGGCGGACTATCCCGACCCGGATAACTTCCTCAGGACGGGCTCGTGGCTAACCGAGACCGGCTGGCGAAATGAGGAATTTGAAGCGCTCGTGATGGAAGCCCGGCGCGTGCCTAACCCCGAGAAACGCGTGAGCATGTATCGCCAGGCTGAGAAGATCCTGATTGGCGATACGCCGATCATCCCGTTGCTCTATGGTCGGAGTCATTACCTTTTTAAACCCTGGGTACGTGCGATCCCATTTTTCTCATCCGGGTCAACCCCTAATCTTGAGGATTTCATCATCAATCCCCACTGAGACCCGCGAGATAGGTGAAAGTGATTACGAGCATTAAAATCGGTCATAATTACTAAAGGCGATGTCAGCGTCCGGTACCGCCAGGATGTTATTGAGGGAAGGCCTTGCATGACCAGCATACGGATAATGGACGGGCGCAAGATCCTGCTCGGTGTAACCGGGTCGATCGCCGCCTATAAGGCGGTTGAGCTGGCCTCGCGCCTGACCCAGGCTGGCGCCAAGGTCGATGTCGTGATGAGCGCGGCAGCGCGCCAATTCATTACACCACTTACCTTCCAATCCGTAACTGGGCGAAGGGTTTTCGGTGAGCAGGATCTATGGGGCGACGAAGCCCATGTGCTCCACGTGGGGCTGGCAGAGAAATCTGATCTGTTCGTAATCGCTCCGGCGACGGCGAACACGATGGCAAAGATCGTCGCTGGACAGGCTGATTCGCTGCTCACGCTGGCAGCGCTCGCAGTTCGCTGCCCGATCCTGGTTGCACCGGCGATGGATGCCGGCATGTACGAGCATCCGGCGACGCAGGCCAATGTGGAAACGCTGCGCGAGCGCGGCGTGGTGATCGCCGGGCCGGCCGAAGGGCGCATGGCTTCCGGGTTGATCGGTGTGGGCCGTATGCTCGAAGTCGAGGCCTTGTTCGGCTGGATCCGCATGGAGCTCGGGCGGACAGGACCTTTGGCTGGAAGGCGGGTGGTTGTGACTGCGGGCGGCACGCAGGAGGCGCTCGATCCGGTGCGGGTGCTCGCCAACCGCTCCTCCGGGAAGCAGGGTTATGCCCTGGCGCAGGCCGCCATCGATCGCGGTGCATCCGTGACGCTGATCTCGGGGCCGGGCCAGCTTGAGCCACCGGTTGGTGCGGACTTTGTGCCGGTTGTCAGTGCGGCCGAGATGAAGACTGCGGTGCTGATGGCGGTGACAGAGGCTGACGTCCTGCTAATGGCGGCGGCGGTCGCCGATTACCGCCCGGCCGATCCCAGCCAGGTGAAATTGAAACGCAGCAGGGGAATCCCGCAGATCAAGCTAGAGGCGACGGAGGACATCCTGGCCGCGGTCATGGCAGATCACGCCCAGAGCGGTCAACTGACGCGGGTGGTAGGGTTTGCTGCGGAAAGCGATGACCTGCTGGCGAATGCCCGCTCCAAGCTTGAATCCAAAGGCGTCGATCTGATCGTGGCGAACGATATCAGCAGTCGGGATGCCGGCTTCGAAGTCGACACGAACCGTGTCACGCTGCTGGATTCAAGCGGGGCCGAGGAACTGCCGTTCATGTCGAAGGCGATGGTCGCCGAGCGTGTGCTGGATCGGGTTGCCAGTTGGTTCGAGCAGGCATAATGCATCTGTATATGTTCGAGCGCACCTGAGATGGGGCAGGGACAACTCCTGCTCGGCACGCAGGGTTTTGCGTTTGACGATTGGATCGGTCCATTCTATCCGACCGGGACGCCGCGCCGGGCTTACCTGGAAGCCTACGCCGAACGCTTCAAGATCGTCGAGATCGACTCCACGTTTTACGGTGCTCCGCGCGCGACGACGGTCGCCGGCTGGCGCCAGCGTACACCACCGGATTTCCGCTTTGCAGCCAAGTTCCCCAAGTTGATCACGCACGAGAAGAAACTCGACCGGGCGCAGGGTGACGCCGAGGCATTCGTCGGGACGATGCAGACCCTGGGGGATAAGCTAGCCGTCCTCACGTTGCAGTTCGCCTATGATTTCACGCCTGATCTGAAGGACCGGCTGGAAGGATTCCTGGCAGGCCTGCCAGATGGCCCACGCTACGCCGTGGAGGTTCGCAATCGGGGCTGGTTGACACCCGATTTTGGCGAGCTGCTTTCCGAGCGCAATATAGCACTGGTCCTGCAGGACCTGCACTACATGCCGCGCCTGGATTGGATCACGGCCGACTTTACCGTGATCCGCTGGCTTGGCCGGCGGAAGGACATCGAGCACTTTGACCGCATCCAGATCGACCGTTCTGAAGAGCTGAAACTCTGGTCGGAGCGAGTGGCAGGCTTTCTGTCGAGCGGGGTCGATGTGTACGGTTTTTTCAACAATCACTTCGCTGGCCACAGCCCGGAGAGCGTACGCCAATTTGCATCGCTCATGGGTGTCCAGGCGGACTTCGCAAGCAGCCAGGCGGCTGCCGGTGAGCAGATTACGATGGAGCTGAGTGATGACTGAATCCAGGCAATTTGAACTCAACCTGTCGGAAGACAGCCAGCCAGAGGAGATACTTGTTCGGCTGGACGAGGCACTGCGGGTTCTGGGAGGGGATGTGGGGTATCTAGAGGATATGCGCACGGTCGTCCCCGGAGTAGGGGAAGTGATCGGTGTGCGTGTTCCCCAACTGCGCACGCTGGCGGCGCAGATCGCCGGGGCTTACCGGGGAGAAGCGGAATTCTTGCTTGACTTGGCCCGTAGGTGCTGGGGGCGTGGCAGCCGGGAACACCTCATGATCGCCCTGTTTATGTTGGCGCGTATGAAGAAACTTACACCGCAGGAGCGCTGGTACATGGTGGAGATTTTTCTCCCTGATGTGAATGACTGGGAAACGTGCGATCAGCTCTGCGCCGCTCTCTCTGGCCAGGCCCTGGCCGAGGATGCGGTTTACATGGATCAGCTCGAGAGCTGGGTTGGGGATGACAATTTCTGGGTCCGGCGGGTGGCGATCGTCTCAACCGTCCTGCTGCGCCGGGCAGGATTTGACAAGAAGCTGGCACGATCGCTCGATACACGGACTCTGAAGATGTGCGAGCGTTTGCTCGATGATAACGAGAAGTACATTCGCAAAGCGGTTGATTGGGCGCTGCGCGAGCTCATCAACCGTTCTTATGAGATGGGTCGGGAGTTCCTGATGGAGAAGGCTGCGCAGAATCCGGCGTATCCGGCGAAGGCCACTCTAAAGCTGGCGGCGAAGAAACTTAAACCAACGGATCAGAAGCGCTTTACAACAACTCTTGAAGGTTGACGGCTGATTGAATTGGACTCAATTCAAACCAAAAGCGCCCATCATCTCCAGCGGACCACGCTGCAGCAGCGCCTTAAATAGTGCGATCTCGCGCCCTAGGATCGAGTCGAGCGCATTGAGCAGTGGCAGGAGGTTCTGGATTTCTAGCAAAGCCTGTTTCTCCTCCAGCGGTAGCTGGAGCAGGTTGCACACGCTGAAAGCGAGCATTTTTGGATCGATACTCAACTCGGGCACTTTGAGGGCATCCTCGCGTAAACGGCCTAGCTTCTGTATGTAGCGAACCAGTTTCCCCCGGATGCGCGTTCGGAGGGGATCGAAGTCCGGGGTCATGCATCCACTGAGTGGGAAGGGTTCGACCTGCCCCTTGAGGAATGGCTCCACCTGGGTGAGGCTGGAAATCCAGAAACGCTGCTGCCCCACAGCCAGCAGGTTGATTTGTCCATCCTGCAGGGGTTGGATCTTGCGGATGGCGGCCTGGCACCCGACCTGGAAGGGTTCGGGTGTTGGCCCGAAGGCTTCGACACCCTCTTTGATCAACACTACCCCGAACGTACGGTCCCTGCCAAGCGTTTCTTGCAGCATGCGCTTGTAGCGTAGTTCGAAAACATTTAGGCGGATAGGCATCCCCGGATAGAGAACGAAGTGAAGAGGAAAGAGGGCGAGGTCTTGCATCCGGTCAGACTCCTGGGGTCGTGGATGCTCAAGATTCTATCAAGCCGGATCAGGGGAAACGCGGGTATACAACCCACCGCCGGCAGCCGCTATCGACTGTGCTACCATTGACATGGCCTGTTCAGCATGAAGAATGCTAGCGGAGGATGAGATGGATTTATTGAGCGTCACGATTGAGAAACCTGATTCTGTCAACATGATCTTTGGCCAGTCGCACTTCATCAAGACTGTGGAGGATCTGCACGAGGCGCTCGTCGGCGCTGTTCCGGGGATCGAATTCGGACTGGCTTTTTGCGAGGCGTCGGATCCGGCGCTGGTGCGCACGAGCGGTACCTCGCCGGAGATGATCGATCTGGCGACAAAGAACGCGCTCTCGATCGCTGCCGGACACAGCTTCCTGATCTTCTTAAAGAACGCGTTCCCGATCAACGTACTGAACGCGGTAAAAGCCGTGCCGGAGGTCTGCCGGATCTTCTGCGCCACAGCCAACCAGGTTGAGGTGGTGCTGGTGGAGAGCGGAGATGGACGCGCCGTCCTGGGTGTGGTCGATGGTTGCTCACCCAAGGGAGTCGAAGGTGAGGCGGAAGTCATCGAGCGCCAGGCAATGCTGCGCAAGTTTGGCTATAAGCTGGGCTGAACCAACCCGGATTCGAGAGCGAGATGAAGAGACTGACTCATGCCATTACCGATGTGCCCGGGATCGAGGTCGGGCATGCCGACGATCCCCAGGCCTTGACGGGCTGCACGGTCATCCTGTGTATGGGTGGCGCCACAGGCGGCGTTGATCAGCGCGGTGGTTCGCCGGGCACACGCGAGACCGATCTGCTGCGGCCGCTGCACCGGGTTGAAAAGGTGCACGCTGTGCTGTTAAGTGGAGGATCGGCGTTCGGGCTCGACGCTGCTAGTGGTGTGATGCGTTACTTGGAGGAGCACGGGATAGGCTTTGATGTCCAGGTAGCGAAGGTTCCAATCGTGCCCGCTGCGGTTCTCTTTGATTTGGCGCTTGGGTCATCCGACGTTCGTCCGGATGCGGCGATGGGTTATGCCGCCTGCCAGAGCGCAACGGATGCACATCCGGGTGAGGGAAACGCCGGGGCCGGGATGGGCGCAAGCGTGGGCAAGATCATGGGGATGGCCGCGGCAGTCAAGTCCGGGATCGGCACGTCCAGCATCGAGATTGGGCGCGGCGTGCGCGTGGGGGCGATCGTGGCTGTGAACGCGCTGGGGGATGTGGTCGATCCGAAAAATGGCTTCATTCTGGCCGGGACGCGCGCGATCCAGGTCGGGCCGGTTTCGCTGGGAGGGCAGGGGCCATTCGCGGATACACAGGCCCTGATGCTCAAACCGGCCGGTAAGCTGGCTTTGAAGTTGGCGTCACGCGGCAATACGGTTATCGGGGTTGTGGCCACAAACGCTCGCCTTACAAAGAATGAGGCCAACTTCGTGGCCCAGATGGCGCAGGACGGTCTCGCCCGCACGATCCGGCCGGCGCACACGATGCTCGATGGTGACACGCTCTTTGTGCTTTCCACCGGTAAGGCCTCGGTGGATGTGAACACGGTAGGCGCCTATGCGGCGGAAGCGGTTCAGGCCGCGATCCTGCAGGCTGTACGAGAGGCTGGGCCTGCCGGAGGGCTTCCGAGCATGAACGACATGCTGGAGGCGTGAGCCCGAGATCGTGGGAATTGACATGAACTGGAGCGGGCGTTAAGCTCGAGTTTTCCGATGGAGGCGTTGTATGTTTCGCAGACCCGATGACCACAAGGTGAAGGTGGAGGCCCAATCGGAGCGAGTGGATTCGGTGCTGGGTTCTTCCCTGTCCATGCAGGGTGAGCTTACAGGCACGGGAGGGGTTAGGATCGATGGGGCTTTCGATGGGGAAATCGGGCTGCGGGGGATTGTCGTCATCGGTGAGAGCGGACGGGTGACCTGCAAGCAACTGCGTGCTTCAACCCTAATCGTATCGGGATCCCTCAAGGGGGATATCATCGCTCAGCGGGTCGAAATTACAAGTTCCGGCAGGGTGTGGGGTGACGTGATCACGACTTCTTTCTCCACACAGGAGGGCGCGTTCCTGCGTGGCAAAATCACCATGGAGGAAGAGCTTGATATCGGCCTTGGTCCAGAGCTTGAAGTGGATGTGAGCCAGGATGAGCCTGAGCAGGGTGAGCAGGAAGGGTAGCGCACCCTGAAACGAAAAGCGGCAACACGCCCGGAGTGAAGATCCCCGGGCGTTTTCCTATCCCCTCAGCGCCCGTTTCAAGGCAGTGACGGTTGCTCGAAGGTGAGCAACCATGCACCCGGGTAGCTACTGCCATCGCTCGCTGTGCAGTCCGGTGCAGTCAGCCCGGAGATCGGGCTTCGCCCTCCACTAAGCTGCAGGGAGTACGTTACGCCTGGCTGCATGGTGAAATCGGCGTACCCGGGACCAAGCTCTGGTTTCAGGCCAGTGTAGAAGCGGTCCTGCCCTACATCCGAGATAACCTGCAACTCGACTCCCGGGATGCCATCGCCGGATGCGTCGAGCACGATTATCTGCAGTTGGGCCTCTCCTAAATCGGAATCGCAAACCTCGTTTTGTTCTCGAAGCGTATAAGGTGCGCCGGGCGTGGGGGAGGGCGCCTGGGTGGGCGTCCTGGTCGCCGTGGCTGTCGCTGTCGGGCTGGGGGCCGGGGTTGTGGTCGCAGGCTGCTCCACCCCAGGGCTCGTCAGGGGTGCCGGGCGCTCCCCAAGCACGGCTGCAAGCTGGGCGAGCGCCAGGACCTCGGCCTGCGGGCGTCCGGCCGCAAGCCGGTTCTGGGCTAGCCGGCTGAGCGCGCTGGCAGGGTCTTCCAGTTGCAGATCTGCAAGTCTGGCCCGGGCGCGCTGGAGATCCGAGCTGTAATCATACGAAGCGGCGATCAGTGATAGGTAATCTTCCTTGAAGCTCGCACGAAGCGAAGCGGGTGCCGCGTCAACGTATTCCACCGGGTTGATGGTCCAACTGTAGAACAGGCCAGCCGCGATACCAATCAGTGCGCCCAGGAAGAAAGGGAACAGTCGGATAGGTTTCATGGAGATTCGATCTCAGCCGAGGGGGGGATGGCGCGCAGATCGACTACCAGCCGGTTTAAAGTCTCAAGATCGAGCTGTGTATAACCGTGCTGCAAACCGAAATCAATTGCCTCCACCACCTGGCTGACCGGCGGTCGGGGGCCGAGCGCGGCCAAGTGGACCCGAGCGAGATCGAGATCGCTATCGGAAGCGTAGGCCTCTGCGACCATCAAGATATAATCGGCGCGGTAATCCGCCCGCAGCGCATCGGGAGTGGTGTCGACGTACTCAACCGGCCGGATCACCCAGCCATAGAGCAAGCCGAGAAGCAAACCGAGCAGAATTCCAGTCAAGATGCGCATGGGTAGTTTCATGATGGTTCCTGGCACAATCCGCGGGCATTGTGCCACAGAGGGGGTCCCCGGGCAACAATGAAGAATACCCCGGCAACGGGCGGAAGGGCCGGGGTCGCTATGCTATAATCGCTGGTGCCGAAGGTGGGAGTCGAACCCACACTCCCGAAGGAACGCGATTTTGAGTCGCGCGCGTCTGCCAGTTCCGCCACTCCGGCGCTCGGCAAGTATAGTCAAACGGAACCTCATGGTCAAGAAAACGGGGCGCGCCGCGTAGGCGCGCAGCAACGCTGCTTATGCGATTGGGAATCATTGGCTTCGAAGCCTGCGGGAAAACGACCTTGTTCAATGCGCTCACCCGGAGCAGTTTGCCAACGGGTGGGCTGGAAGGCGTCGGCCGTGTTGAAATCCATAACGCGGCCGTCGATGTCCCCGAGCCGCGCCTGCAGCCGTTAACCGAGATCTACCACCCCAAGAAGACAACTTATGCAAAGGTGACCTATGCCGATATCGGCGGGCTCGCGGTCGGTGCGGGGGAGGAAGGGCTTCCTGGCGCCTTGCTGAACACGCTCAGCCAGATGGACGGGCTGTTGTTCGTGCTGCGCGCTTTCCAGGCGGATGCGGTTCCTCACCCGCTTGGTTCGGTTGATCCGGCCCGGGATCTAGAAGCGCTGAGTGCGGAATTCCTGCTGCACGACATGCTGACGGTAGAGCGCCGGCTTGGCCGGCTTGAAGAGGAGCGCGAACGCGGCGGCCGTGACCGGGGGACGGTAGAGCGTGAGATCGATCTATTCCGGCGGGCAATGGTGTCACTCGAGGCGGAGCAGCCGCTGCGCGAGGCCCAGTTTTCGCCAGCTGAGCACACGGTCTTCAAGGGTTTTGGAGTGGTGAGCTTGATACCGGCGCTGGTGCTGGTTAACCTAGGCGAAGGACAGGCAATGCCCGACCTGGGAGCGGCTGCTGCGGGACAACCCTTGATGGGCTTGCAAGGGGAACTGGAAATGGAGATCGCTCAGTTGGCGCCGGAGGAAGAAGCGGCCTTCATGCAGGAATACGGCATTGCAGACCCCGGGCGGGAACGAGTGATCCGGGCCAGCTATGAGCACCTGGGCTTGATCTCATTTTTCACAGTTGGCGAGGATGAAGTGCGGGCCTGGACGCTTCCCGCTGGTTCAACCTGCCTCGATGCGGCGGGAGTTATCCATACCGATCTTGCGCGCGGTTTTATCCGGGCCGAGGTGATCCCCTGGAATATACTGGTTGAGTTGGGAGGACTGGTAGAAGCGCGTAAGCAGGGAAAATTGCGGGTGGAAGGCCGGGAAGGAAAGGTTGCGGACGGCGATATCGTGCACGTCCGTTTTAACATTTAGCTATCAATCAACCCAAGACGCAAGCGAACAGGAGCAGAGTAGCATGACGGATACGGTTGCCTACAAGCAAACGCGTTGGAGCCTGTTAGACCTCTTTCCAGCGATTGATGCACCGGAGGTTAAGACCGCGCAGATCGAGCTCGAGTCAGCGATCGAGGCCTTCCGCTCTTATCGGGAGACACTCGTCTCGGAGCTGGACGGCGAGGATTTCTCTGAGATCCTGCAAGCCTATGAAGCGATCGATCGTGCGCTAAGCCGGCTGGCGGGCTACGCCAGCCTTCTATTTTCGGGAGACACGCAGGATCAAGCTGTGCAAGCTTTCCAAGCAAAGGTGATGCAGCTGGCGGCCGAGGCTGATAACCGCACGATGTTCTTTAAGCTGTGGTGGAAAGGCCTGGAGGATCAACCCGCCGAACGCTTGCTGACTTTCGCTGGAGATTTCCGCTATTGGTTGGAGGCGCTGCGCCTACAGAAGCCCTACACGCTTTCTGAGCCTGAAGAAAAGGTCATCAACCTGAAGGATGTAAACGGGCCGAACGCACTGGTAAGCCTTTACACAACCATCACCAACCGCTACATGTTCACGATCGAGGTCGATGGCGAGAAGAAGGTTCTCAACCAGGAGGAGCTGCAGGTCTACCGCTACAGCCCGGACCCGGGCTTGCGGGCCGCTGCCTATCAGTCGCTTTTCAAGGTCTTCGAAACAGATGCTCCGATCCTGGGCCAGATCTACCAATACATCGTCCGGGACTGGCGCAGCGAAGGTTTGGATCTGCGTGGTTACAGTTCGCCGATCTCGATGCGCAATCTGGGGAATCACATCCCGGACGAAGTTGTCGAGACGCTGCTCGACGTCTGCAAAGAGAACGCGCCCCTCTTCCACCGTTTCTTTGGCTTGAAGGCTCGCCTTCTGGGGATCGATCATCTACGCCGCTATGATCTCTACGCTCCTGTCGCGGAAGCCGAAAAAACCTACGATTACGGTGAGGCGGTGGGGATGGTCCTGGGTAGCTTCCATCGTTTTGAGCCGCGCTTCGGCGAATTGGCCCAGCGTGTCTTCGATGAGGGCCACGTCGATTCAGAGGTACGTAGCGGCAAGCGCGGCGGTGCCTTTTGCTCAACGATCACACCCGACCTGACGCCGTGGGTGCTGCAGACATTCGCCGGCCAGCCGCGCAACGTAGCGACGATGGCGCATGAACTGGGACATGCTATCCACTCAATGCTGGCCTCTGATCACAGCTCGCTTACGCAGAGCGCGTCGCTTCCGCTGGCGGAGACCGCTTCAACCTTTGGCGAGATGATGATGGTCGATCAAATTCTGGCGACGGAATCGGACGAGGCCGTCAAACGCGACCTGCTCTTTAAGCGCATGGAGGATGCGTATGCGACCATCATGCGCCAATCGTTCTTCGCCATGTTCGAAAAGGAAGCGCATGAGCTGATCGCCCAGGGGGCGCAGGTTGATGACCTGCACCGTGTTTACCTGCAGAATCTCAAGGCGCAGTTCGGTGACTCGCTCGACCTGAGCGATGATTTCCAGGTGGAGTGGGTCGGGATATCGCATTTCTACTTCGCGCCTTTCTATGTGTACGCCTATGCCTTCGGGCAGCTGCTCGTCTTGTCGCTCTACCAACAGTATCGTGAGGAAGGCGACTCCTTCAAACCGCGCTACATCGAGCTCTTGAGCGCCGGTGGTTCGGCCTCCCCGGAGGAGATCCTGACTCGGGCTGGGATCGATATGTATGCCCGGTCGTTTTGGCAGGGCGGGTTTGACGTGCTTGAGCGCGATCTGGAACAATTGGAAGGGCTTGCAACCGCTACCTGAACTCCGTTCTGTGTATCGCAAGATCTATTCGTAGGGGCGACCGGCCGGTCGCCCCTACGCGTACCAGCCAAAGAATGGTGGTAGAGGCTCGGCGCCGCCGTGCCCTCACGCGTATGGATAAAACGCAACCTGTATGCTATAGATACCCTGATCTATAGCCCAGTAGGGGCGCACCGCGATGCGCCCCTGCTTTGACCAGCTATGTGATTCTTCGGAAGTGAATGAAGGTTCAATGGCGATGAAAGCTTAGCAAATCGCCCTGCATAAGCAGGGCGATTTAGAAGATATGCGCCAGGCGGAGAGGGTGGGATTCGAACCCACGGTGGCCCGGATGGACCACAACGGTTTTCGAGACCGCCCCGTTCAACCACTCCGGCACCTCTCCGGGAGGCCCCATTATAACCGCGAGTATTTCAGAGTTCCACGCGCTCGCCCATCTCTGGGTAATGTATGTTCTCGATCCCGGCTTCCCTCAATTTCTCCGTCAGCGCCATGGCTGGTTTGCTCTCGCCATGGACCAGAAAGACCCCGCGTAGCGTTCCGGCAGAAGCCTTTGCATATTCGAGCAGGAAGGGTTGATCGGCGTGGGCTGAGAGACCATTGATGTTCGCCACTTCAGCCTTGACTTTATATTCCTCGCCGAAGATGCGCACGGTCTTCTCCCCTTCAAGCAGCCGCCGCCCAAGGGTGTAGGGTGCCATCCACGAGGTGATCAGGATCGTGTTGCGTGGATCGTGGATGTTGTTGCGCAGGTGGTGCAGGATGCGTCCGACCTCGGCCATGCCTGAGGCGGAGATGATGATCACCGGGGTTTTAATCCCGTTGATCGCCTTGCTCTCCTCGACCGAGCGCGTGTAGGTGAGCAGATCGAAGCCCAGCGCCGCGCCGTTGGGATCATCATGCATGAACTGGGTCGCTTCCATGTCAAAGCACTCTGGATGCTCGCGGAAGATGTCGGTCACGTTGACCGCCAGCGGGCTGTCGACGAAGACCGGTATCTGCGGGATCTCGTGGCGGTTGATCATCTGATGCAGGTAGTAGACCAGCGCCTGTGTTCGGCCGACGGCGAAGGCGGGGATGATGATCTTCCCACCGCGGGCGGCCGTGCGGGAAACGACTTCCTGCAGCGCTTCGTAGGCCCGAGGCGGTTCATCGTGTGAGCGGTCCCCATACGTGCTCTCAAGGATCAGGTAATCGATATCGTGCGGCATGACCGGATCGCGGACGATCGGCATCAGCCGGCGTCCGATGTCGCCGGAAAACATCAACCGCACCTGGCGTCCATTTTCCTCGAGCTCGAGCACCACCGCTGCTGACCCAAGGATGTGCCCCGCCTCTACCAGCCGCGCTTGAACGCCGGGAATGGGCTCCCAGGCCGTGTCATACTGGCGGTAGACAAGCTGCCGGGCAGACCGGGCCGCATCTTCCGCGGTATAGAGTGGCTCGATTGGGGGTTCACCCTTCCTCGCCCGGCGTTTATTGACAAACTCGGCGTCGGACTCCTGGATATGTCCTGAATCGCGGGTCATGATGTCGGTCAGGTGGGCGGTCGCATTGGTGGCGAAGATCGGGCCGGCGTACCCCTGCTTGACCATATTTGGCAGGTTGCCAGAGTGGTCGATATGCGCATGGGAGAGGATCACGCCATCGATCGTCGTCACGTCAAAAGGAAAGTTCTGGTTGCGCTCATAGGTTTCCTTGCGCCGGCCCTGGTAGAGCCCACAATCGAGCAGCAGGCGTTTTCCATTCAAGCCGATTAGATGCCTTGAACCCGTGACGGTTTGGGCTGCCCCATGGAAGGTGATTTGCATCGATGCCTCTATTCAAGATTCAGAAAGTGTTTTCAGGATATCACGGCCGTATGTCTGGAAACGCCATTCCAGGGGTGCCATTCGCTTCTGCAGCTGGCCAAGGTTCTTGGGGGGATCCTGTGCAAGACTGAGCATCAGATCACGTGGCAGGATTAAATCTGATTCAAGCTTGCGCTTGCGTGCCACTTTTTTCCGCCACTCGCGCAGTGCCTCAAAGCGGAGCTGGGCATGCTCGTCCAGGCCGCGCATGCGCGGCCTGCGAGGCGGCGGGGCTTTCAGGCCGCGTTCAACCGCCTTTAATAGTTTCGTTCCATAGCGCTGGGTAAGTTTCCTTGGCGCACCCTGAACCTCGCTCAGGGATGTTCCATCCCCGGGCTTTGCGCGAGCTATCGCCATCAGGACCTGATCCCCCATGATCTTGAAAGGAGGGCGGTCTAGGCGGCGAGCTTCCTGATCGCGGAAGAGATAGAGTTCGCGCAGGATGGCCATTTGCTGTCGAGAAAGGTCGCGGGCGTGGGTAATGCGCCAGAAGCCAAACGGATCGAAACCATTCTCCCACTGGGGCGGATCGCTCATGTGCCGGCAAAGCTCCTGACACTCATCCCAGCGTCCCATCTCCTCCAACCCCTGTACAAGTGTTTCTCTTAGTGGCAGCAGGAAGTGGGAGTCCAATCGGGCGTAATCAAGCATCTCCTGACTGAGTGGTCGTTGCCCCCAGTTGGCGCGTTGGAAGCGCTTGTTGACCTTCACTCCGAACACCTGCTCGATCAGGTCACCGAGCCCGGATTTGGGCCAGCCTAGAGTCCGGCTGGCGACGCGCGTATCGAGCAAGTTTTGCACACGAAAATCGAAATCGCGGGCCAAGCAGAGTACATCGTATTCGGCACCGTGCAGGACCTTCTCGATAGCAACATCGCGCAGGATCGGATCGAGCGAGCTGAGATCCTTCAGTATGAGCGGATCGACGAGGTAATCGGCGTCCGGTATCGAGAACTGGATCAGGCAGACCTGTTCCTGGTAAGCAAACAGGCTGTTTGACTCTGTGTCGAGCGCCAGGCGCGGTTCTCTTCTAAGCCTCCGGACCATGTCCGCCAACGTATCGGTAGTCTGAATCAGGATCGGTGCTTGCAAGGTGAGGTCCTCCATGGCCTCCTATTATACCGACCTGGCGGGCTGCGATGGATAATCTCAGACCAAAATTAGCCGAATTTGACAGTCCTAGTTACCTATGTTACAAATAGCGCGGTGTCCTGGGGTCAAGCTGCATCCCCTGCGCTTACGCCCTGAACAATCCTACTAAGCCGAAGGAGTGCATCGATGACCGAGGCGGTTGCTCAGGCGCCGGTTGAACTGGGTGTCACCAATCGATTGCCGCTGAGCCGCCGGGAATTCCTTAATTACATGTGGGCTATGTCGATGGCGGTCTTCATGGCCGGTTCAGATGGTGCGGCGGTCTGGTTCCTTTCTCCCCGATTTCAAGCAGGTGAATTTGGCGGGGTCTTCACTATCTCCGTCATCGATCTGCCTGCACCCGACTCCCCACCCAAGGAGTTTCCACAGGGGCGATTCTGGCTCTCTTACATTGGGCCAGCAACGGTTTCTGATCCACGCCAGCCCACGGACTACCCACTCCAGGTTGGTCATCTTTGGAGGGCTTGCGCTCCTGGTTGTTGCAGCGCTGGTCCTATACTATCGCAGGGCCTAGCATGAAAGCAGCCATCCAAAAAATCATCTTGGTCGTACTCTTGGCAGGGCTGGCGATAATCCCAGTCCAGGCGCAGGACGAAACCGCGCTCGAAAGCCTCGAGATCGCGATCTGGCCTGAATATGATCGCCCAAGTGCACTTGTCATCTACCTTGCACGTCTCGATTCAAGTGTTGAACTCCCGGCGGTCGTCGAGCTTCCGATCCCGGCCGGCGTAGGCGAGCCGCATGCCGTCGCGGCCTGGTATCCTGATGGATCTCTGGATGACCGTGTCACCTGGACGCGAACGGTTACAGGCGATATCGCCACGATCAGGGTTGAGACGGAGACGAGCGGGGTGTGGCTCGAATTCTACACACCGCTTGAGATGGTAGCGGCAGCGACGAATTTCCGTTTTGTATGGCTAGGCGGTCTAGCGATAAATTCGCTGAGTTACGAGGTCAAGCATCCCCTCGGCGCCAGCCAGATGCAGATTTCGCCGGCAGGGGAGACCCTCACCGCCGAGGATGGATACGTCTATACACGCACCGAGCTCGGGGCCCAGGGAGCTGCTGATACGGTCGCGATCGAACTCAGCTACAACCGCCCAGCCCGGCCGGAAATCCAGCCCGCGGTTCCCTATGCTGGCAATCCGGCGCTGGAACGTCTTGATGTCGGTATTTGGCCGGAGTACGATCAGCCGCAGGCGCTCGTGATCCTCGAGGGACAGCTGCCTGCCGATTTGCCTCTACCGGCGAAAATCGCCCTCCCCATTCCGCCCGAGGTAGGTGATCCTTTTGCCGTTGCCCAGGTAGGTCAAGGTAACCAACTCCTGGTCGCGCCCTTCGAACGGGAGATCATCGGGGACTGGGCCTGGGTGGTTGTCGAGACCGAATCCACTGTCTTCCAGGTCGAGTACTACACTCCACTGGTGATCGAAGACCAGGTGCGCAGTTTTTCGTATTACTGGCCGGGCGGGATCCGGCTGGGCGAGCTTACCTATGGGATCCAGCATCCAACCGGGGTGGAGTCCATGCGGGTACTGCCTCCCGGGGGCGTAAGCGTGGAGCAGGACGGGCTCTCCTATACCAGCGCCAGCCTTGGAGCGCAGGCCGTTGACGACACCGCGCTCATCTCGTTCGAGTACAGTAAAACCAGCGATGTCCTCACCGTTGATGCGCCTCAGTCATCCATCGACCGCCCAGACACGACCACCGGCGGCACGCCCAATTTCTCCGTACAATTCCCCTATATCCTGGGGGGCTTTGGAGCAATTCTGGTTCTGGTAGGTGTGCTCCTGTTTATCCGAACTCGGCGCGAGGATCGCATACCACCAAAGCGGGTGCGCAAGCGCGCGACCGGCGAAACCAGGACCGAGGACCGTTCCCGAGACATGGATGTCTCTTCGGTCTACTGCCATGTATGTGGCACACAGTCCGGGGCAAGCGATATCTTTTGCCGCCGCTGCGGGGCCGAACTACGCAAGTAGCCTACCAGTCCCAACCATCCTGAAAGAGCCTCCCGCCCGCAAAGAGCGGTATTCTATCCATCCGCAAACGGATTTCCTTCCATTACGACTCGTAATGCGGGATGTTACACTCAGGAAGGATTGGAGCCGCTAATGGACAGCTTCCAGATCGCCCTTATCTTCTTTGTCTACGGCCTGGCGTTCTTTAGCATGGGCCTGGCGACAGCGCTTGAAGCGGGACGGGCGACGGATAGGCGGCTGAGCCGCGCACTGCGTTTCCTTGGGATCTTCGGACTTCTACACGGGTTGCACGAATGGGTCGAGATGTTCGAGATCCTCGGGCTGCTTCCCGGCGTCCGGGCCGCCCCGATCGCCTTCCTCTCCGGCCGAGTTTTCATGCTCGCCCTTTCATTTCCCCCGCTGGCTGCATTCGGTCTGGCGATGGCGAGCACCGAGGAGAGCCGGCGCCACTGGGATATTCTGATCCCACTGGGGCTCGTGCTCGTCTGGGGAATCGGGTTACTCATCATCAGCAGGCGGCTCGACCTGGAGGAAGCGCTCTACGTGGGTGATGTATGGGCGCGATACACCCTGGCCATCCCGTCTTCGCTCCTGGCCGCGTCAGGTTTGGTCCTGCAGTGCAGGCGGTTCCAGCGCGAGGAGCTCTCCTATTTTGGTCGATCTTGTCTCTGGGCGGCGATCGCCTTCGCCATATACGGTGCAATTGGACAGCTATTTGTGAGCAAGACCAGCCTGCCGCCCTCCACGGTGATCAATCAGGAACTATTCCTGACCTGGTTTGGCTTTCCGGTTCAACTGCTGCGGGCGGCGATGGCCGTGGTTGCAGCCATCTTCATCCTGCGTCTGCTGCGCGCGTTCGAACAGCAAGTGCAGCGCAAATTAGCGGATCTGCAGTTATCGAAGCTGCAGGAATCCCAGCGCCGGGAGGCGCTGCGCGGTGAGTTGTTCAAACATATCGTTGCTGCCCAGGAGGCCGAGCGCCAGCGCATCGCGCTCGAGCTGCACGACGAGACCGGGCAATCCCTGACCGCGATCGGAATGGGGCTACACGGGCTGGAGAGTGCTCTCAAGACGAATGAAGAACGTGGGCGGTCCAACCTGCGACACTTAGAGCAGCTTGTGACCCACTCGATTGACGAACTACAGCGAATTATCTCCGATTTGAGACCCTCTCACCTGGATGACCTGGGACTGCCAGCAGCCTTGCGCTGGTATGCCGGCGAGATCAAGGAAAGAACCGGGCTCGAAGTCAATGTAAGCTTCGAAGGTGAGCCGGTGACAATCCCTTCCGCCGTAAAAACGACTCTTTTCCGTGTCGCCCAGGAAGCTTTAACAAATGTCGTCAAGCACGCCAATGCAAGTGCGGTTTGCTTGAGCCTCACTTACCTTGAACATGGCGTCCACATGCGAGTCGTCGATGACGGCTGCGGGTTTGATGTTGATAGGATCCAGACGCAGGAACGATCCTGGGGTTTGATCGGCATGCAAGAGCGCTCGAGCCTGCTGGGAGGCGAGTTCCGCCTGATCTCCCGGCCGCAGGAAGGGACGACGGTCGAGGTGGATATTCCATACCAACCAGAAAGGGTGGCAGAGCATGAAGATTCGGTTGCTGCTGGTGGATGACCATGCCGTGGTGCGGTCGGGCTTGCGCATGCTGCTCGACGACCAGGATGATGTTGAAATCGTCGGCGAAGCTGGGACCTCACAGGAAGCATTACGACGCGTCAGCGAGGACAAGCCAGACGTGGTCGTGATGGATATTGGACTGCCGGATGAATCCGGGATCATCGCCACCCGGCAGATCAAAGAAATTCACCCGGAGATCGCCATCGTGGCGTTGACAATCCACGAGGACGAGGAATACTTTTTCAAAATGCTGGAGGCTGGGGCAAGCGGGTATGTTCCAAAGAGAGCCGCTTCGGAAGAACTGCTAACCGCGATCCGCCTGGCGGCGGTGGGTGAGGTATACCTCTACCCTTCTCTGGCAAAACTGCTGGTGAAGGACTACTTGAGTCAGGATGATGACCTGCGCGGCAGCCGGGTGCTGAACGGGTTGACCGAACGCGAGCAGGAGGTGCTGGCGCACCTGGCTGACGGCGCCAGCAATCAGGAGATCGGGGATACGCTCCAGATCAGCCCGAAGACGGTTGCCCGGCACAGGGAGAACATCATGCGCAAGCTCAACCTGCACTCCCGCACCGAACTGGTGAAATACGCCATCCGGAAAGGCATCATCTCGGCCTGACTGAGCCCGCCTATAGGGACTCATAAATGCGGGGCACCCTGTTTCCTGGGTGCCCCGCATATTATTACGCAGTGTAGGTTATCGTGAGGACCGATTAGTTGTTGTTGCTGGTCTCCATGTTCAGGTGGCTGCGTGTAATCCAGAGCAGCGCAAGGATGAGCGCCATTCCCACCAGCATCCCGACCAGTTCTGGCCAGCGGGCGGAAGCCTCGGCCAAGAAGAGCCGGGAATTGACCTGGAGCAAGTCCAGCAGCCCGAGCATCCAGGTGGCCAGGTATTCATCTAGGATGGCCACGACAGCGAGAGCGAGCACGGCGGGGACAACGGAAAGCACGAGGATCAGGCCAATTACATGCAGAGCATTAGTAACCCTGTACATCCTCACCTCCTGAGGTACTCGAAGAGAGACAGCCTCATCTTAACCATAACTGCTCGACCCAAGATCGTCTATAGGTGGCATGAAGGATTATTGGGATGGGGTAGCCTACCCATGGATCTCAGGAAGTAAAGAAGAAAAGTGCCGGGCAGGGTACTCTGCCTGGCTCTTTATATTGATGGAATTCCCAACTGCTAGGGTCGAACGAGGCCTGTGATGCTTCCACCGACACCCTCGATGCTGTCGTACAGGAGCTGCGTGATGTATTTCGGGTTGTGCGAGAAAGCGCCCGGGTCCATGGTTGCGAAGTGGAAGTTGTATGCAGCCTTCATCAGGACAGGCGTCCAGGCGCGGTAGGCCTCTCCGGCTGCGTTGAAGAAGTAGGGATCCTGCCCGGCGCGATAGATGAGATGATTTCCGGTCCAAGTGGCGTAGGCTTGGATCGCGTCTAGAAGCTTAAAGCGAAGCGTCTCGACCTCGCGTGCGAGGCCCTCGGTTGTGAGCCCATCGCCGTCGTAGTCGATGGTCGAGATGCGCAGCTTGGTCTGGAGATCCTCCGGGCTCTCGATTCCAGGATGACATGCAGCACAGGTCTCGATTTTCACCCTCAGTTCGTGGGCATCATGACAAGAGGTGCAGGCGCCGAAGCCTGGACTGTGGCGGAAGCGGCCGGCATAGACGCGGCCGGGATATTCATAGCCGCCGGATGCTTCGCTCCCGTACACAACCGCTCCAGCCGGGAGGTAATGTGCGCTGATGAACTCGAGCGCCGGGCTGATGCCGTTAGGGGCGAGGCTTTTGAACGCAAGCTCGAGCACAGACCCGGAGGCAAGCCCCTGGTGGCACTCCAGGCAGATTGAGTCGGTTCCAAGGCCGGTGAGCCTCACTCCGGAAGGCATGATCACAGAGTCCAGGGTCTCGGCAACACCGTTATGGCAAGCTATACAGTCGATGCCAGGGCCAGGCTCAACCGGAGCATCGACGATGCCGGGCAGCGAACCGTCGGCGCCCAGGTAGTCAAGCAACCCGACCGAACTGTGGCACTTGGCGCAAGGAGGTGGAATTTGAGCGGGCGCAGCATCGTCCCAGTAGCGGAACGCGAGCGCATCACCATCCGCATGGGCTGAGGCCTGCCAGTCTGCGAAGAAAGGCGGGAGGCTGGTTGGGGTGACCGATGGGATGAATGTGGGCGTGTTGGAGGGGGAAGGCGCCAGCGTGGTGGCGATGGGCGGGGTCGAAGTGGCGTGCGATTCGGGAGCAGCACATCCAGCCAGCATGAGCAGGCATCCTGATAGGATAAGCAAGTAAAACAACTTGCCCATTCTCATTCGATAGTTCTCCTCGACCCCTAGTTCCGTCCAGTCTTTCAAAGTGTGGCACCTTGGGATCACCAAAGGTGATAGGCATTAAGATCATGCAAAGAGACGGCGGGCCATCCTTTCATCCCGAAAAGAGGTTCGTTCAGCGCCCGGGGATTGTATTCCGGAAATGGGCCCTTCTCAAGCCTGCTTCGTAAACCAACCTACCACCTGACGATCATCATCAGCAGCTCGGTAATTACCGAACGAAAAGCAAACAGGGCTACCGTAAGGTAGCCCTGTCGTTACAGCTATGTTTCGTGATGCGTGGTGCTTACTTTCCGAAAGCAGCCAAACTCGCATCGAGCAAGGCACGGGTATAGGCCGCGTTGTGGACGCCCAGGCTCTTGTCCTCATGGGCGATGAAGATCCAGTTCCACAGCGCTTCGGCTTCGGCTGCCGGATAGGTACCAACAACCTGCACCCCTTCAGCCGTGAGCATACCCTTGGCGACCAGGGCTGCCTGGAGCGTATCCAGCTTCTCCTGGACCTCGGTCTGCGTGCCGTTGATGTCGAAATCTGTCGTGCCGGAGTGGCACGCTTGGCAGGCGGCGACACTCGGTTCGAAGGAGTGGTTGGCGCCTTCGCCCATGTGGCAGCTGACGCATGTATCTTCCACCAGCGTGGCATGCGAACTTGGGGTGCCTTCAACGCCACCACCAGCGACACCTAGCATCATTGCGGCTTGTGGTCCATGGTGCGGGCCCCAGTGTGTGCTATCGACTTCGATCATGCCATCGACTGCCTCACTGATGGGGCTGAGCGGCTGATGGCAGCTGGCGCACAGGTTTCCTTCACCACCATCAAAGGTGGCACCTTCGACGGTAAAGATCGCTACCGGAGCCGTGGTCTCCAGCGCCCAGTCTTCACCGGTGTAGGTGGTGTGGATGGCGTGGCAGGTGCGGCAGTCCTGGCGGGTGGGATCGGGATCACCAGCTTCAACCTCGTTCGCGTTCAGCCCGGCAGCAACCCGGATGCTAAATGCGCCACCGGAGTGACAGCCAGCGCAGCTGGCGCTGATGCCGCGCACATAAGCCTCACCGGTTCCATGTACGGATTCGGCCCAGGCTGTTTCCTTGCCGGTGATCAGCGAGGTGTCATTATGGCACGAGGTGCAGGAGAGATCCGCGGCCATCGCGGGCTCACCTGCTGGTCCTGTCGGTCCCTGCGGTCCAGCCGGGCCTGCGGGGCCTGCTGGACCAGGCGCACCGGCCGCACCGGCGCACGCGGCCAGGATCAAGGCCAGCATGCCCAGTAGTCCGATGGCGAGAATTCTTCGTGAGTTCATAGATGCATTCTCCTCATAAAAATGTTTGGCATTCTCAACAATCAGTATAGGTAGCTACGGTCTCTGTGTCCTCCTCCTTTCCATCAACCGGTCCGGTGTGATTTCGATCGATGGAGTTGAAGGCGCTCGAGCGGCATTCAACTCAGCCTAGATGAACCGGTTTTGTTGATGAGCACGACACCAAGCTGAATTTGGAATCTACGACCCTGTCCGAGCAAGGATGTCATGCAGAAATTGTTGTGCACATAAACAACACGTGAGAGAGGGCCACCCTCACTGGGCTCTATCATCCCTGCTTTACCGAATTCAGTTTAGTGCGACAAATCACATACACATAGGATAAATGTAATTGATAACCCATGCAAGTGTGGGTGAATCACCCCATTGGGCTTTGGGCACCCACTTTACGTTACACGAGGCCGGGTTTGAGCCCGGCCTCGTGATGGTGGTGAGGACCATCGTGCCCGGGCTAGTTATCCGGAGTCCCGGCGTTGATCCAATCCACGATGAGCCGCACCCGGGAAGCCGGGAGCAGGCCACCAGGCGGCATGATCCCGCCCTGGGTCTGCGTGCCAAGCATCTTCTGCGCCAGCAGGCTTGCCCCCGCATCGCCCGCGATCACCACCGGAGCATTGTTTCCGCTTTGCATCACGGAAGTGTAGGAGCTAGCATCCCAGCCGCCGAAGTTCCCGTGACACCCCGAACAGGAAGACTCAAAGAGCGGCAGGATGTCGGCCTGGAAGGAAGGGGTTGTAGTGGAGGTACTCGCGGCACCACTCTCGGCCAGCCCACGGATGTGGGCCACCAGCTGTTGGATCTGGTCACTGGTCAGGATCTCGCCCCAAGCGATCATTGGCGTAGCGGGATGCCCCTGGCTGATCGAATCGAAGATCTGCTGGTCTGTATTCGCATCCTGAAACACGGGCGCACGCAGCGCCGGACCGATTCCACCCTGGCCTTGGTCCCCATGGCATTGTGAGCAAAAATCCGCAAAGATCTCATCTGCGCTGACGGCCACAGACGCCTGTGGCACTTCAGGAGGTAGGTCGACCGGCGGATTGGCCTGCCAGGAGCGTAAAAAGGCGACGATAGCGTCGACCTGATCATCCTCGAGCGGACCGCCGTAGGTGGTGCCGAAGGGCGACATGCCGAAGTTCGGCTGACCCTGAGTAATGATCGAACGCAACGTGATGTCATCGCGTGTGCGCAAGTACTCGGCCGAGCTGATCGGCGCAATGACGTCGCCAGCACGGGCCGGGTTCGGCCCGCCCTCGCCAAAATCCCCGTGACAGCTCGTACAGTATTGGGCGAAGAGATCCTGCCCAACCTCGGTCGAAGTGCCGCGCGCCGCGCTCTCGGTATAGCTCACCAGAGCATCGAGTTGGGCGGTGGTCAGGATGTCTCCCCATACCGGCATCGTCTCATGAGAGCCGCCGGTGGAGATCGTTGCCAGCGCCTGTTCTACATCCGGGCTGCTTGGCACGCGGTCACCATGGCACTCGGTGCAGTACTGGCTGAAGAGCGTTTCCCCACCGGGGATATTAAGTGGATCGACGACAAATTCGGCCAGGGTCTGCAGTTGGTCTGTGCTCAAACGTTCACGCCAGGGTGGCATGTCGAGGTGCAGCCCACCGCGGCTGATCACATTCCGTAACTCAGCCGTGCTGCCGCTGAAGGCGACGGACCGACCATGGCAGGAGGCGCAGTTCACGGTAAAGAGCCGTTGGCCGTCGGGGGCGATCAGGAAATTGAGCAGCGCGGTGCGTGCCTGTTCATCCAGCGCGTCTGAGAAGGCAGACGGTTCGAGATCGGCGTGGGGCGGGTAAGCGAGGCCGCTTTCGATCGCCGTGCGCAGATCCAGTGGATCGCTGGAGACGAGCTCATCGACCTGGTGGCAGGCGCCACAGTTATGGGCGAAAACCCTGCTCCCGTCCGGAGAAAGGATGAACCCGGCCAGCGCATCGATCTGGTCACTGGTCAAATCCGCACTCCAGGCCGGCATGCCACCCTCATGCCGCCCCTGGGCGATGATTTCGTGCAGGTTCGTGCCCGGCGCAACCTCGATCGCAGCGCCATGACAGCCAGCACAGTTTTCGGCGTAGAGCACAGCGGTCGTGTCACCTGGTAGCCCTTCTGAGGGAGGCGGCGCCTCGAGCACCGATAAAACGGTGAGAACAATGATCCCCACGAACCCGAGCGAAGTGATGCCGATCACC
Source organism: Anaerolineales bacterium (assembly GCA_034430615.1). GTDB lineage: Bacteria > Chloroflexota > Anaerolineae > Anaerolineales > E44-bin32 > E44-bin32. Next base: position 12,477 of record DAOUEJ010000143.1, on the reverse strand, counting down.
CAGGGCCGACTAAAGGGGGCTCGTTTCGGGCCGCGATCCAGGAACGGGAGCACAGCCAGCAGCAGGATTGCAAGCGTGGGGATGACGATGACCCCGATCACCTCCAGCGAGCCCGGGAAGTACTTTAGCAGCTGGAAGAGAAAGAGGAAGTACCACTCCGGTCGCGGCGTGTAGGATGTATCACCTGGATTGGCGCGTTCTTCCAGCGGTGCGCCGACGAAGTACGCCAGCCCAACCAGGATCAGGAAGACCAGCAGCGCAACGAACGCGTCCTTGACCAACAAATCTGGGAAGAAGGGGACGCCGTGCTCCTTTTCCTTCTTGTACTGTTCCAGGTAGCTTTGTTTCTGTCGCTCATCCATGGCTCACTCCTGCTCTTTCTTAGGTACAGAACTGATGCCGTTGCGGATGACGAGGAAAAGATGAACCCCGAGGATCACAAGCAGTGCAGCCGGCAGGAACCAGACATGCACGCCGAAGAAGCGTGCCAGCGTTATGGCAGTGAGCTCCGAGCCGCCGCGCATGATGCGCAGGATACTTTCGCCGATGACCGGCGTCACTTCGGCGATACGCGTGCCGACCGTCGTGGCCCAGAACGCTTTCTGATCCCAGGGCAGCAGATAGCCGGTGAAGCCAAACCCGATCACGGTAACCAACAGCCCGATGCCGGTGAACCAGGTCACCTCGCGCGGGTATTTATAGGCTCCGTAGAAAATGACACGCAGCATGTGCAGCACGGTCAGCACGACCATGACGCTGGCGCCCCAATGATGCAGGCCGCGTATTAGCCACCCGGCCGGCACCTGCGTGGTGATGTACTGCACGCTGTCGTAGGCCTGATCGGGGGAGGGGACGTAGTAGATGGTGAGCAGGATGCCGGTGACCATCTGGTTTAAGGCGACAAAAAGCGTGGCGCTGCCCAGCGTATATAACCAGTTCACCTTCGGCATCTTACGCAGGAAGATGGCGCTCCAGACGGCACGCCATCCCAGCCTTTGATCGAGCCATTCGCCAACACGGGTTGCCATCTCAAGCCTCCTTCAGGAAGAGCTGCTCGCCCTCGACCTTGACCTGGAAGCGGTCGAGTGGTCGCGGCGGAGGACCGGAGACAACGTTCCCTTCCTTGTCGAAGACGCCGTTGTGGCAGGGACAGAAAAAGCTCTGCTGTTCAGCGATCCAGCGCACCCGGCACCCGAGGTGGCTGCACACGTTGGACATGGCGATGTACGTACGCCCGTCCTCGGTGAAGACGTATGCAGAGACTTCCTCCTGGTTGACGATCCAGCCTGTGGTCCGTTCGATGTTGGCCTTGAAGAGTGTGGGGGTGCCCAACTCGATCTTGGAGGGCGAACCGATCGGGATCCATTCCTGGCTTGTTTCTTTTTTCAGAGCGGGGCCAACGATGTAAGCTATGGCCGGGATCCCGATCCCGGCGCCGATCAGGGCGCCGATGGCCCAGGTGATCAGACTGAGAAAATCACGGCGCTGGACTTGTGCTTCTTCACTCATCCTACTCCTCCAACGTACTTGGCGTGATGCCGTTCAAACCCTATTTTACCCTTCAGGGGCCCCAGCTTCGATCCAACTTTTCAGCAGATCCAATTCCTGAGGGTCCAGCTGGGCAAAATGCGGCGCCTGCGTCGTCTGTTTGATGATGGCCAGGCTGGCATCCGGATCGCCAGGCACGAATGCTGCTCCACTTAACCCCCCGGCCAGCGCGCCAGCGTAGGTGGACAGATTGAGCCCGGATAGGCCGCCTACGCCGTGGCAGGTCACACAGCGTGCCTCAAATAGAGATCCAATGCTGCCATTGAAGGCCAGCGGTTGATCAACAGTTGGTTCCGGTTCTGGCAGCGACAAAGCCCGGATCTGCGACTGAAGCAACTCGCGCAGACCGGGCGCATCGAAACCGGCGAACTCCCAGACATTCCCATGGCAGGCGCTGTTCGAGCAGAACGAACTGTTGTCGACGCCGCCCGGGTTGTCGGTTGTATGGCAGTTGCTGCAGGACGGATCAAAGACGTCATGGTGGAGCGTGATCCAATTCGGATTGCGGTGCGAATCGGGCTCAGGGCCACGGCTGATTTCGATCTCGGCGACGAAGTCTGACGGCCCGGAAACGACCGGGATCGAATGACACAGGTTGCATTCGAGGCGGATTGCTTGCTGGTTCGCATCGAGGTGTTTCCCATCATGGCAGCGGAAACAGCCTGGCGAGTCCTTGTGGCCAACGTTCGTTGGGTGGCTGTTCCAATCGGCTTTCTGCTCGGGGTAGACGCTGGTCCGATAGGAGTCCTGTAAAATCCGAACGGCCTCTCCCACCAGGTCGGAAGATTCAGCGTAAAACTCGGGGTAGTTGACGCGGTAGTAATCCTGCAGACCGGCGATGCCGTTCAGTGCCAGATCGACGGTCGTGTATTTGGCGCTAAAGACCTCAACCGCTTTCAAGCGGATCTCCGGGATATCGGTCGAGATTTGCTGCCGGGCGAGGAGCTGATCCAAAAGATCGACTGGCTGCAGGATCAGGTGCGTGATGCGGTTGTGGCAGGTGATGCAGTCCATCTGCTTCAGGTCTTCGGAATTGATCGATGCGGGATCGATCTGCGAATCGATCGACATGTATTCGGTTACGCTTCCGTCGTTTTCGACCACCTACACATAGGGGATATCCTGTTCTTCTGGATCCGTAGGAAGGTAGTAGACCTGATTGAGGATGTGCCAGTGGATGCCGCGTCCGAGGCCTTCACGCTCCGATCCGCCGCCGGTCTTGAGCGTTAGGTAGATGCTGATTGGTGTGTTGCCCCGATCGGTTTCGAAACGGTGAATCTCGAGTAGCGTGTCGCTGGAGAATTTCTCCGGGAAATGGCAGCGTTCACAGGTTTCACGTGCCGGCCGCAGGTCACCGGCCCGGATCGGAAACTTATAGGTCTTGAACATGGTGGCAAAGACGTGCTTCAGGTCGCCAGCCTTACGCGTGACGCGCGTGGCGATGAACCCGCGACCGATGTGACATTCGACACACTCGATGCGGGCGTGGGGTGAGGTCAGGTAGGATGTGTACTCAGGCGGCATCGTGTGGCAGCTTGTGCCGCAGAATTCAGGGGAGTTGGTGTAATCCCAGGCGACGGGAACGAGCAGCAAGATGGCAATCGTCAAGGCCCCTAACACAAGATAAGGCCGGAGGCGGACGCTGATTGGCGTATCCGCAGGCGGAAAGAAGAATCCTCGTAGGCGAGCTCCGAAACGACGAAGCATGGTTCATCATCCTCTGTAGATTGGCGATTGGGAACTATGCGCCCGGGAAACTACTCGGGGGCGCCGGCTTCGATCCAAGCGATGACCTGCTCAATCTCAGCCGCGGTCAGCTGGCCCGGATGCCCCCCGGCTTGCTGGACCGTGATCAGCAGGCTTTCCCCGGGTGAGCCAGGCACGATCGCTGGTCCATCCGTCCCTCCCTGCAGGGCCTGCTGGTAAGTTGCTAAGGATAACCCACCCACGGACGTCTGGCCATGGCAAGTTCCACAGCGGTTGCGGAACAGGTTGTCAAAGCCACCCGTCCAGGCCTCACCCTGGAACACAGCAGCTGTAGGGGTTGGTGGGAGCGTGGGTGAGGGTTGCGGGACGCGCGTGACGAAAATCGGGGCTGTTTCGCCCTGTGGGATTGTCTTGATGCTGGTCTGCTCGAAAGAAACGAAGGCCACCAGACCGGCGAGCATAAGTGCGGTGAATACCGAAGCAACCGGGAAGAAGATGCGCCGTCGCCGTTGGAGGACTTGTGGGTCCGGCCCGCGCCTCGCATGGCCCGATTCTAGGTATTCCAGCTCGGCCGGGTGCTCATCTTCCATCTCCTCACGTGTCAGGTAGCCGGTGAACATACTGCGGTTGAAATGGCGCAGATGGACATGGTAAAAGTGCCAGAGCACGATCGCCAGGACGGCCAGGATGGCCTCACCGCCGTGGGCGGCTTTCGCCGCCGGGATGATCTGCCCGGGCAGGAAGCGGGCTGTGCCGATCGGGTTCCACATCATGAAACCGGTGATGGCCATAATCACCGTTCCCCAGACCACCGCCAGGTACTCCATCTTTTCGGCGTAGGAATAGCGCCCGTAGAGCGCTTTTTCCTTGCGGGCGCCGAGATAGGCCATCACATCCTGGTAGAGATCCTTGAAATCTTCGAAGCTGGGCAGCATGGTCCAGGAGACACGCTTGACCCAGGTCCGATATGCCAGTGCCATGATGTGGTAAATGGTCACGAGCATCAGCACCACCGAAGACGAGCGGTGGATCACACGCACGACCTCGATCCCGCCGAATAAGCGGAAGAATCCGATGCTGAGCTGCGCATCAGCGAACTTCTGGGGGAGTCCGGTGATGGCCAGGATGGTGAAGGAGGTCAGCATCATCAGGTGCTCGATGCGCTTGGAGAGCTCAAAGCGTAGGAAGCGTTTCTTTTCTTCCTCTACAGGATTCTGCATCGGGGCTGATACGGGCAACTCACTCACGACCCATCCTCCGGGGCAGACTGCGGCTCGCCAGCTTCCTTATCCGATGCTGTGTCGGGCGCTGACCCCAGCACCGGATGCAAGCCAGTCTCGCTGGCCTGCTCCTGCATATCCTCTATCGGACGCTTTGCCGCGCGTCGCTTGCGCAGCTGCCAAGTAACGTCCATTACGACCAGGATTCCCATGCCGCCGAGCAAGCCGGGGATGAAGATGCTGTAGAACAGATTTACGTAATACACGGTCGGGTTGTTTTCTGGGGAAGGGATGTAGTGAGAGAGCCAGGCGTCCGAGAAATTGCTGGTGGCGTCCGGGTGGCACACCTGGCAGCGGGCCAGCAAGTTCTGGCGAAATTCCAGGCCGCCAGCCGGGTCCGACACGCTCTTGATATCGTGGATCCCGTGGCAGTCGTAGCAGACGGCTTTGTTGGTGGGCGCGTCAGGTGAGACTTTGCTGAATATCTCGACGGTTGTACCGTGGAAATCGGCGACGTAAGTGTTCAGTACCTGGGTCGAAATGCCGTACTTATCCATAATGCTGGCGTCGGTATGGCAGTTGGCGCATATGCTGGGGGAGAGCAAACGGAACTGTGCGGTCGTGGGATCCTCGATGTTGTGAACGCCGTGGCAGTTAATACAGGTTGGAACATCGAGGTTGCCGTCATTGATGAGTGCATCACCGTGGACGCTGGTCAGATACTTTCCGTAGATTGCGTTGTGGCACTTGGCGCAGGTGATGGGAATATGCAATCTGGCATCAGGCAGCAGATCGCCCGTGCTGGGATCGATTAGCTGGCGGGTGTCGTGTGCTCCGTGGCAATCGGTGCAGATGGCAGCTTCGCGGTTGCCTTGATCCAGTGCGCGTTGATGGACGCTATCTAGAGTGCGTTCGTACTGGCCAGAGTGGCAGTGGAAGCACGAGTCGTACAGTTGGAGCGCCAGGTCGCGGCGGTCGCTGGCCGTGAATTCTGGATGTGGATAACCATCCAGGTCGGTGTGGCACTGAACACAGGCATAGCCCTTGGACCCGTGGATCGACTGATTGAATTCGTTGGGATCGATATATGCCGAAAAGCTTTCGCCGTTTTCAAGGGTAAGACTTACGCCGGGAACGGCATGGCATTCGAGGCAGGAATCGTTGCTCACGCCGGCCTGGGTGAGGGGTGTCGCGCCCACGTTGGACACGGAGATGGTCGATGCAAGCGCAGCAACGAGGATGGCCGCGCCGAAAAGGATCAAGCCGAGTGGGCGTCGGCTCACGCCCCTTCTCCAGGTGGTGATTCGTTTACCTCGGGTGTCAATCGCTGATACTCCCGCTGGTGATATTCGTGCATTTCTCGTTCGCTCAGGCGGCCCGTGAAGATACTCAGGTTGAGACGTTCGATGTGGACATGATAGGAATGCCACATGAGGACAAAGATCGCGGCCGCGATCGCCTCGGCGCTGTGGGCCAATTTAGCGGCAGGGATGATACCTCCTGGGAGGATCCTGGTAAAGGTGATTGGGAACCAGATCACAAGGCCTGAGCCGATCATGATCAAAGTTCCGAAAATAAAGAACCAATAGGTGAATTTCTGTTCGAAGGTGAATTTTCCGAACGATGGTTTATTACGATCCAGGGAGAATAAGTAGCGCAGCATGGCGTAGGCATCGCGAACGTCCTGCCAGGTAGGGAGCATCGCCCCGTTCAGACGGCGTTGGAACAATCGCATAAGGGCTCGGCCGAGATGGTAAACAGTTTCGGCAATCAAGATCAGCGCAGCGATGTGGTGGATGGTCTGGATCAGCTCGAGCCGCTCAGGTGTGGAGAGCAGGTATTGGCTCCAATTAGCGGCGCGGTATTTCTGCGGCAGCCCGGTCAGGAGCAAAACCATGAAGCTGAGAAGGAAGAGTGCATGCTGCCAGCGCTCTCCTGCTGAAAAGCGTGCGAAGGTTCGCTCGCTGCGGACCCGGGTAGAGGTAGGTTCCATCGATCTTTCGCTATCGTTCATGGCAAATTCCTTCGCACACGCTCGACAGTACCCCGGATGATCCTCAAGAACACATAGCCTGCTGCCAGGATCAAGACAAAGGGCACGAAGGACGAGTAGAAGACTTCGGTGTAGAACACGAAGGGTGTGCGCTCGAGGCTGATCTCGTTATGGCCGGTCCAGGCTCCAGTCCAATTGGGGCCAGCGTCCGGGTGGCATTTCTGGCAGGTGGCCAGCAGGTTGGAGGGGTTGACGCTTGAATTCGGGTCGCTGGCCGGGAGGATATTGTGTACGCTGTGGCAGTCAGTGCACACCGCGCTCTCATGCCAGATGGTCGGCCAGTTGGCCTTGTATACCTGCACATCAACGCCGTGCCAGGAGATCGAGTAGAGACTGTATACATCGGTCTTATAGCCGTACTTGCCCATACGCTCCGGATCGGCATGGCATCCCGCACACAGCTCGGGGGAATCGATGCGGAATTGAGCCGTACGGGGGTCTTGAATATTGTGCACTCCGTGGCAGTCCGTGCATACGGGAACATCGTGATTGTCCTGCTCGATTAAGGCAGAGCCGTGGATGCTTTGCTTATATTCGATCAGGATTTCAGCGTGGCATTGTCCGCAGGTTTCGGAGATCAATGCGCGCGGTTTGTCGGGCAGCTGGGTGTAGTGGGCTCCATGACAATCTTCGCATATGGGTGCACCTAATTCACCACTAACCGCCACCTCAGCGTGAATGCTGTCTAGGGTGTTCGCGTAATTGCTGGCGTGACAGGTGCGGCAGGTGAGGTAGAAAGCGCGCGAGAGCTCCCGCCGGTTGTCATACTCAATCTCGGGGTGGGGATAACCTTGGATATCGGGGTGGCAGGAATCGCAGCTGATCCCGATGGTCTCATGGACCGAGTCAGCCAACCGGTTGGCATCGATGAAGAGCGGCAAGAGCTCACCATCCGGGAGGGTATGTTCGAGATCCGGATCTCCGTGGCAGCTCAGGCATGCCTCTTCCTGGATTCCCGGGCCTGCGGCGGCATCCGCCTGCCAGCTACCGCTGGCAAGCATTACGCCGAGCAGTGCCAGGCTCAGTACGAGCATTACTTTAATGTGATGGGGTCCTCGTTTTATCGTCAACGAGACCTCCTTCAGGCTTGGGTGCATGGGTAATGTCGCCATCGCCGTTGTTATCGTTGATCCAACCCCATTTGCGCAGGTAATGCGAGATCACAAGCATGATCACCAGCGGCACCAGGCAACGGCCGATAAACATCAGCGTCACAATGAACGGGTTGGCGATCGTGTCATCCATACGAGCTGCCTCCCTGGTGACCGGGGTGGGAAAAGGCGAAGCCGCACTGCTTGAGTGCGGCTATCTTCACCTTAAGCCGGGTCTTTGTCAACCAACCACTTTCGATTCATCCGACGTTTCAAAGATCGGGAGGAAGCGTGTCGCCAGCGTGAAAACCAGGAAGATGTACCCGACCACACCCAACGCCACACCCCACTCGACCAGTGCCGGGGAATAGGCCTGAGCAGGGAGCACATATTCAATCCCGGGTGAATACGATACCGGCACGATCAAACCTGAAACGGTTATATTCCAGCGGTTGATGAGGATGCCAGCTGCCGCCGACAGCGCGCCGAAGACAAGCAGAACGGGTCTGCGGTTGAAGCGCGGCATCAGGAAGATCAATACCGGAACCAGGAGCCCGAAGAAAACTTCTCCGACCCAGAACCAGAAACCGTATGCAGAGAACAGGCTCAAAGTTCGGAAGGCTCGTTCCGAGCCCGGCGTTGCGCCGTAGTAGGTCACCGCCAGCAGGTCCCAGAATTTGATATAGGCGTAAACCAGCAGCGCCAGCCCGCTGAAGCGGGCGATCGTGCGCAGCAGGTCATGTGCGATGATACGCTTGCCGCTTACCCACTCCAGGATATAGGCCGCTGCCATCGTGACCGCTGGACCCACGGCGATGGCGGAGACGATGAACATGATCGGCATGCTGGGTTTGAACCAGATCGGGCGGGCCTTGATGATGCCGTAGGTCGCACCGAGCGAGGATTGGTGCAGGAGCGAAATCAGCAGTCCGGCGACGGCCAGCACCGGGGCGACCTTGTGCAGTTGGTGCCCGAAGCGCCGTAATCCTGGGCGGTCCTTAAACAAGCGTGATTCGGCGATCACCGGGGCGAACTCGACCAGCATGATCGTCAGATAAAGCGTGATGCACCAGGTGATCTCCCATAGGACCGAGTGAATGTTCCAGTACACCCACGGGTGCCAGAAACGGTCCGGGCGGCCGATGTCTATGACCAGCGTCAAGAGTGCCGAGGTGTAGCCGGTCACACCCACCAGAACGGCCAGGCGTATGATGGAACGAAAACGTTTGATGCCGAAAATGTACACTACCGCGGACAGCGTGAACGCTCCCGCTCCGAGGGCGATGGAGGAAAGGTCGATCGTGATCCACAATCCCCACGGCACACCATTCGATAGGTTTGTTACGACCAGGCCTTCTTTGAAAACGATCACGGCCGAGGTGAGGCCGATCAGGAGCAGCAAGCCGATCAGGGCGAACCAGGAGAGGGTTCCGGGCGTGAATTCGAAGCGGCGCTTGCGCAAGGTTATGCTGGCCATTGCTACGCCTCCTCGCCCACGGGGATGTAGTAGACGCTGCCCTCGGTCCCAAGTTCATCCCGCAGTCGGATCGTTGGATAGCGGGCAAGGACTTCAGATACCGGGCTGTTCGGGTCGTTGAGATCCCCAAAGGTCCTGGCCCCAACCGGACATACGTTGACGCAAGCCGGGGTCGCTTCACGGGCCTCGCCCGGTGTTTGTCCTCGTTCCAGTGCAGCGTCGATCCGATGGACGCAGAAAGTGCATTTTTCGACCACGCCGCGTGGACGGCGCTCGACCTCCGGTACGCCCCAGGTGGGCACGAACTCATTCTCCTCTGCACGTGGTTCCCAGTTGAACTTACGGGCGTCGAAGGGACAGGCCACCTCGCAGTAGCGGCAGCCGATGCAGCGATCGTAATCCATGATTACCAACCCATCCTCGCGCACATAGGTCGCCTTCACCGGGCAGACCTCGACGCAGGGCGCGTGCTGGCAGTGTAAACATGGCCGGCTGAAGTAAAACCTCTGGCCGTTGGCGGTTCGGTCTTCCACGACGATATTCCACGGTTTGTCGGGTGCAACGTCGTTCACCGCCGAACACGCCCGCAGGCAGTATTCACACCCGATGCACTTGTTCAGGTCGATCGCCATCCCCCAGTGGTGCACGCCAGTCGGAGTGTGAGTGTCTTCATCAGGCGAGATTTGCTGCCGCTTCAGGTTTGAGAAGGGAGAGAGCGGTCCGGTCGTAACCAGGTAGGCTGCAACCGATGAACCGACCGCTGTGGCGGCGATCTTGGTGAAATCGCGCCGGGTCAGTTTTACCCTAGCTTTCGTCTTCGGCCGTTTCATCCTCATCTCCTTCAATGTCAACCAACTCAAGGTTGCGGCTCACGATCCAGGCCGCAACGGCGCCGGTCGCCAAACCGACGATCGCACCCTGTGCAAGACCGGTATAAAGACGCACGCTGGCGCGACCCTCGAGGTCCCCGATCTGTTGTTCCTGTTCCTGCACCAGTTGACGCAGTTGATCCGTATCGAGGTCCTTCAGCGTTTGAACCTCACCGGAGAGCTCAAGAATTACATCGCGAGTATGAACGGTATCCTGGTGGCAGCCGATGCAGGCTTCCGATCCAACGGTAAACGTATGGCCGGTCGGGACGAGTCCCTGGATCGGATCCTCGGTGCGCGGGCTGGTGTACATATGGCAGTTGCTGCATTCGAGACCCGCATTGGCATGTGAACCATGTGTGAATGAATCCCCGTTGTCTTTATGGCAGTTTGAGCACAGGCCAGTGATCGAATCAGACAATGGCTGCTGGGCGTGTGGATCATGGCATGACTGGCATTCGATCCCGGCTGCATGGTGTGGGCTGGCCAGCCATTCGTCGGTGGTGGTCTTGTGGCAGGTCGCGCACAGCTCGTGATCCGGTGACACCGGCATAGGTTCAGCCGGATGCCCCTGCCGGAATGGCCCGTGGCAGGATTCGCAGGTCACGCCTTCGAAGGCATACGTACTTTGTGCGGCGTCGTAACCGGTCGTGTGGCATTCGAGGCAGGTGAACTGGCTGCCCAGTTCACTCCAGTCCTTCTGGAAGATCGGGGACGAGAAAGCCTGGGCATGCCGGGAGGTTGCCCATTTTTGGTGCACCTCGTCATGGCAGATGGCGCATGTTTCCGGTCCGGCGTAGGTTCCTTCCTGAGGGGATGGTTTTGGGGCGGGCGAAGCCGCAGCCGGTACAGCCATGCCACTTGCCGCGCCGATCGCCAGGCTCAGCGTGAATACGGCAGCGAAGGCGATCACGCTGCGCTGGCTCCGGAAAAATACAAGACTTTTCATGCGTGTACTCCCTGTGCTCATTCCACCTGTTCAATCTTCCACCGTGGGTAGTTCAGCCCACGTTGATCTAGTGGAATCGGCCCATTATCAATATGAATGAATGCTATCTCGCGGATGTGCCCGGAGACAGTACTGCTGTTCCTTGATGAATTGTGATGTTAATCACCTTTCGGGCAAAGACTATCTTACTTCTGTGTATTATGCTAAAGCCGGTTTGCGTAGAACTGGGATTGGCAAAACGGATATAAGTAGTACACACGATTGTTGGGATCCGACAGCACGTGGCCCCTGTATCGAATCAAGGGGGACAAGATTCATCCGCCATTAATGCTCTTGTGCCAAAATGCTCAAGGTGTCACAGACGCAGTCAATTCGATCCACCGCTGACGACCAGTAAACCAAACCTGATACAATATCGCCGATTTGGGCGCGGCGGTTCGATGCTGCCGCGCATGGAGGAAGGTATGACCAATCTATCGACAACGCCCAAAGCCGGGCGGGCCAAGTTCCTGGTGGGTGGCTTATTGATTGTGGCGGCGGTCGTATACCTGATCGCCTCCTCGACTCAGGCCTCAGCCCAGTACTACCTCACGATCGACGAACTGAAGGCGCGTGGGGACGAGGTGAGCGACCGTGATATCAAAATCTCAGGCGCGGTCGATGGTGAGACCATCTCGTATGACGCCCAGTCGCTGACGTTGAAGTTCACCATTGCCAATGTCCCCGCCGATCTGGATGAGATCGAAGAAGAGGGGGGGCTTGCGGAAGTGCTGCATAATGCTGTGATGGATCCGACAGCCAGCCGTTTGAACGTCGTCTATGAGGGACCGATGCCGGATCTGCTGCGGGATGAAGCGCAGGCGATTGTCACCGGCCGCCTTGATTCCGATGGTGTGTTCCATGCCTACGAGCTGCTGTTGAAGTGCCCGACGCGCTACGAGGAAGAGATCCCGCTCCAATCAGAGCAGGGTTAAACGAACGGGATTGTTCAGCATGGAAGCGATGCGTGTTTTCCGGCACCGTGCTGGTATCACTTAAAGGTAGAGCAGGAGGAGCGAGCTTGTGATTGCCAATTTCGGGTATTTCGCACTGATCATCACCTTTATCACGGCTTTATATGGCGTAGGCGTTGCTGCATACGGCGCCACCCAGCATAAACCGGCCTACGTCGAAAGCGCCCGACGGGCGATGCTCCTGACCTGGCCGCTGATCACGCTCGCCGCCCTGGCGCTCATCACGCTGCTCATCAATGGCCACTACGAGATCCGCTACGTTGCCTCGGTCACCAGTTCGACCATGCCGACCTACCTCAAAGTGACCGCCCTGTGGGGCGGCCAGGAGGGCTCGCTGGTCTTCTGGGCATGGCTGATGTCAGCCTTTGCCAGTGCTGCCAGCTTACGCAAATGGCAGCGCGATCGCGAGATGCTACCCTGGATCGTGGTTGTTACGATGATCACACTGGCTTTCTTCCTCTCGCTCGTGATCTTCTTTGAGAATCCATTTGCGCGCTTGTGGCTCACGACCGATGGGCAGCAGGTGGGTGCGATGCTGCAGCCAGCCGGC
>DAOUEJ010000142.1:0-12349 GCA_034430615.1 Anaerolineales bacterium | reverse complement strand
ATCCGGCAGAAACAATTCCCTCGACAACGCTCGGCGCCGAGACAACCTGGCTCTCGATCGGTATCTCGTCCCCATTGACCGGGGAATCCGAAACTGCCGGCAGCGAGATCATCAATTCCCGCAGGCGCTCGATAGTCGTTGCAATCCTGCGTTGGCCTTCCGTCAGGTCTGTATCTGAGGCTTCGGGCAGCGTGACGTACACCGCCCGTGTCGTGGCCTCGAATTCCCGTGCCAGCAGCAAGGCGAGACGGGCAGCAAGCGGCGCGTGTGGACCACCGGCAGTGGTCACGACGACGCGTTTGATGGCGAGGGCCGGGCTTTCGGCGTGATCGCTCTCCTGGACCTGCTTGGCCAGGCGGTCCGGGTGGAAGGCGACCACAGCCACATCGCAGGGCGCGCTGCGCACGAGGGGGTCGAGCACGCGTCCCATCCTCGTCCCTTCCCGCGCGCTCCCCACCGGCCACGACAACAGGATCAGATCACATTCCTCCTCGATGGCGGTATCCTGGATCCCCTTGGCGATACTGCTCGCCAGGCGCGTGATGGGATAGGTTTCAATGCCACGCCGCTTAGCCTCCCGGGTGGACCATTGGAAGAGCGTATTGCGCTCCTCGGCTAAGCGCCGTCCTTCCTGGATGGCGAGTGGATCGGCGATCGGGATGACCTGCAGCGGTATCAACTGCCCACCCGTCTGGTGGGCGAGGGCGCTGGCGAGTCTGAGCACGTACTGGCGCTCGACGCCGGTGCTGAGCGGGACCAGGATGCGGTACACCCCTTCGGGCTTTTCAGCTTCCGGTTCTCGTCCAAATACGAGCACGCCATGCTGTGCTTCAAGCAGGCGCGGGTGGGAGTAGCTCACCAGGAGCAGACCACCGAGCGCAAGCCAGATCAATGAACCGAGCAGCCCGGCCAGTGGCAGCGAGAGGGCCAAGCCCAGGCAGAGGGCAAGCGCCACGATCGGCACCAGAGGGTAGAAAGGCACGACGAGCGTCCGTCGGCGGTCGGGTTCTGACTGCCGGCTGCGGGCAGCCGCCAGGTTCACCCAGCCGGCCTGCAGGATGAACAACCCGGCGGCAATGTCCAGCAGCCAGCCGGGGGGCGACCAGATCAGGAGTGGTGTCAGAACGAGTGCGAGCGCGCCGAAGATGCGGGGCGGCAGCCGGAAAGGTCGACCTACAAGGGTAAGGTTTGATGGGAATGCACCATCCCGGCTCATCGTATACATCTGGCGAGCGGCTGCCATCAGACAGGCGCTGGCGGCCATCAAGAGCACCACGGTCCCTAGAAGCAGCGTAAACCAGGCGGGGATGACGCTCGATTCGACCAGCGCCCGGAGCATTGCCAGCGGGCCTTGGTTAGCGGCGTATCCCCCCAACATAGGGGCCAGCATGGTGAGGCCCCCGAGCAACCCAACTCCAAGCAACAGCAGTATCAGCAAACCTCGTGGCAGTTGTCTCGCCGGACGTCGAATCCGTCGGCGTGAGGCGAGGATCGCCTCCAGTCCGGCGAAGATTGTCATGGACCACGCCGTTGCCCGCAGGAATTGATTGGTGGAAGGGAGTGATACGGAGGGCTGGTGAAGACCGGGGATCTTCGTGATTAGGATGATGCCCAAACCTATCAGGAGCACAGTAACAACACGCGTCAGGCTCTCGCGACGGGGCAGCAGGTGAAAGAGGTTGATGACCAGGATAAGCACGAAGGCTGCCAGTGCGAGCAGTGCCTCGGTAGACACGGAACCAGGCAAATGGGGCGCTATGAGCAAACCGTTTGATCTGAGCAAGGCTGCACCCAGGGCGAGGAAAGCGCCCAGAACCGTCCAGCCGCTGCCGAACCCGGCGCTTGCACCGAGCGCTTCATGCACCAGAGTAGATGTGCCGCCGCGCTCGCTGCTCCCGCCAAGCAACTCGAAGATATTCAGCAGGGTCAGACCCGAAATGACCACGCCCAGGAGCACAGGCGTCGCATTCAACCACCCCGTCTCATTCACAATACGCGCCGGGACAAGCAAGGCGAGTCCAACGATGACGGCCAGTCCTGTTGCCGCCACCTGCCATGAGCTGCGAATATATCGGCTGAGGCGCAACTGACCGAGGAAATCTTCAGGGTTTTCCGACATGGTCATCCTGACTGCGAACAATTCAAAGTGAGCCACTCACGGGATTGTGCACTGCGTAGTTTAAGGTGAACTGCGCGGGAAGGAAAGCAGCAAATTCCCAGCAAATTCCCGGTTTAATCCGTGGGACGGCAAGCTATTTAAAAGTCATCGTTGTCAGTTGCGTCGACTGGCATGGAAATGTGCGCTTGGATTCACCCAATTTTCCGAGAGGGTGGCAAAGGGCGTCCCATCAAGCTACACTTAATCTGGCGTGCATCTCTGCGCCGTATAGATCGGCGCGTTGCCACGTAGCGGCTATGTTTTCCTGCCCGATATAGTAGAAAGGGATAACGTTCCAAGGGAATGCTGGTTCGAAAACAGCATAGCCAGGAAAATCCTGGCCCCCTAAAGGCATAGTTGCCCGGGGCCAGGCCTCCCCTGAAGATTAAAGATCTGGGAGAAAAAAGAGAGCACGAATGAGCTTAAGAACATTTCGTGAACTGCTGCTCGGTCCGCCGCTTCCCACGGAGCGCTTGCGGGATGAACGCTTGAGTGTACTCCGAGGCCTGGCAGCCCTGTCCCCGGATGCCCTGTCATCAATAGCGTATGCGAACCAGGAAATTTTCCTCGGCCTGGCAGTTGCGGGCGCGGCCGGGCTGGCCTTCGCTGATGAGATTGCACTGGCCATTGTTGGGCTTTTGATCCTGCTCGCGATCTCGTACACACAGACGCTGAGGGCTTACCCGACTGGTGGTGGTTCCTATTCCGTGGCGCGGGAGAACCTGGGTGTTGGCGTAGGCCTGGTGACTGCAGCCGCCTTGCTTGTAGACTATACCCTCACGGTGGCCGTAAGTTTGACTGCAGGCGTTACTGCACTTCTCTCAGCCTTTCCAGGTCTCGCACCGCAGCGCGTAGCGATCTGTCTTCTCCTGTTAATCCTAATCACCCTGGCCAACCTGCGAGGGGTACGCGAATCGGGGCGATGGATGTCCATGCCCGTTGGGTTATTCATCCTGAGTGGATTGGTTCTTATAGGAGGCGGGATCGTATATGCGTTGACAGAAGGACCAGGTACCTATCCAACGCAAATGCTTGCTCAGCAAGGGCATGTGAGTGTACCCCTGGTGCTCATCCTGCATACCTTTGCCGCGGGCTGCACTGCGCTGACCGGGATCGAGGCGATAGGCAACGGGGTGCCCCTCTTCAAACCCCCGGAGTCCAGGCATGCCATCAAGGCCATGGGCTTGATGGTCCTGTGTATGGGGTTGTTCTTTTTGAGCACGGTTGGGCTCACGGAATACCTGGCTGTACTTCCCCGTCCGGGCGAGAGCATCCTCTCCGCCCTTGCAAGGCAGGTTTTCAACGGCGGCATCCTGTACTACGGCGTTCAATTCTCCACCATGCTTGTCCTGCTTGTCGCAGCGAACACCAGTTTTAACGGTTTCCCGCGACTGGCCTTTGTCCTGAGCCAGGACGGATTCCTGCCCCGACAACTAAAGCTGCTCGGGGACCGATTGGTATACAGCAACGGGATCATCCTACTATCCTCCATGGCGGGGATTCTCATCGTTGCCTTCGGGGCAGATACACACGCCTTGATCCCACTTTTTGCGGTTGGGGTCTTTCTCGCGTTCACGCTCTCGCAGGCCGGGATGGTCGTACACTGGCTGCGCGAGAAGCAAGCATTCTGGCCGGTTAAAGCGGTTCTCAATGGCCTTGGCGCAGTCGGCACAGCTCTGGCCTTCAGCGTGATCGCCTACAGCAAGTTCCTCGATGGGGCCTGGATCGTCGTGGTATTGATGGTGCTCATCGTGGTCGGATTCCTCCAGACCCGGCGTCACTATCGGGAATTTGCCGCAGAGCTTTCAATGGCCGGACTGCCGCCCAGGCTTGAGCCGTTGCCAGAACCACGTGTGGTCGTTCCGCTTAGTTCGCTCAATAGGGTTTCACTAAACGCGCTGCGGTATGCTCAATCCATCTCATCGCAAGTCACGGCGGTTCATGTGGAAACGGATCCAGAACAGACCGCAGCCCTGGTCAATAAATGGCAACGCTGGGGAATGGAAGTGCCTCTGAAAATTATCCCTTCGCCGTATCGGTCCTTGATCAGGCCGTTTTTGGAATTCCTCGATCGCTATGATGAAGAATATAACGATGGACAGCTTGCCAGCGTAGTGATCCCCGAGGTCGTGCCGCTGCATTGGTGGGAGATTCTTTTACACAACCAGACAGCCTGGATCATCAAGCTTGTGCTGCTCTACCGGCGACGCCGGTTTGGGAAAGTACGCGCAATCATCGATGTGCCTGCCCATCTCAGGCATAGAACAAGGCAGGCATAACAAATGTCCCTCGCGTATCTCATGCAGACCAACCAACCCCTGTGGCAGGGGTTGGTTCTTAGCGTTTATATCAACCTAATTGCGCCCGTTCGGGTTGCGAGTGGAGCCTGGGATTAATCAACCCCTCTGCGGTGCCAGCTACTTACAGTATTGGTTATTAAACGCCAACACGAAAACTGACATCAACCAAGGAAAGGAGAGTGCAATGATCACCAAGGACTGGGTGCGGCTGCTCTCGGAGCCATTGGTAATCCGCGCAGCGATAGTGCTGCTGGGGACTATTGCGATATTGCTCGTGGTCCGTATCGCGCAACACGCCGTAGCGACCAGGATTGAAATCGCCTCGGCTCGGTACCGGATGCGAAAATGGGTATCGCTGGGCGGTTATCTGCTTGTCTTGCTCTTTATGAGCCTGGTGTTCAAGGACCAGTTAGGCCATATTGCAGTTGTGTTTGGGGTCATTGGGGCGGGGGTGGCGTTTGCGCTCCAGGAGATCATCGCAAGCTTCGGGGGCTGGGTGGTGATCAACCTCGGGGGATACTATCGGGTGGGAGATCGGATTCGGGTTAACGACATCCTCGGAGACGTGATCGATATCGGCACGCTCAAGACGACCATCATGGAGTGCGGCGGCTGGGTCGACGCAGATCTCTACAGCGGGCGCATCATTCATCTCGCTAACAGCACCGCGTTAAGCGATCCAATCTACAACTACACGACCGGTTTTCACTTCCTATGGGACGAAATTGTCCTACCCGTCAAATATGGATCAGATCTGCGGGTGGCGAGGAACATGCTCGAGAGAATTGCCCAAGAATTGCTTGACGATTTTGCATCCCAGGCAAAGGAAGCATGGCTTGACGCGCGGCGGCACTACCTTCTCGATGATGAACTGCTCATGCCGATGGTCACGCTGATCGCCACCGACAACTGGGTTGAATTCACACTTCGATACCTCGTGGATTACAAAGAACGCCGGCAGATGAAAGACCGGCTGTTTACACGGATCCTGGATGAAATCGAGCTTTCCGGAGGCCATATTGCGATCGCGTCCACGACAATCCAATTTGTAGACCCCGCCCCGTTTGAGATCCGCATTGATCCCGTGGCTCAGCGCCCGGCAGTCCATTAGGCATCCTGTTCTGGGAGAGCGGAGGGAGAGAAGATGATCCATTCCTTTTACCGATTGAGCTCAGGCGAGGTCCACCGCGATTTAGATACGCTTGCTATCAAGGCCGCAATCGCCGATCCGGGTGGATTGCTATGGGTCAGCATCGAACAGGAACCGGCCGAAAATTGCCGCCCGCTCCTGCTGGAGACGTTTGGCTTCCACCCGCTCGCGGTGGATGATGCGCTTGAGGAGCGCCATGTTCCCAAAGTTGACGCGTGGGAGGGATATATCTACCTTGTACTGCATGCGATCCAGTTCAATCCAGAGGAAGATGACCCGATCACGACGCTCGAGTTGGATTTTTTCGTCGGCTCAAACTATCTGGTAACGTACAGTTCCCGCCCCATTCCAGCGCTGGAGCGAGTCTGGGGTTTCTGCGAGCGTGACCAACGCGGCCTTGCGCGCGGCGTTGAGCGGCTGCTCTATCAAATCAGCGATGAACTCGTTGCCGACACGATGCCGGTGATTGAAACGATCGACGACACCATCGATCAGATCGAGGATGAGATCTTCGATAACCCGGGGCCGCACCTGCTGGCGCAGATTTTCACCTACAAGCGCGCCCTCGTCCATCTGCGCCGCATCCTGACCCCGCAACGTGAGGTGGTCAACAAGCTGGCGCGCGGCGATTTCGCGATATTGGATCCCGACAGCAGGATCTTCTTCCGCGATGTCTATGACCACCTTGTCCGCCTGTATGACATTACCGAGGGCATGCGTGATCTCGTCGGGGGTGCGTTGGACACCTACCTGTCTGTGGTGAGCAACCGAATGAACGAGATCATGAAGACGCTAACCATCATCACGACGCTCTTTATGCCGCTCTCATTTTTAACCGGGTTTTTCGGGACGAATTTCTTCCAGCCCGTGATCCCGCTCTCGGCATGGACAGGCAAGGCTGCCTTCTATATCATGCTGGGTGCTACCGTGCTTGTTCCGGCTGGTATGTATCTCTGGATGCGCCGCCGGGCGTGGGCTTGAGCAGTGAACTGCCCAGCCAGCACATTCGCAAGCGGCCATCCCGGATTAGCCTTTGACCGGATGATCCCGGATCAGGACTTGCCCTTCGATCAAATCCTTGTTTGGGATGATCCACAGCCCTTCCTTGGTTGAAACCTCTGAATGGAGCGAGCCGATTGCCTCCAGCGTGCCTTCGCGCTCCTGAAACTTGATCTGGTCACCGGGTTGGAAGCGCTCGCGCAGGTAGTAGCTGGAAAGGATGTTGCGCGTGATCCCGCGTGAGCCGAGGGCAAAAGCCAGCGCCACGCCGCCAATGGCGATGGCGATCACGCTGGAAACTGCGTCGTTCAACAGAGAGGTGTTGATCCCAAGCTGATCGATGGCAAGGATGACGGCCAGAATGATTACGAATGCTCGCATAACCCCGGCAATCGTTTGTGGCGATTCGAAACCCATACTGACGAGTCCGGCCTGCAGGGCGCGCGAAACAAATTGCGCCGCCCACGTCCCGGCGAAGACGATCAGGACCGCCGCAAGTATCCGGGGCAGGTAGGCCAGTACAGCCTGAACAGGTTCAAGGAGCGACTGCAAGCCGATCGCCTCTAGAGCAAGCAGCAGAAAACTCAAGAATACAGCCCAGAAGATCACGCCGCCCACAAATCGTGAAGGGGTCTGGTTCAGACCAAACCGCTGCAAGCTGGTGGAAAGCCCGAGTCGCGATTCGGCCTCGTCCAGCTTCAACCGCTGGAGGAAGCGGGCGGTGATCCAACCCAGGATGCGTCCGAGCAGCCATCCCAGGCCGATTAATATCAGGCCTTGTATCAGGGACGGGGCGGATGAGAGGAAACCCTGCCAGAAATCGGAAAGCGCAGTTTGTATCATTGAGGTCCTCCGTTGTTCTTCGGCTTGCTGTCTCTACTCTGCCAGGGCTCAAGGAGCCCTTTTAAGAAGATGACGGGTCCAAACAGTGCGAGTTGTAGGATGCTCCGGTTGGTCTCGAAGCTGTGGATGCGACGAAGGATGCGCCGCCGTAACCAGATCGTGCGTCCGCTCTTGATTTCAGGGATTGCGTTCTTCTGCAAGGCGCTCATCGTCTCCGACCACAGGCTGTCGATCACACCGAGACAGGTCTCGCATGTCTCCAGATGCCGAATGATGCGCAGTTGTTGGTTTTCAGCTGCTTGGCCGGTGATGAACTCTGATAACTCTGCGACGGAAAGATGGCGACTCATCATGATTCCTGTTGTTCACTGAGATAGGCTAGCAACGCTAACCGGGCGCGCTGGACACGCATTTTTGCTGCGCTGGTCTTGATCCCAAGCAAGCTCGCGATTTCTTCGTAGGGTCGGCCTTCGATCTCGCGCAGGCGCAAAGCCTCACGCGCCTCATCCGGGAGTGACGCCAGGGCTGTCGAAAGCTCCTCGCTCATTTCTTCGCGTTGATGCTCCTCGCGGTGATGGGATTGATCGGACTGAGGGGAAATCTCATCGATCGGGATCACGTGGACTTCGCCTCGTCGGCGCTTCCTTATTTCATTCAAACTAACATTTACCGCAATCCGGTAGAGCCATGTGCTGAACCTGGACTGGCCTTTGAACGCAGGCAGACCCTGATAGGCTCGCAGGAATACTTCTTGAAGCATGTCTTCAGCGTCCGCATCGGTAGTCATGAAGCGGCGGCAGACTTTCCAGATCATGGTGTAATGGCGCTGGAAGAGGACAGATATCGGTCTTTCGTCGACCGCCCCGCGCAGCCTGATCCGCTTGATGAGTTCGTCGTCTGTCAGGCTTTCATAGTCAAACGCCATACAGTGATCATACTCGGGAAGGCACCTTTCGCCCAACCAGACTCCCGAGCCGGGATCAGAACCTCGATCCCGGCTCGGATATTGAACAGGGACGTGCCCGCCCGGTTTTCACTAGGTTGGCACTATTACCTACTTACGATTTCGATCGAGCCACTTTTCAAGCTCACGGGCGGCAATCTCCCGGCTCCCAAGCCCGAAGGCCAGAGCCGCCGCGACGGCCACGGTGCCGAAGACAATGGCGAAGGTCATGTTGACGATGTCCTGGGCGATACCGGTCTCGCGCAAGGCGAGGGCACCAGAGAAGACGATGATCGAGATGCGCGCCACGGGGGCCAGGAACTGCGCCTGCGAACCGCCTGTGTCACGGATGACCCGCTCAGCCAGGCCGGCCAGGTAGAGCCCCAGTCCGAAGATGAGCAACGCCAGCAAAACCCCGCCGGCTGCGACAAGGAAGTTGGAAACCAACTGGGCCAGGATGGTGAAGCCGAGCAGGTTGGCCGACGCGATCACGGCGAACAACATAATCGCCACGGTCGTCAAGTAGCCGATGATCTGGGAGGGTGTTTGCCCGCCCTCGGGGGTCATGCTGCCCAGCCCGACCCAACTTAGGACTTTGTCGAAACCGATGCTTGTGAGCAGGTTGGTCACGAAACTGGAGACCAACCGGGCGACGAAGTAGGCAATGCCGATTAACAGCATCGCGCCAAAGATCGCAGGAAGCGCGTTCAGGATGGTCGTCAGCATGGCTGATGCCGGGTCTGAGACGGCTTGGATCTGGAGTGCGTTCAAGGCCGAGATGATGATCGGGATCAATATCACGACATAGAGCAGCATGCCCAGGATCTGTGAAAGCTTCTGCCCACCCAGCGCGTTCTCCAGCCCGATGCGGGCACCGAGGCGGTCAGCGCCCATCCCGGCCAGCAGGTTAGTGACGATCTGGCGCACGAAGCGCGCCGCCAGCCAGCCGACGAACAGGATCACTGCCGCGCCCAGGATGTTCGGTACCACGGCCAGGATGCCGTTGACTACGCCCTGAACGGGAGTGAGCAGCCCCTCGATGCCAAGTGCGCCGAGGATTGCCGGGAGGAAGAGCAGGAAGACCAACCAGTAGACGACGCTGGAGATGGCGTTGGTGAACGATACATCGGCATCTTCAAGGTCGGTCTGGCTGGAGATAGCGTTGGTGGATGATTCGTCAACATCATTCAGGCTAGTCTGGGGGGAGAAGCGTTCGTCAAATTTTGCCATCCGCAGTGCACGCCCAACGATGAACTTGAGAGTACTGGCGATGAGCCAGGCCACGAAGAGCAGGATGATGGCGCCCAGGAGCTGCGGCAGGTAGGAAAGAACCTGGTTCAGCAGCTGATTGATCGGCTCGGCGACGATCGTCAGGTTCAGGGCTTGCAGGAATGCGACGATGACGAAGAGCATGATCAGCCAATAAACCACCTGCGACACCCAGCGGGCGATGTCGAGTGGTTCGCCTTCACCAGCCTCGCCCCTGATGATCTTTGCCAGCCGCTCATCAAGCCCGGTGCGCTTGAGCCCGCCCCGGATGATGGCTGCAATGACCCGCGCCAGGATCCAACCGCCGATCAGGATCCCGAGCGCGGCCAGTGCTCCGGGGACGTATGTGACGATCGTGTCGAGAAATTGCTGGAAGAACTCGTTCATGATGCCTCCATAATTTTGATGCTCCGCCTGGTGCGGAGTTCTAAATTGTTAGACACCGTTTTGACACCCAAAGTCACTCCTGGAAGAGATACCAATGTAAGCCTCGAATCATCGCACTCCTGTATAATCCGGCACGATGAACAGCCAGCCGCAATCGGCCAGTCGCCAGATCGCACGTGCCAGCGGGATTGTCATGTTCGGCTATGTCCTGTCGAGCGTGGCAGGTTTGCTCATGCAGATGCTCGCTTCACGGGCATTCGGGACAAGCAGTGACTACGATGCGTTCTACGTCGCCAACCGGCTGCCGGAGTTCCTCTTTACATTGATCAGCGGTGGTGCGCTCGCCTCGGCTTTCCTGCCCACCTTCACCCGCATCATCACACAAAATTCCCGCGAGCAAGCCTGGTCTCTGGCCTCTTCCATCATCAATCTGGTAATCATCGTGATGGGCGTGCTAAGCGCACTGGCCGCGATCTTCGCCCCCACAGTTGTACGATTGCTGGCCCCGGGTTTTATCGATCCTGAGCAGTTTCGCTTGACGGTTTCATTGATGCGGGTGCTGCTGATTTCGCCCGTCGTATTCGGGGTGAGTGGGCTCTTGATGGCGACGCTCAACGCTCACCAGCACTTTGCCTTCCCAGCGTTAGCCCCGGCTGCCTACCGTGTTGGGCAAATCCTCGGCGTGCTGCTAGCGCCGCAGTTCGGTATCTTCGGCCTGGCTTGGGGATCAGTACTCGGTGCCGGCCTGCACCTGCTGATCCAGGCACCGAAATTCTGGCGGTTAAAGCCCAGCTTGAGATGGGGGCTGGGGCTGGGCTCCCCAGCGGTGCGTGAAGTCGGACAGCTCATGGCCCCGCGCCTGCTGGGCGTGGCAGTGGTGCAGATCAACTTCATCGTCAACACGATCATCGCTTCGGGGCAGCCGGAGGGAAGCCTGGCTGCACTCAATATCGCCTTCACGCTGATGATCATGCCCCAGGCTGCGATTGCGCAATCGATCGCCGTCGCCTCGCTCCCGACTTTTGCCGCCCAGGTGGCGCGTCAGGAGCTGGATGGACTGCGTGAAGCCGTAGGAAACTCGCTGCGCGCCGTGTTCTTCCTCTCGCTTCCAGCCAGTGTGGGTTTGATCCTGCTCCGGCGGCCGATTATCGAGATGCTCCTCCAGGGGGCAGTCTTCGATGCGCGCTCGACCGACCTCGTTGCCTGGGCGCTCCTATGGTACGTAGCCGGGCTGGTCGGTCATTCGCTGCTGGAGGTAGTCGTGCGGGCTTTCTACGCCCAGTATGACACCCGCACCCCGGTCACGATCGGTGTGCTGGCGATGACACTCAATATCGTCCTCAGCCTGGTGCTGGCGCAGGCCTTCGCGCAGGCTGGGCTCCCACCCCACGGTGGGTTGGCGTTGGCCAACACGTTGGCGACGGCGTTGGAGACGACAATACTCCTGGTTTTGCTCAGCCGTCGCTTGCGGGGCATTGACATGGTGCGGCTGCGACATGGGCTGCTGGCTGCGCTCCTGGCCGCTGCCGTTATGGCCGGGGCGATCCAGTTGTGGATGATGAGAACGGGCGATCAGCCGGCCTGGCTGCGCGGTGGGGTTGGGGTCGTGATCGGGCTGGGGCTGTACTGGGGGGCGGCCTGGCTGCTCGGTGCGCCCGAAGCACGCCAGCTGCCAAATTTCATGCTCGAACGATGGGTGCGGCGAACCCGCTCAAGGCCACAGGAAGTAGACGAGCTGGGCCGTCCCAAGACCTAACAGGAACCCCACCAGGGCTTCGATCGGTGAATGACCAAGGACTTCGCGCAGTTTCTCCTGACTGCGTAGGGCGTGGCCCTCGAGGATGTCCTGCACCATGGCGTTGATGATCGTCGCGTGTTTTCCGGCCTGGCGCCTGATGCCGGTCGCATCATAGATCACGATCAAGGCCAATGCGACCGAGAGAGCGAAGAGGGCTGAATCAAAGCCCACGAACAAACCGATGCCATGTGCGCTGGCAGTAACCAGCGCGGAGTGGGAGGAGGGCATCCCTCCCGCGCGCAGGAGCAGCGACCAATCCCAGTGGCCCGAGCGGAAGTATTCGATCGGGAGTTTCAATACCTGTGCTAGAGCCCAGGCGCTCAGGCCGCCGATTAAGACCGGATTGCGGAAGATAGCCAACAGGTTCACTTATTCATCCTCCGCATCAAATTCGCGTTCAATCGGCTCACCATCCGGTCCACTAGTCAACTCGGTCAGGCGCAGTTCGGCTTGTTCGAGCAGCGTACTGCAGCGGGTGCTCAGTGCTTGGCCACGTTCAAAA
>DAOUEJ010000141.1:0-5788 GCA_034430615.1 Anaerolineales bacterium | reverse complement strand
GACCCGGAGGCGGGGACTCGGGCGGGCTGGTCTATGACGATGCCGCCGCGATCGCCGAGCAGGTGGCTAACGTCGCCGCTGTTGTCGTCGAGCAAGGCTCCTCGGAAACCGTGAAAGCCGCGGGTGTCGCGCTGGATGGCGTAACGGTCCAGGGCAGCACGGCGGGGTTCCCCTCGGTCCGGGACATCACCATTGCCCAGGGCCGCTTTTTCACCAATAAGGATGTTGAACGAAAAGCCAAGGTCGCCGTGCTGGGGGCTACGTTGGCGACGGAGCTCTTTGGCGAAGGGGATCCGATCGGAGAGGTCGTGACGGTAGGGACGACCAAACTCACCGTGATTGGCACCTTCGAGCCGCGCGGTACGGTGAGCGGGGTCGATTTCGATGCCCAGCTTTACATCCCGGTCACCGTCGTCTTCCAGAAGTTCATCCCGAACCAGTTTGCCCGCATCATTGGCGATCGGGTGCGGATGCTGATTGTGGAAGTCGAAGATCCTAGTTTGATGACCCACACGATCGAACAGATCACGCTCTTCCTTGCCAAGCGGCACGGCGTAAGCCTCGATTCGCTCGATTTCAGCGTCACGACGCAGCAGGACATCATCCAGACGCAGGAGTCGACCACCGCGGCCTTCCGCAACCTGCTCGCCTGGGTTGCCGGGGTTTCCTTGATCGTGGGCGGGATAGGGATCATGAATATTATGCTGGTGAGCGTGACCGAACGCACGCGTGAGATCGGGATCCGGCAATCGATCGGGGCCACGCCCAACGATATCCGCTTCCAGTTCCTTACTGAAGCAATCTTGCTGAGCCTGTTCGGGGGTCTGATCGGTGTCGTGGCCGGGATCGCGGCGGCCTGGATCTTCGGAACCGCCAGCGGGATGCGCACGGTCGTGGTTGGAAGTTCGATTTTCTTCTCGTTTCTATCGGCCGCAGCTGTGGGGATCTTCTTTGGCTACTATCCCGCCAACAAGGCTGCCCAGCTCGACCCGATCGAGGCGCTCCGGCATGAATAACGCTCAATATCTTTATCCTGTGGCGCATATGTTAAAACGTAGTTATGGAGATGGACCCATGAAGAAACCTTTGATATTCGTTCTGTTTATTGCACTGGCAGCCACCCTGGCTGCATGCGGATCGTCCCCAGCCGGGGAAGCTTCCCAAAGTACAGCCGACGACGCCACGACCTCCATTACCAGCGGTCAATCAGCGCTCACACAAGAACAGCTCGTGGTTGGCTCCTTGCAGCTGGAGAAAACCGACATGGCGATTAGCGCAGCCCAGGCTGGGAGCTTACTGCCCTTATGGCAGGCCTACCAGAGCCTGCTTCAGAGTGACACCACAGCTGAGGCCGAGATTTCAGCCCTTTTAGGGCAGATTGAGGATGAGATGACGTCCGAACAACTTGCGGCGATTGCGGCCATGGATGTCAGCTCTACAGATATCGCAACGATTATGGATGACCTTGGACTGCGGCCTGCTGCTGCGGATGGAACGGGCGGAGGTACGGGTAGTGGTTTCTTCGGCGACGGGGGGCGCCCGGAGGGAATCCCGGAAGGCGTAACGCCCGGGCAGGGGCCTGGTGGGGGACAAGGCGCTGGAGGTAGGCAGTTTCCCGGTGGCACCGACGGCATCTCGCCCGAGCAAATTGCTACATTCCAGGCACAGAATCAGGATTTCGGCAATCGCGGCGCCCGGGGCGGGAATGTCTTTCTCATCCGCCCGCTGATCACGCTCCTCGAATCAAAACTCAGCTAGCTGGTTTTTGAATTCCCATAATGGAGCCCTGCCTCCTCCCAGGAATCCATTTGATACAATATCAGCATACGCCGGGGCCTGCCCCGGCGTATGCTCTAAAACGTCCTATGCCAAAGGAGAAGTATCGAAAAAGTTGAAATCGTACCGTGTGCTCTTCTATGTCGGCCTGTTCACACTTGGCCTGCTCAGTGCCTGCGGCACTGCCACAGAAACACCCGCGCCACCGGCTCCGACCGCGGTTGAGGCAATCGCCCCGAACGATGCGGCGGTCGTAAATGCTCCTGCCACCAGTGAGGCGGTAGTCGATGCACCAACCGCAGGTGGGGCAGACGTATTCAAGATCGTCTCGAATGAAACGACGGCTCGCTTTCTGATCGACGAGGTGCTGGCCGGCTCACCCAACACTGTGATCGGTGAGACACAGGATGTCGGCGGCGAGATCCGCATTGACCCGTCCGATCCAGCCAGTGTCGAGGTCGGGGCAATTCAGATTGCTGCTGCCTCGTTCGTCACCGACAACAACTTCCGCAACCGCGCCATCAACAGCTTCATCCTGCAAACCGGGAATTTCCCCTTCATCACCTTCAAGGCAACTGAGGTGGTGGGGCTGCCCGGTTCGGTGGCAGTCGGGGATCAGTTCGCGTTTCAACTTGTTGGGGAGCTGACCATTCGCGATATCACCCAGCCGGTCACATTTGAAGTCAGCGTTACCGCCGAAAGCAGCACGCACATCTCAGGCACAGCCCGGGCGACGATCAACCGGACCGACTTCGACCTCTCGAGCCCGTCTGTCCCGCAGGTGGCAAGCGTGGATGAACAAGTCCAGCTCGAGCTGGACTTCGTTGCCATGTCAGGTGGTTAACGGAAGCGACTGAAACCGTGAAGAATTGACGAACCGGGCGAGCGGCCGATTAGTTCAAGCCGGTCTCGTCCGGTTCGGGATTTAACTCCTGCATCTCACCGCTCGACAGGAAGAGCACACGCTCAACCAGGTTGGTCGCCCGGTCAGCGATGCGTTCCAGATTGTGGCTGGCAAACTGCAGGCGGACGGCAGCCCCAGATGACTCGGGGGTCTTCGCCATCCCATCAAGCAATTCCTTGAACAGCTTGCGGTAATGAACATCGATCTCATCGTCCATATCGGCGACCTTGCGCGCCAGGGCCAGATCCTGGTCACGGTAGGAGAGCAGCGCGTCTTGCAGCATGATCCGCACGAGATCGTAGATGAGAGCGAATTCTAGCGGGATCGCCAGCGGTGGATCTTCCTGCATGCGGATGACGGCTTTTGATATTCCGACCGCATGATCGCCCATCCGCTCCAGATCGTTGACCATATTCATCGCCGCAACGATGGCCCGCAGATCGCTGGCTGCCGGCTGCTGGGTGGCGATCAAGCTCAGGCAGCGTTCCTCGATTTCAAAGCGCCGGGCGTTGATCTCACAATCCTGGGTGATGATCGTGCGCGCCGCCGCGGCATCGCGCACTTTCAACGCCTCGACCGCCTGTACCAGCGCGGCATCGACCTGATCCCCCATGCGCAGGATCTCGTCCTTCAGACGCGAGAGTTCCTTATCCAGCGCTGCGCGTGGTGACGCGCCCAGATGTGCCTCGGTCATGCCTGCCTCCCCGGGGTCTTCAATTTCGATTCTGCGCTGTCTGCACGCCCGCCTGTCAGGAGATCCAGCGCGAATTCGCCCGGCAGATCGGAGTCGCGGATCGCCCTCGCGGCAGCTTCTACATCATACTCGACCCTGCGAAATTCCACTCTCGGCCTTCTTCCAAGCTTCAGAAGGACATACCCTGCCCGGGGATCACCATCCTTCGGCTTTCCCACGCTGCCGGTGTTTACAAACAGCGTCCCGGCAACGGTCCTTTCATAGGGCAGGTGGGTATGCCCGAAAAGGAGGACCTCTGCCCCGGCGACCCGCGCCAATCGTTCAAAGGTAGCCCGGGGTCGATCCTGGTAGAGATACTCGTTGATGCGGCGCGGGCTCCCGTGCACCATCAGCAACCGCGGTTTGCGCTCACCTACTCGAAGCTGCATAGGTAGAGAGCGTAAGTAGCTCTTGTTTTCATCCATCGTATGCCGGCGCGTCCAGAGCAGCGATAGGTGGCCGCGGGCTTCCTGGGCTAGCTCTTTGTACACACAGCCACAGTCATTCATGTCAAAGCCGACGCCCTCATCATAATTTCCCATCAGGGTCGGGATCTGATGGTCACGCACGAATTGAACAACCTCGTTCGGGTAGGCCCCATAGCCCACCAGGTCCCCAAGACAATAAACCTGATCCGGTACTTGGGCCTGCAGGTCGTGCCACACCGCCTGCAGCGCGTGAAGATTGGCGTGGATGTCGGATAGTACTGCGATCTGCATCGCGAATTCCGAGGATCAAGCTGCTTAGAACCAGCGGGGCCTTAGCATGGATGCAGATTTCCCTCGGCCCGCAGGTTGAGTGCGATCGTCTCGCGCAGGGTTTCGTCGTCTTCGACCACTAGGATTGAAGTCATAGCCTGATTATAGGTCCTTCTCCATGCTGGCGTATTAAGGGACCTTAGCCTGCGGGGGACGGCGAGTCAGCACACCCAGCATCGCATCGTAGTCATAGATCTCCCGCTCCCCGGCCGAATCGATGAGCTCGGTTTCGATTCTGGGGTTCACATCCCAGGTAACGTGCAGGTCGCTATCGGCGAAGGGTGCGACGAGCGGCAGCAATCGCGCATATTGGAACCAGCGATCGGCGTGAACGAGCACCAACGCGTCGCCCAGATCGGCACGTACCAGCCGGACGCTCGGCGCGCGTGTGATTTGATATAGACCCTTCATCCCCCCAACCCGTGCCGGTAGATACCAGAGGATATCCATGCTGACCAGCGCCAGGAGCAGACCGAGGACGGCTGGTTTCCGCCAGTGCAGTGGCAGCTTGCGCGCGTCAAGCACCCCGGCCAGCTGCCCGACCCCCGCCGTGCTGATCAGGCTCAGCGCCGGCAGCGCTTCCGCGTAGTAGCGCGGTCCAAAGAGCCAGGAACCGATCCAGTAGGCACCATAGAACAGGATTAGGCTGACCGGGATCCCCACAAGGAGACCCCCACCGCGCACATGGCGCAGCGCGTACAGGCCGAAGGGGAGAAAGATCCACGAGATGTAGGGCCAACCGTAGAGGTCATGCAGCCCTGCGCGCAGGCTGAAGCGGGTGTTGTAGACAGCCCAGAAAAGGTTGTGCCCGCTCTCCGTGACGCCGATCCCCGGGCCGAACCCAATCCGGTCATACGGCCACCAGAGTGTGTATGGGTTGAGCCATGCCTCGCCGGTGACTGCGTACTGCCAGAGTGGGATACCGGTTGCTAGGACACCGGCGATCACGCCCACGGCTGGCAGCCGCGAGCGTTCTTGGCGCCCTGATCGAAACATTCGTACCACGCCATGCACAATAAAGGGCGTAGCCAGCGCCAGGGCGGTCCAGGGGCGGGTCAGGATCAGCAACCCGAGCGATAACCCGCCCAACACAACCAGTATAGGAACCGCGCGCTGATGAGGAGCAGAGCCGTCTGAGGCGTCCAAGAATAGTTCAAACCAGGTCAGCGTGAAGATCAACCCCAGCACAAGGCTGAAGGTGTGCGACATCAGCGAGCTCGAGAGCATCAGGAACATGGGCGAACTGAGCAGCAGTGCCCCCGCCAGCAGCGCCAACCACTTTCCGAACAGCTTCGACCCCAGACGATAGGTGAGCCAGATCGCCGCGCCGGCCAGGAGTGGGTTGACCAGCCAGGCTGCCCCGGCCCGGGCTCCGAGGGAGAGCGCCGCCGGCCATCCAAGCGGATATTTGCCAAACCGGCGCCCCTCGTAGTCCACCACAAACGGAACCAGGTAGGCTTGTGCCGGATCCGGGGAGGGCTGCCACAGTGCACCCCTGGCCATCACCTGCGCTTCCCACAGATTGGCGAATTCATCCTCCAGGTGAGGCATGCGCTCGAAGATATCAGTCGAGAGATAGGCCGTAATCCCGATCGCTATTAAAGAAAGAAGCAGCGC
>DAOUEJ010000140.1:0-11928 GCA_034430615.1 Anaerolineales bacterium | reverse complement strand
GAGCCTACCTCCGCCCTCGACCCGGAAATGATCAAAGAAGTGCTGGACGTGATGATCGGACTGGCGAAAACCGGCATGACGATGCTGGTCGTGACGCATGAGATGGGGTTTGCGCGCGCCGTTGCCGACAGGATGTATTTCTTTGACGAGGGGCTCGTGATCGAGAGCGGATCACCGGACGACATTTTTAAGAGCCCACAGGAAGATCGCACCAAGCTCTTCCTTTCCCAGATCCTGACCCACTGACGCCACGCCTGCAGGGAAGATCGGCGATGCAGCTTGGCTGCGTGCGGGTGCGGCTGTACCGGATTTCCACCGTCTCAGCTCACGCCTACCGCGAGCAACCCCAAGGAGAAGCACCATGAATAAGCTGCCTGCCATCGACCCTGCAGCGATCGTCGCTACCCTCACTAATTTACTGGCCATCCCCTCACCCACTGGCCATGCCTCAGCGGCGATCGAGTCTGTAGCGGGCATGCTCACGGCAAGCGGGATCGATTCGCAGGTGACCAACAAGGGCGGGCTGGTCGCCCAACTGCCAGGTGCAGCCGACGACCGGCCCCGGGCGCTCACCGCACATGTCGATACGCTGGGTGCGATGGTGCGCACCATCAACCCGGACGGACGGCTCATGCTCACCGCGCTCGGTGGGTTCGCCTGGAACACGGTGGAAGGCGAGGGCTGCACGATCCTAACCCAGGATGGACGAAAGATCCGGGGCTCACTCCTGCTGATCAAGGCCTCCGGCCACATCTTTGGTGAGGAGGTTGGCAGTACCGTGCGAGAGCCGGATACGCTTGCCGTCCGCCTCGATGAACGCACGACCACCGCCGAAGAAACGCTGCAGCTCGGGATCCAGGTCGGGGACTTCGTCGCCTTCGACCCACGCATTGAAGTATCCGAAAGCGGCTTCATCCGCTCGCGCCACCTCGATGATAAAGCCGGTGTGGCCTGCGTAATCGCCGCTGCTGAGGCACTCTCGGCAGCCGGCCTGCAGCCAGCGCAGTCGACGACGCTCCACTTCAGCAATTACGAGGAGGTCGGGCACGGCGCGGCGGCCGGGTTCCCGCCCGGGCTGGCCGAACTGGTGGCGGTCGATATGGCCGTCGTTGGCGAGGGCCAGACTTCCGATGAATTCCACGTAACGGTCTGCGTTAAGGACAGCGGCGGTCCATACCACCACGGATTGAGCACCCGCTTGCGCCAGCTTGCGCAGCAGGCCGAGATCCCCTTCGTGGTTGATACCTATCCGAAATATGGATCGGATGGTGAGGCCTACTGGCGCGCCGGCGGCGAGGTGGCCGTAGCACTGATCGGACCGGGCGTGGATGCCTCCCATAATTACGAGCGCACCCATCGCGAGGCGCTCGAGGCAACCACGCGCTTGATCCTGGCCTACCTGCTCGAAGCGTGAGGCACGTCCCAGTCATGCAGGACCGCAGCGCTGCAAGATCTGCCTTCCTGGAAGGCGTGCTCGCGCAGCTCCCGATCCTACTCGGCGTTGTGCCGTTCGGGGTGATTTTTGGCGCGCTGGCGCGCTCGGCCGGCATCCCCCCGGTCGAGGCGCAGGGTTTCTCCATCCTGATCTTCGCTGGAAGCGCACAGTTCATCGCCGCCGGACTGGTCGCCGAAGCGACCCCGGCCGCGGTCGTCGTGCTTACGATCCTGGTCGTCAACCTGCGCCACATGCTCTACAGCGCTACGATGGCGCCCTACTTCCAGTCTCTCCCCACACGCTGGAAGATCGCGCTGGCCTGGCTGCTGACGGACGAGGCTTTCGCCGTCGGCTCACTCCACTACCGCCGCACGCAAGGCCCGGCCCGCCACTGGTTTTTCCTCGGCACCGGGCTGACCCTGTGGGGTTCCTGGCAGGTCAGTACGCTGGTTGGGATCGCACTCGGCGCGTGGATCCCCGGTTCCTGGATGCTGGATTTCGCGCTGCCGCTCACCTTCATGGCGCTGCTCATCCCCGCGCTCGATGGCCGGCCGACGCAGGCGAGCGCGCTTGCGGCAGCGGCTTTCTCGATCGCGTTGACGGGTTTGCCTTACCGGCTGGGGCTCTTGCTCGCCGCGCTGTTAGCGGTGGGCGTGGGTGTCGCTCTCGAACAAATACGGCCGCCGGGAGAAAGAACGAGCGGATGAGCAGTCGTGAGCTGTGGGTGATCCTGATCGGCGGCCTGCTGGTGACCTATGCCACCCGACTCTCCTTCATCGCTTTCCTGCCGCCCGAACGCATGCCCGGGTGGTTCCGGCGTGGATTGCGCTACGTGCCCCCGGCCGTGCTTGCGGCGCTGATCATCCCTGAATTATTGATGCCGGCAGGCTCGTTTGACCTCTCACTCGGGAACGAGCGCCTGCTGGCGGGTGCGCTGGCCTGGCTCGTGGCCTGGCGTACACACAGCACATGGTTGACGATCGCCGTTGGGATGCTCTCACTCTGGTTCTTAAGCCAGCCCTAATCATCCTTGCACTCGAGACTAGATGATACAATCGCCGGCATGCAAGATCGTGCCTCCCTCCTGCGTTACGCCTGGTTGTCAGTCGGCGCGGCGCTGTTGACGATCGCTATCAAGACGGGCGGTTTCCTGGTCACGCGCTCGGTCGGATTGCTGTCGGACGCACTCGAGTCAGGCGTGAACTTGGTGGCGGCGTTCACCGCGCTGGCCGCGCTGCGTATCGGCGCCCAGCCCCCGGACGAAGAGCACGCTTACGGGCACCAAAAGGTGGAGTACCTCTCGAGCGGCGCCGAAGGCGGCCTGATTGCGCTGGCAGCGCTCTCGATCGCCATCACCGCCGTGCAGCGGCTGCTCGCCCCCCAGTCGATCGCGCGCCTCGGGTTTGGCTTGGCGCTATCCACAGCCGCTTCCTTGATCAACCTTGGCGTTGCCCAGGTGCTGCTGCGTGTAGGGCGCAAGCGCAGCTCAATCGCACTCGAGGCCGACGGCCAGCACCTGATGACCGACGTCTTTACCTCGGTCGGCGTGCTGATCGGCGTGTCAGCGGTGGCGGTCACGGGCTGGGAGCCGCTCGACTCGATCGTGGCGCTCAGCGTGGCGGTCTGGATCGCGTATAACGCCTACCGCATTTTGCGCCGCTCGGCGCTGGGCTTGATCGACACAGCCATCCCGGCCGCCGACCAAGCTGCTGTGCACGCAGTGCTCGATCCGCTCAAAGGGCAGGGGGTGGGCTACCACGCGCTAAGGACACGCATGGCGGGGGCACGCTGTTTCATCTCGGTGCACCTGCTGCTGCCGGGCACGTGGAGCATCCAGCGTGGGCATGACCTGGCCGAAGCGGTCGAGCGCGACATCCGCGCCGCCGTGCCGTCGGCGACCGTCTTCACCCACATCGAGCCAGCCGAAGACCCGGCAAGCTTCAGCGATCAGGGGTTGGATCGGTAGCACCTTTTATGGCTTTAAAGACAATCAGAACCCAGCATCAACAGCGAAGTTATTCGGTAATCGTGTTCGGATCTATTGGTCTCGTTCGGGAATTATCCCTACTCCAGCCACACGGGGGATGTATGCTCACCGCCCGCTTCTATGATTGCATGCCTACCCCCTTTTGACGGTCGGATCTGCCCTTGATCGAAAGTACTAAATTCCCCAAATATAATGTTGGTTCTAAGGACAGGCGTTCGGATGAGGTGGTGTCTTCCTTGGATCACAAGGTTTCTTTGGCGTATTAGTGGGGACTGGGGTATTGGTAGGTGGGGAAGCTGTATTTGATGGGACAATAACTGGTGTCGACGTCTCTGAAGGTACTGGGGTATTCGAAGGAATGGGTGTATTCGAGGGGATCGGGGTGTTAGAAGATATGGGGGTATATGAGGGCGAGGTCGTACTCGAAGGAGCAATACCACCCCCGCCGCCCGCACTGGTAGCTGTGCGCGTCGGCGAAGTGAACGGGTTGGGTGTATTTGTTATTGTGGGTGTAGGTATCGGCGTCCAGGTCGGCTCGCCCGGGAGCTGGGTCGGCATGGGCGTGGCGCTGGGCGTGGACTGCAGCACAGCCATCGTCCCGGCCACGATCGTCTGGATCTGTCCCTCACCCAGCCCGCCGCCTCCCTGCTCGGCTGCGGTGGTGGAGAGCGAGGCAATCGTCGCCTCAGCCGCCAGCGCCGCGGCAGGATCGGGTGTGGCTGTGCCGTTGGTCAGGTTATAGACGGCGTAAGCCCCCAAGGGGAACACGAACAACAGCAGCAGCAGTGTCAGGATCACCGGCCAGCGGCGCAGGTTCCTTAGCGAAAACGTCCGCCTAACGGAACGCAGCATCCGGTCGTAGCGGATGCGGGCTTCGCTGATGCTCTGCATGACCGCCGTACGATCCTGCCCGTTGTTCTGCGCTGTGAGCATTGCTTCCTGGAAGGCGGCATTAAACGTGGCCATGTCGGCATAGCGATCTTTCGGGTTCTTCGACATGGCGCGCTGGATGACTTCATCGATGATGAGCGGTACATGGGCGTTCACTCTGCGTGGTTCGACCGGTACCTCGTTGATCTGCTTCAAGGCGATCGACAGCGGGGTGTCTCCATCGTGCGGCAAGCGGCCGGTCGCCAGCCGGTAGAGCACGATCCCCAGCGCGTACTGGTCCGTCCGGGCGTCAACCTTTTCGCCCCGGCACTGCTCGGGCGCCATGAAGGCCGGCGTCCCAACTATGCCTGATCCAGTCAGCGTGAGCGAAGCTTCGGTCATGCTGGCGAAGCCAAAGTCGGAGAGCATCGCCGTGCCGTCCTCATCCAGCAGGATATTGGAGGGCTTCACATCGCGGTGGACGACGCCCTTTTCGTGTGCGTAGGCCAGGCCCTTGGCGATGTCGCCAATAATGCGTGCCGCCTCGAGCATGCCGAGCGGACCCCGCGTTAGACGGTCCTGAAGCGTGCCGGCGCGGATGTAGGGCATGACGATGAAGGGTGATCGGGCATGCTCTCCGTAGGCTAGAACCGGGACAATGTTGGGGTGGTCGAAGGAGCGCAGCAGCTTGAGCTCACGATTGAAGCGCGCCTTGAACTTAGGATCCTCGATCAGGAAGGAGGCCATGAGTTTAACGGCCACGGATCGACCCGTGCGCGGGTCGACTCCTTCGTACACGGTCGACATCCCACCGCTGCCAATGCGGCCGCGGATTGGATAGGGACCGATTGTGCTGACTACCGAATCATCCATAGACGACAAATGCCCGGGCTATTCACCCAGGAATCTTCTCACGAGCCCTCTTCCCGTGGATTCACACTATATCATCGAATTGTTAGACACCTCCATATAACCGCAGGACCACCGCGGCTATTGTCCAGTTTGACATAATGTACTCCCCTGCCAATTCCACGTATGTTATGCTTGCAGGCCAAACCCCTAAGGACGCGCAAGATGCTTGAGGTCACACCATCCATCCAGATCGATGAAGCCGAGCTCGAGGAAACCTTCATCCGCTCTCCAGGACCAGGTGGCCAGCACGTTAATAAGGCCGCCACAGCGGTTCAACTGCGCTTTGATGTCGAGAAAAGCAGCGCGTTGAGCGATGCCATCCGTGTCAGACTGAGACGAATCGCCGGGAAACGGATGACGAAGGAGGGTGTGCTCGTGATCGAGGCCAGCCGTTACCGCTCACAGGATCGTAACCGGCAGGACGCACGTGAGCGCCTGGTGGACCTGGTCCGCCGGGCAACCCGGCCGCCGCGCAAACGGCAGCGCACCCGCCCACCGTCCGGCGCCGTTGAGCGCCGGCTGCAGGCCAAGCGCCGCAGGGGTGAAATCAAGCGGACGCGGCGCCTGCCACCACAGATAGACTGACTCCTTTAGTGTCGTTCCGAGCCCGCAGGGCGAGGAATCCCCGTGGCATATCTGAAGGAGGACCTAAACGACCTTATAGGATCAATCGACCATGCGTCCCAACGTCATGAGGATCCCTCGTCGCAAAGCTCCTCGGTAAGACACTCGTATGTCGTTGCGGGGCTGGTCTGATGATTGCAGGAGAAAATGCCTCTAGCGGCCGGTCCGCCAGGGGGTAAAGCTGGCCAGGATCGAACCCCCGATGAATTCACGCATCAGTGAATTATCCGGGATCAATTCGGTGTCGATCGGTAAGAACCACTCCAGGAAAGCCAGTAGCCGCTTCGCTTCGACATGCTCCACACTCCCAAAGGGCACCTGGCGGATGAACGGCTCGGCCAACGGCGCCAGCGCTGCCCCTTCATACATTAAAGCCGAATTGAACATCACATCAGCGTTCTCTTGGTAGGGGAAGATATAGCGCTTCTCACCCCGCCGGACAGACTCCCAGCGCCGGATCGTTTCGGCTGCACTGTAGCCGCGCCCGGTCGCGTCGCGCACGATGCGTCGGATCAAGCGCGTGTCCGTCGTCGAGACGCGGTTCAGGCGGTCCAGGTTGAGTTGGGTGAGCGCAGAAGTGTAGATGCGGAAGGTCTGCTCGGCGGGGATGCCTGGCGCAAGCTCAGGATTTAGCCCGTGGATGCCCTCCAGGATGACGATCTGGTCGGGAGACAAGCGCACCTGCTCTCCTTCGATTTGCCTACCGGAGATGAAGTCATACTTCGGCAGTTGGACTTCCTCCCCGCTCACCAGCAGCTTCAGGTCGTGATTCAAGCGCTTCAGGTCGATCGCACCCAGTGATTCGTAGTCAAGTTCGCCAGCTTCATCACGTGGGGTGTTCTCGCGGTCCACGAAGTAATTGTCTAGTTCCACCGGGTAGGGTGAAAGACCACGCGCCAAAAGCTGGATCGAGAGGCGCTTAGAAAACGTCGTCTTACCAGAAGAGGAAGGACCAGCGACGAGCACAACGCGGCAGTCCCGATCACCGTTGGCAATCATGCCGGCGATCTGGGAGATGCGCCCCTCGTGCAGCGCCTCGGATACCAAGATCACTTCCCGTGCCCGGCCGTTGGTAATGGCCTCGTTTAGAGCCCCGATGTTCGAGATCCCCAGGCGCTCAAGCCAGTCGCCGTACTCACGGAAGGTGGCCAGCAGCTTGGGGTATTCGGGGAGCGGCTGCAGTTCGGTCGGCCAATGCCGGCGCGGAAAGCGGAGCGTAAAGCCACCATTCGTCACGCTAAGCCCAAACCACTTCAGGTAACCGGTGGAGGGCACCATGTACCCGTGATGGTAGTCGAAGTGATCACCCAGCGAGTACAGCACGAGGTGCGGTTTGCGACGGTGCGCAAGCAGCCGCACCTTATCGTCAAAGCCGCACTCTTTAAAGTACTCGATCGCCTCTCCCAGTGACCACTGAGTCTTGCTAAAGGGCAAATCTTCGGCCACTATTTCGCGCATGCGCTCATCCAGCCTGGCCAGGCTCGTGTCGTCGAGCGGCTCCCGCCCAATGACCTGGCAGTAATACCCGCCAGATGAAACCGAGTGATCCACCACCAGATGATAGTCAGGGAAGAGTTGATCGAAGGCTGCCGCCAGGAGGAAGGTGAGCGACCGGCGGTAGATGCGCATTCCATCTGACTCTCCCATCGTCACCGGCCGCACGCGGGCGTCCATCTCGATCGGATAGGTGAGTTCACGCAGCTCGTTGTTTATGATGCTACCCACGATCGGGGCCTGTGTTTCGAGGATCTCGAAGAAGACGCCTACCTGGCTGCCGGTGGGACCTTCCAGGATGCGACCATCGGGCAGGATGACCTGCACCGTCTCGCGCTTGGTGGTCTCGTGGATCATAACTTTCTGCTTCGCTGCCATCGCCAGCGTGCCTCTCTCGGGGGTTCGATTCTACCTCAAGTTGGTGTCCAACCTTACCCCTACTCCCCTCCCAGCCGGCATTGCATTAGCAGCCTGTAAAATCGCATCTCCCATGTCTTCCCGAGGAGCAGAGCGACGAGGGATCCCCATGATGTTGGTAGGCACTGCCTGTTCCGGACAGGGGAGCCGGTTCAGTGTATTCCTGTCCATTGTCATGGGGATTCCTCGCCCTCCAGGCTCGGAATGACATGGGGTGTGCGAGCCCGGAATGACAGCAAATGCGGCATCCTCAAGCTGAACACAAACCGGCTGCAGCCGTGGGTGGCTGCAGCCGATGGACAAGCAGGATCCGCTACGCTTATATGCTGGGAAGCTCGATCGGCCGGCAGCACAGCACCATCTGCCGAGCGGCCTGGACCTCGTCCAGCCGTCCGACCGGCGTGTTATGCGGTGCCGCGTGCAGTAGTTCGGGATCCTGGTGTGCATCCCGGGCGATCTCGATCATCGCTTCGACGAAGGCGTCCAGCGTGCGCTTGCTCTCAGTCTCGGTCGGCTCGATCATCAGCGCCTCATGCACAATCAGGGGGAAGTAGTTCGTGGGCGGGTGGAAGCCATAATCCATCAAACGCTTGGCGACGTCCAGGGCATGGACACCGGGTGCATCAGACCAGCTGCCCTCCGCCACGAACTCATGCATGCATATGCGGTCGAAGGGCACCTTGTACGCCTCACGCAGTTTCACGCG
Organism: Anaerolineales bacterium; assembly: GCA_034430615.1. GTDB lineage: Bacteria > Chloroflexota > Anaerolineae > Anaerolineales > E44-bin32 > E44-bin32. Next base: position 3,483 of record DAOUEJ010000140.1, on the reverse strand, counting down.
TAAGTAGTTCGCATTCAGTACCGCATGATCGGAGACATCGCGCAGACCGCTCTTCCCCTGCATACGCATGTAGGCATAGGCGCGGACATGTATGCCGAAGTGCCCGTTGAAGGCCTTCACGCGCCCGATGCTCTTCGCCGGTGAAACCCACCCATACAACGGCGGCTGCTCTTCATCACCGGGATCGACGATGTCCACCACCGGCCCCGGCAAGAAATCGACCAGGTGCTCAGCGACACCCACCGGCCCGGAACCAGGTCCACCCCCACCGTGCGGCGTGGAGAAGGTTTTATGCAGATTGTAGTGCAGCACATCAATCCCCAGGTCGCCTGGACGCACGACCCCCAGCAGCGCGTTCATGTTGGCGCCGTCGCCATAGACCAGGCCACCGCAGTTGTGGATCAGATCGATGACTTCCTGTACGTGCTCCTCGAACAAGCCCAGCGTGTTGGGGTTGGTAAGCATCAACCCGGCCACGCACTCGTCGCACTCTTTCTTGAGCGCCTCTAGGTCGATATTACCGCGGTCATCGGAGGGGATCTCGATCACCTGCATTCCGCTCATCGTGGTGCTGGCCGGGTTTGTCCCATGGGCAGAATCTGGGATCAGGATCTTGGTCCGCTTCGTCTCGCCCCGGTCCTGGTGGTACGCACGTATGATCAGGATCCCGGTCAGTTCACCATGGGCGCCGGCCGCCGGCTGCAGGCTGACGCCGGCGAACCCGCCAATCTCCTTCAACCAGTTCTGCAGTGAGTACATCAAGGCCAGATTGCCTTGAGCGGTGTCCTCGGGCTGCAGCGGGTGGCTGAGTGCAAACCCAGCCAGGCGGGCGGCGTCCTCGTTCAACTTGGGGTTGTATTTCATCGTGCACGATCCAAGCGGGTATAGGCCCAGATCCACCCCGTAGTTTAGTTGAGAGAGGCGTACAAAGTGACGCACAACATCTACTTCGGCCAATTCGGGAAGGGGCAGTTCCTCGCGTACTAAGCCACTTGGCAGGTCGGCGAGAGGCACATCCGGTTCCGGCAGTGTGACCGCCACGCGCCCAGGTGAGGAGAGCTCATAGATCAAGGGTTCAGTCATGGCTCAACTCCTGAAGAGCATCGGTAAAATCATCGATCTCTTCCCTGGATAACATCTCGGTCACCGCAACCAGCATATGATCCTTCAATTCGGGGTAATCCTCACCCAGATCGTAGCCACCAAGGATATCGATGTCGAGCAATGCCTCGTTGATCTCGGCCACCGGCTTCGGGCACTTCACGACGAATTCATGGAAGAAGGGTTTCTTGTTCCATATGCTGTAACCCTCCAATGCCCCGATCCGTTCGGCAGCGTAGTGCGCCTTATGGAAGCACAGCTCAGCCACCTTGCGCAGCCCGGTCTTGCCCATCATCGATAGGTAAACGGTCGTGGCCAAGGCGATCAAGCCCTGGTTGGTGCAGATGTTGGAGGTTGCTTTGTCGCGGCGGATGTGCTGCTCGCGCGGGGTTAGTGTCAGTACATAGCCGCGCTTGCCGTCCACATCAACCGTTTCACCCACCAAGCGGCCGGCCATCTTGCGAACGTACTTCTCCTGGGTAGTAAAGATCCCGATGTACGGGCCACCATAGGAAATGGGGATGCCCAATGGCTGTCCTTCTCCGACAACCACATCCGCCCCGAACTCACCCGGCGGCCGGAGCATGCCCAGCGCTAGCGGGTTAACGACGACGCAAAACAACGCGCCGACCTCATGCGCGGCCTTCCCCAGCTCACTGAAGTCCTCCAGGTTTCCCAGGAAATCGGGATATTGGACAGCCACCATGGTCGTCTCTTCATCCAGCAGCGCCATCAATTCCTTGGGGCTGTTCTCACAGTTCTCATCCCCGGTCAGCGTGAGGCCCATGCCCTGGGTATAGGTGCGGACCACCTGGCGGTAGTGAGGGTGAATCGTAGGTGAAAGCACGACTTTGCTGCGCTTCCCACGATGGTGGTTCAGGGCCAGGATGACCGCTTCCGCCAGCGCCGTAGCGCCGTCATAGTGTGAGGCGTTGGAGACCTCCATGCCGGTGAGCTGGCACATCAGGCTCTGGTATTCGAAGATCGCCTGCAGCGTCCCCTGTGAAATCTCGGGTTGGTAAGGGGTGTATGCAGTGTAAAACTCGCTTCTGAGCAGGATGTGATCGACGACAGACGGGATGAAATGGTTGTAAGCGCCGGCGCCGAGGAAACAGGAGGCATGCTTGACCTCAAGGTTGGCCTCGGCCAGGGCCTGGAGCTCATCCATGACCTCCATCTCGGAAAGCGGGTCCGGGAGTTCGAGGTCGGGAAAACGGACCCCGGCCGGGACGGCCCCGTACAGGTCGTCGATGTCATCCACGCCGATCGCCGCCAGCATCTGCTGGCGTTCTTGCTCGGTATGGGGGATGTATGCCATTATCCTTCACGCTCCTCGACATGTTTCATATAGGCGGCCTGATCCATAAGGCCGTCCAGCTCAGCCGGATCGCTGATCTCGAACTTCACCAGCCACGCTTGCCCATAGGGATCGCTGTTGACCAGTTCGGGGGTTTCCGCCAGCGCCTCGTTGATCTCGGTGATCGTTCCTGCCACCGGCATATAAATATCCGCAGCCGCCTTCACCGATTCGACCGCCGAGTGTGCCTCGCCCTTGGCGACTGCGTCACCGACGTCGACCGCAGCCTCCACGTAGACGATGTCCGAAAGTTGGTCCTGCGCGTAATCCGTCAACCCGGTCGTCCCAAGGTTGCCCTCGACCCTGATCCACTCATCGCTCTCAGTGTATTTCAAATCCTCAGGGAAATTCATAACGACCTCCTGCTCCTTCATAATGTGTCCAATGACGCGCACAGGGCGCACACCCACAGCAAGGTGTGCGCCCTCTGTCGATAACCTGAGAGATTCATCCCAAACCGGGGATTTGCCCCTTCGGTGTCCGAAGACTTTCCAGAGTCGCGGCCAGGACGGGTCCTTTTTACCTGAGAGTTTCACCACACGACTGCACATGTGCGCGTGGTTTGCCCCTTCGGTGTCCGCGGGTGCGGAGCTCTTCTCGCCCTGTGCAAACTAACACCCTCATTCTACGAGACGGACTGCGAGAGAGTCAAGCCAGCGCTTATGCAATCGGAGTTCGTACGACCCCAGTAGTGTCTCACTTTAGCCGAGGGAAAATCAGAAGTAGACCGACTTGAAATCAGTTTACCGGACTTTGATCCGCGGTTCCGGTTTTTCGGCTTTCATTTTCCGGTTTTTTCACCTCCACCGTTGAATAATGCCAAACCATCGAACGAGAACCACACCTGCTGTGCTTCGTGGCCTAGGCAGCCCGATCCAACTCCCGGATCCGAAGCTTGAGCAGGCGATTGGCGCCTGCACGCGTCCAGCGCACACCTGCACTACCGCAGGTACGTGTACCCTGTCCCTTGAAGCGTCTGCAGATGGCCAAATCGATATGTTTCTCCACCGCGCCTGAGCCCTGGA
>DAOUEJ010000139.1:0-14284 GCA_034430615.1 Anaerolineales bacterium | reverse complement strand
GTGCTCAGTGCTTGGCCACGTTCAAAAAGCGCCAATGACTCCTCCAACGCGAGCTTGCCCGCCTCGAGTTCATCGACGACAGCCTGCAGTTCGTCGAAAGCCTCTTCATAGCTAAGCTCCTGTACATCCTTCTTCTTTGCCATCATGCCTCCAGCCCGGTCCTGCGATCTTCAACGCGTGCGCCAAAAATCCCATCCTGCACCCGCACCTCGAGGCTGTCGTTCTGGGCAACCTGGTGGATTGAGCTGATGACGTATCCATCAGGTTGATGGACAACGACGGCGTAGCCGCGAGCCAGGATCGCCTGGGGGCCGACTGCCTGCAGGGTTTGCGACAGGCCATGCGTACCGGCTCGAGCGAGTGCTAATTGATGGTGGATCGCCGCCTGGGAACGCAGTCCGAGGTCATCTACCCGCTGCCAGGCACCGGCGATCACTGTTCGGGGAGAGGCTCGCTGCAGGCGGGCGTGAAGGTCAGCCAGCAAGGAAAAGCGTTCCCGTATTTCGGCGGCAAAATGGGCGCTGATATCGGCTGCCAGCCTGCTGATGGCCGCCAACAGTGAGGTTTGATCGGGGGTAGAGACCTCGGCCGCGGCGGAAGGAGTCGCGGCGCGCACATCTGCCGCAAAATCCACCAGGACCAGGTCCGTCTCATGCCCGACACCGCTCACGATTGGCAGTGCTGAACTGGCGACAGCCCGGACAACCCCCTCGTCATTGTAGGCCCATAAATCCTCGATCGAGCCGCCTCCCCGGACGAGCAGGATGGTATCTGAACGCCCGTCCCGGTTAAGTGTAGCGATGGCGTTGATGATCCCGGCCGGGGCGGCTTCACCCTGGACTGTCGTGGGTGAGATCAGGACATGCAGCAGTGGGAAGCGCCGGCGGAAGACGTGCAGGACATCACGCAGAGCGGCGCCGGTTGGCGAGGTCACGATACCGATCGTCCGGGGCCAGGCGGGGAGCTCACGCTTGCGAGCAGGGTCAAACAAGCCCTCATCTTCGAGCATAGCCTTCAGGCGTAGGAACTCCTGGTAGCGTTCACCCTCACCCGCTGGCCGCAGCCGTTCGGCATAAAGTTGATACTGTCCGGATGTCTCGTAAACTCCGATGCGCCCGAATACCTCCAGGCGTTCACCGTTCTCCGGCATACGAGCCAGAGCAAGCACCTGCGGCTTCCACATGACGCAGCGGAGTGAGGCCTGATCGTCCTTGAGCGTGAAATACAGGTGGCCGGACGCCGGTCGGGAGACATTGGATGTCTCCCCCACCACCCAAAGCTCTTGCAGCCGGTAGTCACTTTCCAGCAGTTGGCGGATATAGCGGGTCAGGTCACCAACCGGCCAAACACTGGCGTTGAACGGGTTCAAACCCATTTCCATGTCGCGAAGGATAAGCCATGCACAGGGGGCTGTCAACCGGAAGGTATAATCCTCAAGATCAGGATGGGATACCCACCCCGGAAAGTGCATTTCGTGCCATCTGGAGGCCGCGCAATGACCACACCAATCGAAGTAAATGCTGGAGAACTGCTCAGCCGGATCGGGATGACCGTGGCCGTGGCAGAATCCTGCACGGGCGGCTTACTCGGTCACCGCATCACGAACGTGGCCGGGTCATCTGCGTATTTCCTGGGCGGTGTCATAGCCTATGCATATGAAGCGAAAGAGAGGCTGCTCGAAGTGCGCCACGCAACGCTCTACGAGCATGGTGCCGTCTCAGAAGAGACGGCGGTAGAAATGGCGCGGGGCGCCCGCCGGGCGCTGCGCGCGGATATCGGGCTTTCCGTCACCGGCATCGCCGGGCCAGGCGGGGGCATGCCCGGAAAACCCGTTGGATTGACCTGGGTCGCGCTGAGCACTCGCGATGGTGATTGGGCAGAGAAGCACGTATGGGACGGCGACCGCGAGCAGAACAAGGCCATGTCGGCCGAAGCTGCCCTGAAATTCCTCATAGTACGGCTGGGCTGAGCTGGTCGTCGTCGACAAGGATTCGGTGATCTGTCATAGCTACCCCTATGGTGGGCTGGGTGTGAACAGCTTCAATCCGAGCAGCTTTGTATGGGAAACGCTAAATGGGTTTGTGGAGGCCTGCAGCTCATTGGATATGAAAAGCGCCGCCTGCGAAGGCGGCGCTAACGAGCAGCCGTTGGATCAACTGAGGTAGTCGCGCAGTTGGCGTGCCCGGCGCGGGTGCCGCAGCCGGCGCAGCGCCTTCCCCTCGATCTGGCGGATGCGTTCACGCGTGAGGCCAAACTTCTGCCCGACTTCCTCCAGCGTGTAGGGACGACCGTTGTGCAGTCCAAAACGCAGGCGTAAGATGCGCGCCTCGCGCGGGCTGAGCGTTGCCAGGACCTCCTCGATCTTGTCGCGCAGCAAGTTCTGGTATGCCGTCTGGGTGGGGGTGGGGGTGGTGTCGTCTTCAACGAATGACCCCAGTTCGGTGTCTTCATCCTCGCCAACGGGTGTCTCGAGCGATAGCGGACGCCACGATACGCGCATCATCCACTGCACTTTACGGGAATCGATACCCATCGACTCAGCAATCTCCTCCGGGGAGGGCTTGCGGCCGATGTCCTGCTCGAGCTGGCGGGCAATCTTATACAGGCGCCGGATGCGATCGGACATGTGTACCGGCACACGGATTGTGCGCCCCTGGTCGGCAATGGCGCGGGTGATCGTTTGCCGAATCCACCAGGTGGCATAGGTGCTGAAGCGAAAGCCACGGTGGTAATCGAATTTCTCGACCGCCTTCATCAAACCTAGATTGCCCTCTTGGATCAGGTCCAGGAAAGGTACGCCGCGCCCCATATATTTCTTGGCGATGCTCACCACGAGGCGGGTGTTGGCCTTGATCAGGTGATCGCGCGCGGCGCGGGCATCCTGGATATGGTTGTTGAGATCGGTTCGCTGCTTGGCGTTCAGCTTTCCGTTCGAGCGAGTAAGTTCTTCTTCGGAGTGCTTGCCGCGTTCGATGCGGGTGGCCAGATCGACTTCCTGCTCGGTCGTCAGGAGCGGGACGCGCGCCATTTCCTTCAAGTACAAGCCTACCGTATCGTCGCTCGAGATGGCGCTCAGGTCGAAGGGCTGCATCTCCTCCGACTCGACTTCTTCGAGCAGGTGTTGGGGCACCTGGGAGTGATCCTCGAAAACCTCAATCCCGGCCGTGCGGAAGAAGGTCTGCAAGCGCTCGAGGCGGTCGTCAGAATCTTCCACTTCCGGGAAGACGGTGACAATGTCATCGGTCGTGATGTAGCCCTGAAAGTCACCCTTCTCTATCAAGGCAGCAAATGCTTCGCGCTTCTCCCAGCGATTCTTCGAGATGCTCATTCACACTCTCCTGAGGTCACCACAGGGTGGTCTTGAGTTCATCGAGTTGATCCGGAAGCGTTCTGCCGGTGTCAAGATTTCGACAACAAAGATTTCAGAACGGCCAGGCGCGGGTCTATGTCAACCGCCTGGTGATCATGGTGGTTTTCGTTAAGATTTTCGCCGCACTCGGCGCACAACCCGAGACAATCCTGGCGGCAGATGGGTTGTATCGGTTGGTCGAGTAAAAAGATTTCCCGCATCAAGGGGGTGAGATCGAGCAGTGCGTTTTCTGAAATTGCCAATTGAGGGTCGGCGGCTTTATCGGGTGGATACGTGAAAAGCTCGTCGATGCCCGCCTCGAGATGCTGCGGAAAAACCGTTAGGCAGCGCACGCATACCAGCTCGGTGGAGGCAGTCAGGATGCCCTGAACATATACGCCCTGCCCGGTGCGCGTGAGTCGCATTGAACCGTGCAGGTCGAATAGGCTCAAGTCCTCGCCAAGTGAAAGGGAGGCTTCTTCAAAGTCAAAGTTGCGGCTGTACCCGACGTTCTTGTTGAGCAAGAACCCGACGTTTAGCCGCAACGGGTGACGATGATTCAGGTTTGCACCGCCTGGCTATATTAACCTTAAAAGCGTCCGCATTATAGCATAGGAAGAAAGTGAAATCAAGACGGGCGACTTGTGCTTGACATAAGTAGATTCGGGCTGAATTTCACCCAACATCTTGGGTAGTACTGGCGTAGAATACCCATGAGTGGCGCAGTGGTACTGTGCGAATAGCCATACGAGGGATGCAATGGGGCGACTGTTACTGGCAAGCCGGAATCGTGGAAAATTACGTGAAATCCGGGCTCTCCTGGCTGATTGGCCAATCGAAATTCTCACCATGGACGAACTCGGGTTGGGAGAGCAGGTAGAAGAAACAGGCAGCAGCTACGCGGAAAATGCGGTCTTGAAGGTAGAGGTTCTGGCTGGTCAGAGTGGAGAATGGGTCCTGGGTGATGACACCGGACTGGAGGTTGAAGCGCTGGGAGGGGCGCCGGGCCTGCACTCGGCGCGATACGGCGGACCCTGCGCCAGCGACGCTGACCGGCGCGCCAGGCTGCTGGCCGATCTGGCCGGGAAAGCGCGGCCCTGGAGGGCGCGCTTCTGCTGCGCTGTAGCCCTGGCGAGTCCAGCGGGTGCGATCGAGCTGGGTTGGGGTGAATGCCCGGGCGAGATCCTGCCCGCCGAGCGCGGGGCGAGCGGCTTTGGCTACGATTCGATCTTCCTCGTTGGCGGCCTGGAAAAGACGATGGCCGAACTCACGCTTGAGGAAAAAAATCGCCTCAGCCATAGGGCGCAGGCAGTACGTGCCCTCTTACCAGAGCTGCTCAATCGTCTGGGCATAGATCCCGATTAAGGATTGTTTGTCGCAAGAAAAGCAGCCAGAGCGGCGGAGACCGCCTGCGGTTGTTCGAGCATCACCATGTGCCCGGCGTCCGCGATTGCTTCGAGATGGGCATGGGGAAGGTGGGCTGCCAGGAATTCGCTGTACTTGAGCGGTGTCAACATGTCCTGTGACCCGCACAGGACGAGCGCGGGCGTCTCGATCGCATCCAATTCATCCATCATGTCGAAGGCATCACAGGCCTGGAAATCTGCGCTGAGCACAGCCGGAGGCACATCCAGCATCCGGCGATGGGCGAGCTGCACCAACCGGGGTGGAGCTTGCGGGCTGAATGCCCATTCCATGATCTGGTCCACTACAGCCGGGAAGGTTTCTTCACTCGTGCTGCCGGTCAGAATCGAAGGGTGGACACGCAGGCGGGCGCCGCTGCCGACCAACGCCATGCCAGCCAGCTGGTCGGGTGCGGTCCGGGCGAGCGTGAGGGTGATGGCGCCGCCCATCGAGTGTCCGGCTATGACCGGTGGCCGCTTGAGATTGAGCTCCATCCAGGTCAGGACGACGTCGGTGTAAGCTTCGATCGAGGTGGGTGCGGGTCCGGGTGACTGGCCGTGCCCGGGCAGGTCGAGCGCATACACGCGCGCATCCGACATACGCCTCACTGCAGGCGGCCAGTGCAGGCGGCTGCCCCCTGATCCATGGATTAAAACCAGAGGCGGAGATGATTCTCCGCCATGGACTTCAACATGCATCGTTGGCATGGAGACCGGCCTGCTACGCCTGTTCTTCCAGCCAGCGTTCGGCCATCATCCCGGCCGCCGCGCCCTGGCCGACCGAGGTGGTGATCTGGCGGAAGACCTGATCCTGGATCTCGCCTGCGGCGAAGACACCGGGCAAGCTGGTCATCATGTGGCTGTCCGTGATCAGGTAGCCGCGTTCGTCCATCTCCAGCTGGTCGGTGAACAGGCCAGAATTCGGGTAGTGGCCGATGAAGATGAAGACACCATCCGTCTCAAGTTTGGTTTGTTTGTTCGTATTTGTGTTGCGGGTTAGGACAGACTGGACCTTGCCGTTGCCATGGATTTCTTCTAATACCGTGTTCCAGACGAACTCGATCTTCTCGTTGTTCATCGCGCGCGACTTGAGCGTTTCGCCGGCGCGCAGTTCATCACGCCGGTGGATCACACGCACACGATTGGCGAAGCGTGTCAGGAAGAGCCCCTCTTCCAGGGCGCTGTCACCCCCACCGACGACGAGCACGTCCTTATCGCGGAAGAAAAAGCCATCGCAGGTGGCGCAGAAGGAAACTCCACGCCCGATGAATTCCTCCTCGCCCGGGATATCGAGACGCTTGGGTGAGGCGCCGGCCGTGACGATGACGGTTTTGGCCTCGATCTCATCGCTGTAGGTCTTCAAATGGAATGGAGACCCGGCCCGGAAATCGACCTCAGTCACCTCATCGATCTGCACCCGGGCGCCGAAGCGTTCCGCCTGTTTTTGCATGAGTTCTACCAGCTCGGGCCCGGTCGTCCCCTCAGGAAAACCAGGGTAATTCTCGACCTCGCTGGTGATTGAAATCTGACCTCCGAGTTGATTACCCGAGATGACCAGCGGGTTCATATTCGCCCGGGCTGTGTATAGGGCTGCCGTGAGGCCTGCTGGTCCAGATCCGATAATGACGATGTCTTCTTTTTTCATCAAAGCCCCTTCTTTTCTTGTCTCGACAGCATCATTCGCGGCTGAGGTGTTGAGTTAGCTCCCGAACCGTGTACTGCAGCCACCATAGTGGAGCCCGGCTCAGCACACGCCCGCGCCGATCCATGAGCGGTCGGCGGCAGGGGTCGTCCGGGTCGCCCGGCCGGCAGCTGACGCGTGTATGGCTGCACTCAGGGCAGGCACCTGCCTCTGCGCCGGGGAGCAAGCAGTGCGGACATAAGTAAATTTCCTGGTTGAAATCGATCCCCATTCCCTCACCTTAATTGCTTCGGGCTCATTGTACGCGACGTGCAGACGGGAATCAACGCACGCCATGCGAGCCAGCTACCTTCACACCCAGCCACCAGGCTAGCCCCAACAGCCCGCCAGCCATGGCCCAGACCGGTATTCGCTGCAGCATATTCAACACATCCTGTAGAGAGAAATCAGGCGGGATGTGTCCATGCAGGCCGGTTTTTACCACCATCAGCAGAGCAGCAACAGGCCCAACCGCAGCTCCAAGCAGCCCGGCAGTGAGGACACCACGCAAGGCTCCAGCATGCTGGACCGTGCTGAAGTCCAGGGCGCGTTTGCGAGCGATGAGCGTTATCCCGGCCGCGAGACACACCAGGCCAGCAAGGAGTACGACGGTCTCCGCCGATGAATCTTCGAAACCGAGCCAGAAGAACCACCCCAGCCCAACTGCAGCCCAGGCAGCGCGCGTTAAACCCCGCAGTTGGTTGTTCCCTCCTTCAGCCATAGACGTGGTCACCCCTTGCTGGTCTTACGCCCTTCCTGGGCGTTTTCCACTGTGGCAGACACCGAGGAGGGCGGTTTTTCAACCAGCAGGACCAATCCCACCTGGAGGGCGACTGTAATCCACAGGTTGCGCGTGGCCCAGAAGATCAAGGATGAAAAGGCCAGCCGCAAGAGCCGTGACCAGAGTATAGGACTCAAGGGAGCCCTCTCCCTCAGCCGCTGATCGAGGGACCATTCCAGCACACCCAGCAGTAGGCTGGCTCCAACCGAGAGCGTGAAATCCCCGATCCAGAGCGCAGTTGTGGCGCGATACAACGCCCAACGTGGCTCGAAGCGTAGAACATCGAGCGGGTTGCTGTAGGTTTGTGCCGGATGCGGCAGGGCACGCCGGACGAAGGCCGCGGCCATGAATGCCAGTGCGCAGACCAGCAAGTCGCTCAGCCAGGAGGTGAAATTGAAAGGGAGGATGCCTGCAGCGCGGGCCGAGATCGATCCCAGGATCAAGGCCAGGAACGGGATCCAGACCGCATGGAACCAGCCGGCCAATTCGAGCCACCAGCGATCGATTTTTCCGAGCCGCGACTGCAGCCCCCGGGTCAGTGTGGGGCTGAGGAGAATGATCAGCGTCCAGGCGAGTGCTTCAAAGGGCATGCTTTGAGTCAGGGATCAGGCGTCGAGATCGCGACCGACAGCAGCTTCGAACGGGCCTGTGTCGGTTGCCCTCGGTCCGAAGGGCACATACAGGGTGACGCGAGTGCCGTGGCCCTCGGCTGATTCAATTTGCAGTGAACCGGCCACCAGGTCCGCACGTTCGCGCATGCTGACGATACCCAGGCTGCCGCGCTGTTCATAGTGCGCATCGACCGCACCGATGTTGAAGCCGACGCCGTCATCCTCGACCTCGAGTAACACATTTTCGCGATCACGTCTGAGCCGGACCCAGATGTTCTCTGCCATGGCATGCTTGCGGGCGTTGTTGATCGCTTCCTCCGCAATGTAGAAAAGCACACCCTGTCGGCCGAGGTCCATTCCCTCCACCAGGGCCGGGTCGGCATCGACGAAAACCTGTTGGTTATGGGTTTCGCGCACTTTTTCTGAGAGCTGGTAAAGCGCGATCACAAGCCCCTGGGTTTCGAGGATGAGCGGGCGCAGCGTGAAGAGCATATGCCGGATCTCGCGCGTCGTGTGCCGGGCCATATCCTCTACCCTGCCCAGTTCCAGGGCTGCTTCCTGCGGGTCGCGATCCATGAGGCGCCGCGCGAAATTGATACGCATCGTGATGGCGGCCATGGTTTGCGTCGGTCCGTCGTGCAGGTTGCGGGCGAGCTTCTTGCGCGCATCCTCCTGGAGCTCGGTTATGCGTTCCTTCTCGCCCTCAAGATCCTGGTAGAGACGGGCATTTTGCAGTGCGATGGTTATTTGCTTGGCGATTGCCACGAGAAGTTCACGCTTTTCATGGGAGAAAAAACTACTCTCGGGGTGGCCGAAGAGCAGGATTCCATATGTCTCGAAACCGTAGGCCAGCGGTGCGATCAAGACCTCCTGGCAATCCTTCAATCCCGCCACCTGGGTCAACTCGGGATCCAGTTCAGGGTGGAAGATCATCTGTGCGTCGCCCCGCACCAGTGCCCGGCTCAGGGCGCCGTTCTCGACCGAGAACCCCAGGTTCATCTCGCCCAGCCTCAGCCGGCGTGTGGCGACGGGTTGAAAGCCCTGATCGGTGAGCAGGATCAAAGCGCTGCACAGGTGAGCCTCGCGCCCGTCCTCACTGGCCAGTGCCTGCCCGCATAGATCGAGGGCGTGCTCGATGACTTCATCCACATTGAGCGAGGCGTTGATCTCAGCCGCGGCCTGGAAGAGCCAGTTCGTGCGAGCGCGCTCCTGTGCCCGTACTGTCCGCAGCGTGCTGGACCCATTCAGGCCGAGCCGTTCAAGCCCGGGATAGAATCCACGCAGCAAACCGCTCAGGGCGGCTGTTCCAGCCAGGATGCCTAGCGAACGACCGGTGAGCGCCACCGCGTCTACACCCGCCGCTCCGAGCTGCAGAGCGGCTCCCGTCGCAGCCACGGCAAGCACCAATGTTGTCAGGGCAACAACCCACGTCCAGGGCAGCAGCAAACTTCCCGCCATGGGCGGGATCAGAAGGGACCACCATAGTGGCCCTTCCAGCCACCCGCTTTGCGCCAGGGTGAAGACTGCAAAAAAACCTTCCAAGATGGTGATCGCCACCACCGAAAGCCGGGAACTCGGCCTCGTACCCAGCACCCAGGTGACGAGCAGCCCATAAACCATCCACAGGGCAATCGTCACCAGCAGGGTTGAAGTTAGCAATTCACCCGCAGCCGAGCTCAGCAGCAGGCCGGCCAGCCCCAGTGCGCGCAGCACCAGTGCGATGCGGACGCGGTTGGGATCCTGGGTGTTATTTGCGGGAAACATAGACTTTATGATAGCGCGTCGTTGCGGGACTGCAACTGATCGCTGCCTTTCCGGAGCATAACACTCCTCAGGCAGTGGGCTCGAGGGGCCTTTCCCTTTTATGGCGCAGGACACCTCGACCCGGGGTGAGTGTGAACACGACAAAGAAGATGAGCGTCTCGACCAGCACGATCGCCGGGCCGGAGGCGAGGTTGCCATAGTAGGACAGGTACAGCCCGAGCACAGCGGATAACGAGCCAATCGCCGCTCCGGTCAACATCATGCTCGGCAGCCTGCGGGTGAGCAGCTGCGCGGTTGAAGCCGGGGTGACAAGCATCGCCAGCACGAGGGCAACCCCAACAGCCTGGAGTGAGATCACGATCACGATCGCCAGAAGCACGAGCAGCAGGTTCTGTAGAAATCGGACCGGTAGGCGCAGCGTGGTTGCCAGGATCGGGTCGAAGGAAAGGACGAGAAATTCCTTGTAAAAGGCGAATACGGACAGCAGGACAAGCAAACCCAGCCCGCTTAGAAGCAGCAGGTCTCCGGTTGAAACACCGAGCAGATCGCCAAACAGGATGTGGGTCAGGTCGACGGCGTAGCTGCTCTGCGCTGAGAGCAGCGCAACCCCGAGGGCAAAGGCGCCGGCGAAGACTACGCCGATGGCGGCGTCCTCCCGGATCTCCGTCCGGCGGCTGATAGCGCCGATCCCCAGCGCGGCACTCACCCCGACAATGAGTGCTCCAATCGCCACCGGCCACCCGAGCAAGAACGCGATCACGACGCCGGGCAGGATGATGTGGGCCAGCGCGTCGCCGAAGAAGGCCATGCCGCGCAGTACGACGTAGGTGCCCAGGACCGGGCAAACGATCCCCACCAGCAGCGCTGCCCACAGCCCGCGCAGCATGAAGGCGTGGCTGAAGGGATCCAGCAGCAGGCTGATCAACTCACTCATGCAGGTGCAGCTCTTCCTCCCCGTCACAGCAGGTATCGGTGACGAGGATCGAGCCTGCTTCCCCCGGCACCACGTGCAGATGCCCGCCATAGGCCTCGAGCAGAGAAGGCTGCGTCAAAGCCTCCGTTGGAGTTCCAAAGGCAACCACACGGCGATTGAGGAGCAGGATCTGGTCGAAGCGCTCGGCGGCCATGTTCAGGTCGTGGGTTGAGACCAGCAACGTGATGCCCATCGCATGAAGCTTATCGAGCAGGTCGAGGATCGTTTCCTGGCTGGGAAGATCGAGGCCGGTGAGCGGTTCGTCAAGGAGCAGGATCTCGGCTTCCTGGGCAAGCGCCTGTGCCAGGAACACCCGCTGCTGCTGCCCACCCGACAATTCGCCGATCGGTGCGTCGATATGCGACAGCATCTCCACCTGTTTTAACGCATCGGAGACAATCTCCCAGTCGTGGTGGCGCGGCCATTGCAGGAAACCCAGTTTGCGGATCCTGCCCATCATGACCACATCTTTTACCGTAACCGGGAAAGCCCAATCGACCTGGCTGCGCTGCGGGACATAGGCAATGCAGACGTGGCCGTGCGGGCCGTGGCCAAACACGTTCACCTGCCCGGCAGATGGTTCGAGCGTGCCGGCGATGACCTGCAGGAATGTGGTTTTGCCAGCGCCGTTCGGCCCTACCACTGCGACCCTGGCGCCGGAAGGGATTTCGACGTTGATATCATGCAGGGCGTTCGTGCCGTTGTAGCTCACGTCCACCCCGACAATGTGGATCGGCGGGGCGCTCGTATCATGCGGGAGGGTGTGGGTTATTAAGCTCGTCATGAGGGGGCCCGGCTCCAACCGGGATCCTAGCGCAGCGCAACGACGATGGCGCGCACATTGTACTTCATCAGGGCGATGTAATCCGGGGCAGGCCCGGCCGGGTCACTCAACGAGCCGATGTACAGCTGGACTACCTTAAAGCCCATATCGGCTGCAACTCTCTCAGCCAACTTGGGGTTGACCGTGGAACTGACGAAGATCGCGCTCGCATCCAATCCATGCAGCTGGGTTTCAAGATCGGCCAGCTCGCGTGCCGAGGGCTCGGCATCACTGCTGAAGCTGGCCACCAGCGTGCCGGTGATCTCGAAGCCATAGCGCTGGGCGAAGTAGTCGAGCTCGCGATGGTCGGTGACGAGCCGCCTGCGTTCGGGAGCCAGGAACGCGATCTGCGCCTCGATCCAGTCTTGCAGAGAGGCCAGCACAAGCTCGTAGCCCCGGGCGTTCCTGTCGAATAATTCTTGATGTTCCGGGTCCATGCGCCCCAACGCAAGCGCGGCATTCTCGGCCCAACGCATGACATTGGCCGGATCGAGCCACACATGCGGGTTGCCTGCACCACCGTGCTCGTCCCCAGGCTGAACGCGCAGCGGGTCGATGCCTTCTGAGAGATCGACCATCGGCACACCAGGAGCGGCGGACCTCAGGCTCTCAAGCATGGTGCCCTCGAGCGAGAACCCGCTGACAAAGATGACATCGGCCTCGCTAACCGAGCGCAGGTCGGATGGCCTGGCCTGGAAGCTATGCGGATCGCCGCCCGGTTTGAGCAGCACGTTCAGGTTGATAGCATCGCCGCCGACCTGCGCCAGGATGTCACCGGCGATGGTCGTTGTGGCGACCACATCGAGCAGCTTGCCGACCGGCATCTCCGGCGGGGTAAGCGCTTCGATCGGGGTGATGACGCCCGGCCGGACTGGTCCGGCGCAGGCTCCAGTGGTGAGCAAGAGCAGTGCGAGAAGCGCTGGAATGAGGCGTGAGAGCGCTCGATCCGAGAGCATGGCTATCCCATCTCCTGGCAGGCCGGGCAGAGACCCAGGAGCTCGAGCATATGGTCTTCGATCAGGAAACCGGTCTGGTCCTGCACGCTTTCGATGAAACGTGAGAGATCCTCCAATCCGGGGAATTCAACCACTTGCTGGCAGGAACGGCAGACAAGGTGATGGCTGTGCCCCAGACCGGCGCGGGCGTAGCCGCTGCACCCGCCATCGAGGTGGATGCGGCGAACGTACCCGAATTCGGTGAGCAGTGCCAGAGTGCGGTAAACCGTAACCAGGCCCAGGCCGGGGCAGTGTGCCCTAGCACGGGACTGGATCAACTCCGGGCTGAGCCAGGCTTCGGCCCCTTCGAGGATCTCGATCACGGCCCTGCGCGGCACCGTGACACGATACCCATGCGTTCTCAATTGGGTGAGTAGTTCTTCCATCGATTGCCACCGGCTTTATTGAAAGAATTTATCAACAAGGATTGTAACGAGCTCTGCCTGTGATCGTCAAGATCTGGTCTCATGTTCTTACCTGCAGTGGGTGGTCTGTGCCCTGCGGGGCAATGCATTGTATGATTGTCTCTGGCAAGCAAGTTCAATGAAAGGAGCGGGTTGTCTGGATGTCCAAGGCGAAGACAGAGGTCAAACCCTTTGCAGTTAATGATTGCGCCATGCTCTCGATCGCGACCGGGATCAGCGCGCAGAACCTGAGGGAACTACGCGACCGGCTGTGCGAAGTCCCTGAGAGCAGCATCTACTACCACTTCTGGGGCATGCGGCTGCGACCGCGCTTCGAGGAGCCAGTCTACAACAACGATTTTGCCCAATGGGCGCAGGAAGGCCTGCATGACCGGCGCCTGGCCGAGCGGCTGGGTGTGATCGATCCACCCTCCTTCAGCGGCATCGACGAGCTTCGCGAGGAATTGATCGATGTGATCGAGGAACGGCTCGAAGAGGCGGAGTATGTCCCCTGGGCCAAGCCGGAGAACGGCTTCCGCTTCATCCGCTCGATCCTGGTCATCTTCGATACAGGCGTGAGGGTCAAGCGACCGGAGGATCTCATTTCCATCCTTCCCAAACTCTCCCGCAGCAGCCTGTACTACCACTTTATCGATGCGCGCCGCAGAAGCCCGGAGGGAGTGGATGATGTCCGGGCTTGGCTGGCGGGCTTCGGCGAGACCTATGCCGAACTCCAGGCGGAGATCGCAACGATCGACCCCTACTTCACCAGCTTGAGCGATCTGAGCCGGCTGTTAAGCGAAAGTTTTCAACGTATGGGCGTAGGGGGTAGATCATGACCGGATTGCTTGATTCCTACGCCGAAGTGACGGGAAAGGCCACGATCGAACACCTGCGCCAGTTGTCGAAAATACTGGAAGGCAAGACGGTCGTGCATGTCAACTCGACCCGCGTCGGCGGCGGCGTGGCTGAGATCCTGGACAAGATGGTCCCGCTCAAACAGGAATTGGGTCTGGATGTAAGCTGGGAGGTCATCAAGGGCGAGCCCGCTTTTTACGAGTGCACCAAGGGCTTTCACAATGCGCTGCAGGGTATGCCGATCGATATTCCTGACAAGCTGCTCGAAGTCTACGAGGCCACCAACGCCGAAAATGCCGAGCGGCTGCGGGGGCAGCTCGAGGCGGCGGATTTCGTCTTCATTCATGATCCACAGCCGGCGCGGCTGCTGGAGCTCTGCCCCAACCGGCGCGGCAAATGGGTCTGGCGCTGCCACATCGATCTCAGCCGGCCGTACCGGCCAGTCTGGAAGTATTTGGGCAACCTGGTGCGGGATTACGACGCCAGCATCTTCTCGCTGGCGTCCTTTGCGCGCTCGCTGCCTCACACACAGTACATCATCCCACCCAGCATCGACCCTTTAAGCGAGAAGAACCGCCAGCTCAAGGTGAGTGATGTGCAGGCGGTGCGTAAGGAGTATGATCTCGACCCCGACCGACCCTT
>DAOUEJ010000138.1:0-2058 GCA_034430615.1 Anaerolineales bacterium | reverse complement strand
TGCAAGGCAGTCATTCCGCTTGGATTAGCTCGATTTACAAGAGTCGAAGGTCCGCAGTGTGCGATAACATCGCTTATCGGAAACTAACCACCAATGTTAAAACGTATACGGTCGCTCAAACTCTTAATGGTGGTGATAGGAGTACGACTCAATGTGCCACTGAAGGAACAAGTAAGATAAGGTTGTGAATAGATGTTAGGGTAAATTGACGCGCTCCAGTTCGAAGATGCTCGATGCCAATTGGTACAGAAATCAGTATCACAATCATCCCAAAACCATAGATAAACCCAATTTTGCGATAAATCGGAATCAGGATATCAAAACCCCCAGCCGGTCTCTATCTCCAGATGGAGTTTCCAGTACAGGACGAATAGGATGCTTATATTCTCATCATTCATTGCGTATGCTGTGACAAAGCGTTTCATCATTTTCTAATCCTCGCGATTTGTATGCAGGATCGGCAATGCAGAAGAAAGGGTATTGGAAGTGATTTGTAAGCTTAGCTCCATGGAATTTGACCTAGAGTCATAGGTACCAATTCTTGGGTTCTCGAACAACATCTTGGGGGGTCATGCCAGAAATCTTAAACGCACATTCCTCGTTCTCGGTCGATCCAACGCATTCAGCTGATGATCTCTCTTCCCGTGACTTGCAGCAGGGGAAAGCCGCCTATTTAAAGCGCTTGAAACGGCTGGTGCGTGATGAAGCACAAGCAGGCCGAGTGCGGATTGAGCGCATCTGGTCCAAACCGATCCCCGAACGCGTGGCAAGCGCCTATTGCATCGAAGGGATCGAGATCCTCGACTGCCTGAGGGATGGCGATCTTCTGTTGCGTTGTACAAGCAACCGCTCTAGGTTTCGGGAGGGGGACATCCTCTGTTTAAATCGTGGCGATCCGCACCGTCAACCGGTGATCAACGTCACGTTGCTGGAAGAGCGCGAGACCGAGCTCCTCGTGTTACCGCAGGACCTGGACATCCCCTGGACGAGCATCCTGGAAGAGAAACAGGGGTGGTACCTCGATATAGGTTTCCTCGACCTCTCGCACTTCGTTCTGAGCGCGCTGAACGAGGTGGGCGACACCGTGATCGGGCGCGAGCACATCCTGCCGCTCCTGATGGGGGATGAGCGACCTAAGCTCGAAACCACCCGCATTGAACGCGGCCTGGCGCTTGCTGAGGAGGCAGGATTGAACTGGAGCCAGCAAGAAGCCTTCGCCCATGCCTATGCCACCGATTCCTTCTACCTCGTTCAAGGCCCACCCGGAACCGGGAAGACGCGGGTGTTGGCCCATCTAGCTGGCGCGCTGGCCGAGGAAGGTGAACGCGTGCTCATCAGCGCCTTCACCCATCGCGCCATCAACAACGCGTTGAACGCCATGGCCAAATTCGCACCCGACACACCGGCGGCGAAGATCGGCCATCCCAAGCAGGCTGATGATTTGCAGGTTGAAAACTACCCATCCTTTGCTTCGTCGCCGATGGCGGAGATGAGCGGTGGCTACGTGCTGGGCGGTACACCTTTCGCCACGCGCACGAGCCGCCTGGGTGGGGTGGAGTTCGACACAGTGCTGATCGACGAAGCCAGCCAGGTCACACTTCCCCTGGCGATCATGGCCATGCTCGCGGGTCGCAAGTATGTCTTCATCGGTGATCATCAGCAGCTGCCCCCGGTGCTGGTCTCGCAACCGGTGTGGGACGCCTTCCAGTATTCAGTCTTTGGTGATCTCGTCGATCGCGGCTTCGACACGATGCTACGCGAGACGTATCGTCTCAACCAGGATCTGGTAACCTGGCCTAACAAACATTTCTACGAAGGCCTGTTGACGCCAGCCGAGGGAGTTGCCGAACGTAAGATTGCCTACCATACCCCACCGACGCAGCTTGAATTCCCTCTACACCCCAAGCGCTCCAAGGTGTTCATCGACCTTGGCCATCGCAATGCGACCACCCGCAGCACGAGCGAAGCACGGATGATCGCGGACCTGGTCGAAGCAATCCTCGTTTGTGGATTGCCGCCGGAGGAAATCGGAATCGTCACGCCATACCGTGCACAGGC
>DAOUEJ010000137.1:0-1553 GCA_034430615.1 Anaerolineales bacterium | reverse complement strand
TCTCGTTCGGCCAGGTTGTTGTCAAACGGCACCTTAAAATCGTACATAAACGCCAGCACTTCTCGCTTATGATCTTGCAGACGATCCAGCAGGTTCTTGGGCTTGCTCTGTTTCTTCCGCCCGCGCTTTTTCACCGGCGGGTCGGGGGGTGGCGGGTTGGCCTGAAGCCCCTGTGCGATCAGTTGGTCGTAACGAGCTTCGAAATCGGCGTGTTGCTGGTCGGTCAAGGCGATTTGCTCCTGCTTTTTCGCTCCCTCCACCGCTTCCTTGATCCCGATCAGCAGGTTGATCATCTCACCCGCCCATTCTTGCTCGTACTGCTCCTCGATGAAGACCAACTCCCGCAGGTGATGCGCGTTACAGAGCACGTGTTCCGCATCCGGATACCGGGTGTAGGAACCGTACCCATCGTGGACTATTGTCCCCTTGCGCTGCGGCAAGATGCCGATCTCATCCAACGCCTGCTGACCCCGCTTGGGGTGCACTTCCAGGTAGGTGGCTAGTTCCGTGCTTGCTACGTGCGTCCACCACAATTTCCCCGCCACCCGCAGACCTGTCTCGTCGCAGTGAATTGGCTCGTCGGTCTCGATCAGGTGCTCTTTCACTACCATATTGACCGGCGTGACCTGTTCCTCCATCTCCTGGCAGGCGGCGATCACCGTCGCTTCACTAGGTGAGTGGTCGTACAAGTCGACCAAGATCTCCTGCGTGCGCTCCAGAGGGATGTGATGATTCTGGTTGAAGTAGACTGCTTGCGCTTTGATCCGCCGGCCGTACTGCACTGGTTCAGTCACCCCCGCTGGAAACTCGGCCTGGTTCATCTCCCCACACAGTGGACATCGTTTGATCTCGGCCTGATGCTCGGTCACCTCGACTGTCACCGGCGGCAGATCGAACACCTGACGCTTCTTGTATCCACTCGCCGCTACCCCTTCCAATGAGGCCTGACAGTGCACGCACTGCGTGATCCGGTGTACCTCCGTGTGCTGCGGACGCTCGACGGCCTTCAGAGTATGCCCTTTGTGACCCGGCTGACCACCGCTCTTTTTGCCGCTGGGCTTGCGCAGACTGCGTGGGGCGGGCTTTTTCAATCCATCGCTCGATGGTGGCTTGCTGCTGTTACGGCTGTTCTTCGCCGCCTGATCCTCCAATGCCTGCACCCTGGCAGCCAGATGCTGAATCACGGCGATCAAGCCGTCGACCAGCTCGATGACGGCCTCTTCCCCTTGCAGGTAAGCGGCGTGGATATCTTCGTGAGTGGGCAAACGATCCAACGTCATAGCGAACATTCTACCTGGCGTTTATGAGTTTTGCATTGGAGTATCATCAGAGTTTCATTATAGCTGAGCAGTTACCATCCTGCGATCTACAGGATGATAGGCTACACGCCCGAGGAATGGGTCGGGACCCGATTGAGCGATCACTGTGACGTGGAGAACCTCGAGAGGATGTTGGACTCGGTACAACATGCCGTCGACAAGCTGCCGGATAACTCAAGCATCACTTTCGAAGCCGCCGTGTTGAACAAGAACGGCGAGCCGGTCCCCGTTGAG
>DAOUEJ010000136.1:0-2297 GCA_034430615.1 Anaerolineales bacterium | reverse complement strand
TGGGAAACGAATACTTCAGCAGGGACCTGCTCGCCTGCGAGGATTCGACAGCCAAGTGGGATGAGGTCATCGCCGTACTGCTCGGGCAGGAACAGCGATGTCCCGACAAACCCTGGCGGGTCACCCGTGCGGAGAGCCTGGATGCCGACGTCGTCGCCGCCGATTCCGGTGGCGCCCACATCGCGACCAAGTTCAATCGCCTGGTTGACAGCTGTGATCGCGTTGCTGTCACCGAGCATGCCGATCAGGACGCGCTGAGCATCCGGGTGCGCGGTTAACTGCGCAGCGACGGCTTCACCTGCTGCATCGGGGTTGTTCTCCCCTTCAAACCGAACGACCTGATCTTCGGTGAGGTAGGGCATGGATTGGTAAACGCCAGCGATGATGCCCAATGTCCGAGCCTCAAGCGTCTGTTGGCCGGCCATGCTCTGCTGCTCAACCAGCACCAGATCGACAGGCTCATCACCCCAAGTCGCAGCTGCGTAATCTCCCAGTCCAATTCCGGCCAGTTTCCCAGCGTAGTAATTATCACCGCCATAGTAGACTGCGCCAGGAACCGGGATGTCGATGGCGACAACCGGAATATCAGCTTCCTTGAAGATGTCCGCAATAACGTAGTTCTGCTGCTGATAGTAGTTGAACTCAAACACGAGATCTACGTCACCACGTCCCGCGACCAATTCCGCGTTCTCAAGCGCCTTCTCGGGGCTGAACTCGTTGTCGATGAAGAGAAGGTTCACACCATATTCGTCGGCGGCACGCTGCATCGATGCGTCGACAATGGCGATGAACGCGAAGGAGCTTCCAAAGCCGAGATAGGCCATGGTCTTGCCTGCACAGGCTGCAATCGGGTCAACTGGTGCTTCAGTGGGTTGGGTGACGGGCACTTCAACCGGAACTTCTACGGTCTGGATGATTGTCTCCGGGGTCGGTGCTTCAGCCGGCCCGCATGCGCCAAGCAACACTGCGAGCAGCACCAGCGAGGTAAGGACGAAATGTATCTTCTTTCCAGCCATCTTTCTTTCCTCCAGAATGTTGGTTAGGGGGCGAGGGTTTTGCCAGTCTGGGTTATAAGCCTTCCCTTGGGACCTCCTCTCTTACGTCCTGCATGTCCGGGTGTTCGGACCTAACATTTGAGTTGTCCTGGCACAGTTGCACGATAACAACCTGCTGACTTTTCTTTTCAACTTCTATCAAGGATGAGTCAGAAACCGTGGAAGGTATGACCAATTCAAGTTGCCGTACTGAAACCATTCCCCGGGATGGACCCTCGAGGATGTTATAAGGAGAATAGCATAATAAACTGTCAACTGTCAACAGTTGACAGTTCTGGACTAGTGCTCTAGAATGCAGATGCGCCTGCCATACCGGGCGGGAGCCGGATGGTTTCCTCCATGACCTCTCTACAACCCGATTTTCAAGGCCGCTTGCTCAAAGCCATTTTCGCCGATGGTCTGCCGGATCGGGTTCCAATTGTTGAAGCAGGGATTGATTTATCGATCAAAGAGCACTTCCTCGGAAGGCCGATCCGTCAGGTCGATGATGAGATCGATTTCTGGCAAAAAGCCGGCTACGATTTCGTTCCTTTAGAAGCCGGGCTGCGCACAGTGATTGACGCAGCTATTCACCACGAACAAACCGGGCGTTTCGAGTCGGAAAGACCTGACCCGGCCCCCATTGCGGCCGCGAAATCCTTTGCGATTGAACGACTTTCTTCGCAGCGACTTACAGCCGTCAACCCGTCGGGAGGCACTCGATCGTGGGCGCCGGCCGGTCAGGGTATTCTCCGCGATATGGCTGATCTGGAGCAATTCCCGTGGCCCAAAGCCGATGACTTTGACACCTTAGCCTTACAGTCTGCCACCGAACATCTCCCCCCAGGGATGGGCACACTTTGCTTCTCCGGCGCTGTCTTCTCATCAGTCCTACTCCTGCTGGGCTTCGAGAACGCGTTCGTTGAGATGGCAACGGAGAGTGAATTTTTCCAGCGAGTCACCCGCAAGGTGATCGAACTCCAGTACGCTGTTGTCGAAAAGCTCGTTCGCACAGACGCAGTAGGTGGAATTTGGGTGAATGATGATCTCGGGCACCGCACAGGCACACTGGTCAATCCAAAGCTACTTCGAAAATATTTCTTCCCTTATTATCGAGAGCTCCGCCGGCTGACCGAATCGAAGGATCTGCCCCTTTTACTGCACTCCGATGGCCGTATCGTCGAGGTGCTCCCCGATCTGGTCGAGATCGGATTCGACGCCATCCACCCTATTGATCCGAACTGCATGGACATGGAGGAAAGC
>DAOUEJ010000135.1:0-2199 GCA_034430615.1 Anaerolineales bacterium | reverse complement strand
TGTTATTGCCTGACTGCGGCGAAGTTTTCTGCTAGGGCCCTTCATTTCTCACCCCCGGGCTGCAGTATTTTGATTTCAGATTCACCCTCAACTTCACGCAGTGAGTTCAGCGTAGCGAACGCTCTGGCGTCCGTAATCTGTGTGGGTTCTGCTGACCCCATCAAATGCGGATCAAAGGGTTCTTTCCATTTCTGTCCATAGACGAGATCCCTTTCCTGTGTAAGTTCAACCCATGCTTCCACAACTTCATCAAGCTGATTCAGCGTAGCTTCCCTTTCTGATTCGTCGACATATTCAACCCGGGCACGAATCAGCTCCCTGATTTCTTCCACAAGATGATTTTGCGGATTGAACTTTCCGGCGGCATCCTCTGGCCTCATGTTCCTGTCTAAATGTCGGAGCAACAGGATGAAGATGGCATGCAATCCCCGATCACGTGCACGGCTGGAGAAAGGCGTCGCACTGGATGCTTCAACCTGGCTGTAGAGCGAGGCATGGTAATCAAGGAAACGCTCATAGTGCGATCGATCCCGAGGGCGCGACCAGTTATAGAGGGTAACAATTAAACCGGGGAATTTTCGGCCTACACGACTTGTCGCCTGAATATATTCAGAGGTCAGTTTCGGCTGGCCGTTCACGACCATCAGACCCAATCGATCCACATCGACACCAACGGATATCATATTCGTCGCCAGCAACACATCGATCGGATATCCATCCTGCAAAGTGAAGAACATTTCCTTCAGACGCTGAGGGATTTCTTTCGAACTTATTCGACTTGTTAATTCCTGCGGAGCATCCAGCTCCCGGACGTCGTGCCCGGCACTGCGAATGACCTTCATGCGAGCATGAACGTCGTCATCGACCAGCCGAACCGCCCCACCGAGTTCCCTCAGGCTGTTGAAGTAGCCCACAAGCGTCCAGTACGGGTCGCGTAATTCTTCCGGTGATTGATGCTCACTGATCCGCTGGAGTAGCAGGGCATATACACGCAGCAAGGTGGTTTTCATACTCTTGCCCGGTGCGTGAACGCCCACAAACATACGCCCGGGTTGGACTTCTGGCGGGACTTCACGTGCAAACCACGAGTCACGAATATCCAGTCCTTGTGGAGGAAAAGTACGAAGCTTGCGTGCGAAAATACCCTCGACCTGGTCAGCGGCACGACGAATGGTTGCTGTGGATGCAATTACCTTGGGCCGCAGGCCGCCTCTTGTACAGAGGACATCCACGGCGGTTTCATATAAACCGACCAGCGTACCCAGAGGACCCGTGATGAGATGCAACTCATCCTGAATAATCAATTCCGGCGGTAGCCGTTCCGGCTGTGTCAGGCCAAACAAAGCTCCTGATTGCTCCACCAAGGGCAACCGAGCGAATTTATCTACCGTGCCAATGACCATCGACGGCTGCGTTCGGTAGACATCTTCATCGATCAGATAAAGCGGCAATCCCTCACTGAATTCACACTCATCGTTGGGACAATGGATCATCATAGTCGTCGTGCATTTGTAATCGTGCGGGGTCAGTTCCGTACCACACCATGGACATTGGAGCACCTGATAGGGGTTGGAATCAAAGAGATCATCTCCTTGCTTGAGGCGCTCCAGCCTTTGCTTAGCCTCATCCAGATAATTGGGAGTCGCGCCACGCCCAACCCAGAGACCGAGCCGGACGGGAATGGTGCCAATGTCTTCTTCTTGCTCTCTCCGGATAATTTCGCACGCCATGATCATGGATGCCGCACGTTGATACTGTTGAAGAGTCAGGAGACGCAGGGTATAGCGCATCAGGATAGTCACACCCGCCGCCCGATTCTTGTCTTCGGCGTGCAGTCGCCTCAGGAGAATGGTAAAAGCCGAAAGGCCCAGATAGGCCTCGGTCTTGCCACCACCAGTCGGGAACCAGAGCAGGTCAACAATGTCACGATATGAATCTTCCGGATCGCTGATCGAGGATATGCAAACAAGGATGAATGCAAGCTGGAATGGTCGCCAGCGGTGATAATCCCCGGGATCTGGTTGGGTGTCACGCTTCTCAGGATCGGTTCGAATCCAATCGGTGCGGGCGCGCTGTTCCAGCATAGCCCGATTAGCTAGCTGAAAAGCCAAACACACCTTGTCATCAGTAGCCAGCAAGTGAATGCCTGCCTGAATGCGCCCCGACATTTCTTCACAGGAGGCGATATTCTCTTTGCCT